>DATHHR010000158.1:0-15512 GCA_035317105.1 Ferruginibacter sp. | reverse complement strand
ATATGAGAGAAGAAAAGGGTTTGGCAAATGGGTGCTTACATTGAAGCCGGTTATAGCAGATACCAGCCTGCATTATTACTATTCGAATGCAGGCTATATTTTAGCTGCATTGATGTTAGAAAAAGTAACCAACAAAACCTGGGAAAAATTGGATAGCATTTGCTTCAATCAATGCCTCGGGATCAATACAGGGTTTTCCTGGCCCGATAATCAAACAAAAAAAGACACCTGGGGCCATTGGATGGAGGGCGATTCTTTAACGGCAATACCTTCTACTATCAATTACCATTTATATTACCAGGAACCTGCCAGTGATCTCAATGTGAGCTTGCCTGATTATATAAAATTCATACAGTTAAATATACAAGGCCTGGAAGGCAAGGATAATTTTATAAAAAGCAGTACCTACAATTACATGCATAAAGGGATTCCTTATTATTCTATTGGCTGGTCAAATATTTATGATAGGGGAAAAGAATTTTCTGCCCATTCAGGCACAGCAGGAAGTTATTTTGCAACCGTATCGATCGACAGGCAAAAGAATATTGCGTATATCATTTTTATGAACACCGCAACAGATGATGCTGTAAGCGGTATGCGTATTTTGCTGAAAGGATTAAAAGTTAAATACGGATCCTGGTAAATAAGTAATATTAATATTTGATATTTAATTTTAAGTATTCAATATTAAATATTCAATACCTAAAATGGCTCACCATGAGTTTGTCTTACTAAAAGATCAACCAATTTCGGAAAAGGCTTCATCACGACAATAAAAATATTGGTGATCGTTTTATTGCCAAATAAATGCTGGATCATCCTTCCCATTTTTAATCTTTTGCCGAAATGGCCGTTCCACTGAGCGCTGTATTCTTTTTCCATTAGCTCTCTTGTTATGCTACCCTGTAAAAAAGAGGAGACCTGTTCAAAAGCAAGCTTACTGCCATGTAGGGCCATGCTCATTCCATTACCACATAAAGGTGTTATCATGCCCGCAGCATCGCCGATCATCAAAATATGATCCTCTACCTGGCTTTTTTTAGCAAAACTTATTTGTGAAATAGTTAAAGGGAAATCATATAATATATTCGCGGTAGAAAATATATTTGTCAAATATGGATTTTTCGAAAGGATCGTTTGTTCCATTGCCTTAATGTTCCCATTATTTTTTTTGAGGTTATTAGCTGAGGTTAAATAACAAAGGCAATATTTGTTACCCTCAATTTTTGAAATACCACAATACCCATCCTGAAAATTATGTAATGAGATCGTATCGTCAGGAAGATCAATAGTTACATGGTATTTTATACCCACATAATTATTGCGGTTATTTTTTGTAGCGATCGCGAAAGGCCTTTGCCATTTTATATCCAGGTTACTTCTTTTACCAAAGCTTCCGAAGGCAACTTTTGCGTTATACATATTTTCTCCTTCATAAATAGTAAATGATCCGTTGTTAAAAATAATATCAGTGATCTTTGTATTGTCTTTTATTGTAACGCCATTCTTTCGGGCTATTTGTACTAAACTATTATCAAGCAGGTACCTGCTAATACCAAATCCACCTAATGCAAGTGTATGTTGCAGCATTTCTCCATTTGGCGCCGATATTGCTAATTTACTAATATGCGATACCTGTAATGCGTCCAGATCAACACCAAGACCTTGTATAAAATCCCATGATTCCATACTGATATATTCACCGCAAACTTTATGAAATGGGTAGGTCTCTTTTTCAAATAAGATAACGCTGTATCCTTTTTTAGCTAATTGTATCGACAACGATAATCCTGCTAATCCACCACCGGTGATAGCTACATCATAAGAGATCATATGTTGTGAAGGCTCATTCATGCAATAGTTTATTGTCAACCATCACTAGCCAGCGAAATGCCCATTGCCAGCTTATTGTATAATTTTTTATTCCTGCTTGCTTGAATAATTCTATCCAGTCTTTTTTTATAAAGCTGCGTGCCACCGATAAACAGGCGTCATTTTTTACTAAATATGATCTACTAAAGATCTTTGTGCTGTATTTGATCAAAAAATAAGGAAGCGGATGTCGTTGCAGGTCATTAATAAAAAATGCATTGCGACTATTTTGCTGTAGCCATTGCAACATCTCTATCAATTGATCATCCGTAAAATGATGACAAAACAAAGAAGAAAAAATAACAGTAGGGTTGCGTTCAAACTTTACTTTGGCATAATCACTGCAGATCCATGTAAGCTGCGGATACCGTTGCCGGGCATAGTTGATACAACCTTCGTTTAGATCTACACCAATAAAATTTGCTTTGATCTTATTATCGATGCAATACTGGTATATAACAAAAAGATTATCGCCGCCGCCACAACCGATCTCGCAAATGGTAATAGGTTGCAGCATTTCCACATTACTGAGCGATCTTTTTATTCCGCGAAGAGTGATGGTATGTCCGCCAAGCCAGGTATTAATAAAATTAAGCTCTTTCAGGTTTCGCTTGAGCGCAGTAAATGGAATAGTATCGCCATCCAATAATTCTTTTTGATCGCTGCGTCGACGTAGGTCTATCATGCTGATAAAATAAAGGTTTCCATTGTTAGCCCGGGCCCAAAAGCAGCGCCAAATATTTTTTCACCTTTTTTAGTAGTAGCGGATAATATTTTTTTCAATACAAACAATATTGTAGGCGATGACATATTACCATGATCTTTTAAAACATCATACGCCGTCTGCAATTGGCCGTTTGTAAAACCAAGACTTTTATGCACCGATTCCAATATTTTTTTTCCTCCGGGATGAATACACCAATGGGCAATATCCTCTTTTTTTAATTTTGCTGCAGCCAAAGCATTGGTCGCCAGGCCATCAAAATCTTCCTCAATAAGATCAGGGATATAACTGCTCAGTGTCATTAAAAATCCTTTAGAAGAAATATCCCAGGCCATATCACTACTGCCTTTTGCCACAACCAGGGAATAAAAATTATCAATATTTATTCCTGCTGCTTTTTTGTTTCCTGTTACGAGTACTGCTGCTGCACCATCTGCGAAAAGCATACTGCTTGTCATATTTTCAACAGTTGGTTCATTTTGAAAATGTAAGGTGCATAATTCTGTGCAAACAATTAATACATTGGCATTTTCATCTGCCAGGCAAAATGCATTGGCTATTTTTAAAGCATGTATCGCTGCGTAGCAGCCCATAAAGTTGACAGATGTTCTGCAGGTAGTAGGAGGCAAATGTAATAATTCAAGCACCTCAAGATCGAGGCCCGGCGCACTCATCCCGGTACAGCTTACCGTTATTAAATGCGTTATATCTTTTACAGGAAAGCTACCCAAACAATTGTCAATAGCTTTTATTGATAGCGGAGCTGCGTACTCTTTATAAACCTTCATTCTATCTTCTACCGAAGGAAATGGTTCCAGGTTTTCGGTTGGCGAGTAAAATTGCCAGTCTGCAGCTGTTGCACTATAATCCGGAATAACAGAATAGCGTGTATCAATGCCTGCTTGTTTGTAGAGGAATTGTAATTTGCGACTATCCGTTTCTGATAGTGCATATACCTGCTTCATGAATGTCAGGATATTTTGCTGATCATGTTTACAATCAGGTACCGCTGTACCGATGGATACTATCTTACTCAAAATGATTCCAGATTAATAAAATGATAAATGCTGTGTTGGTACAAGTTGCCGCGATCCAATTCATGCGCATGGTATTTTTAAAATTGGCTGCGCTATGGTCTTTTTTTACCTGTACAAACCACCAGGAAAAATAAATGATGATAGGAATAAAGAAGATGGTAACGAGTCCTAGTTTCTGCATACTTTTTTGTTGCAGAAAAAATTCTGCCATCAATAACCAGGCTACCAAATAAACAACTCCGCAAAAAATAAAAGTGCCGGCATAACCCAGCTTATAACTGATCGTTGTAACACCATCGACAATATCTTGTTTATGCTGGTATACCTGCGTCAGCGGATAAAAACCTCCTATCAATAAGGCGCATATTACTATGCCCTGCCAGGGTAACATAATAGCGTAGGAGGCATCGGTGCCGTAGTACACCATAAAAAATGTTAATGCTCCCTGGAAAATAATGACGGTCAGGTATCCGATGATCGCATATTTTTTTAACCGGATACCTCTGTAACTATAAGCCTTAGACGCTAAAATGTACAATAGCATCAGCGCAGCAAATGCAGGACTTATTATCAGACTTAATAATATCCCGGCTGTATCTAACACAACCGTTAAATAAAAAAGCTGTTTGGATGGAGGAGGGGGATTTTCTATTCCGCCAATGCTTTCTGTATCCCTGTCCATATAACTATTGTATCCGTTGCTGGCAGGGTATATTAAAAAATTAAGGATAAAAAATATCAATGCTGCATGGCTCCAGTTAATATGTGGCACCATCGACAAAGTAAAAAAATACAAGGGCGCAAGGAAAAAAGAAAAAGGTATCCGTAATAATTTGATGCTTGCAGCAGTTATCATGCGCCAGGTTTTATTTATCGGTGTAAAATAATATGAATTAGTTAAAAATATTTTATCCGTCATAAAAATAAATAGTCAATTATGAGTTTCCTAATTTACCATAAATAGCGGTTACCCATCTTCTGGGCAACCTTATCAAAAATGAAGAAGCTAAAGTGGCGAGCTTACCCGGCACTATTAATAATCTTCCCCTGATGGTTTTCTTTACAGCTATTTCACCAACCTTATCGGGCATCAGTGCCATTTTTACTCCCACTTTGCCCATTTTTTCTTTTGTATCCTTTATTACTTCAGGCTTTGTAAATACCGGGCCGGGACAAAGCACACTCACGCTAATATGCTCTTTCTTTAACTGGTACCGTAATGAATAACTAAAAAATACAACAGCCGATTTAGTTGCCGAATACATATTTTTTGATGGGATAGGGGCAAGTCCGGCCATACTCGCCACATTTAATATATAAGACGGTGAATTTTTTTCCAACAAGGGAAGCAACGTCAATGAAAGCGCCATGCAGGATTCAACATTCAATCTTACCATATACCGCAGCGAATCTAGCGGCAACGATAAAAAATCCCTTGAGCCGCCGATGCCTGCAACATTGCAAAGCATTTTCAAATGTATATTTCTATCCGTGCACCATTTTGCAATTGCTTCTGCAGATGAATCTTTACTAAGATCATATACCAGTATCTCTACATGAACATGGTATTTTGTTTCTAATCTTGTTTTTGCCGTTTCTAAAGTATCTAAATGCCGCGCAATTAAAATTAAATTGTATTTGCGTTTGGCCAATGCTTCTGCAATGCCATAGCCTATCCCTTTGCTTCCTCCGGCAACTAATGCATAAGGCGCTGTAGTATCATAGCGAATGGAAGAATCAACAAAGGCGGGAGTTAGTACACGCGATTTTGCAGCAGCGGTTAGACTACACGTAATAAAAAATAGAATAAATAATTTTTTCATCAAATAAATAATTGCTTGTTAAATACCTAACAAAACATGCGCCTGTTTTTAGTAGCAATTATTTTTAAAGATTTACCGAACCTGCTTCATATACGAAATTTGACAAAAAGCGGATGTTATTACCTGGAAAACGTTACGAATGGAAGAAAGGATGCCACAGGTATAAAATAATTGAATTATGGCAGAAGAATAGCTTATTTAAGTGCCGATACAAAACGCTTAAGATCTGCGATCTCGGCAGCAGTCAGTACCTCATTTTTATCGTACTTTATTTTAAGGAGCAGAACGGTCTTATGTTCCGGGCGTTTTTCTAAAATAGCTGTTATCATTTCACCGACTGCCGCATCTTTTTCAAATGCTGCTGCTGGCGCAGATATATCAGACTTATACCGCGTGGGCATTTTCTTAATTAAAGCCTCTAAAGTAGCTAATTTGCTGGTAGAAATATTGGGTATTTGAGCGGTCTTGCTATACAAGCCTTCCAACTGCTTTTTGCTAAGGCTACCGCGTTGCTGGTATTGTTTATAAAGGCTTATTATGAAGGAGGAGACAGGGTAGGCAACGATACATTCCTCTAATATCTCATTAACGATGTCTATTCGAGGTTTCATAAATTATAAGTGGTAAGTTTTAAGTTATAAGTAAGTATAAAAGTTGCTTCAACACTTAAAACGTATAACTTAAAACCCAGAACTAGTATTAATATTCATCTTCATTAAAGAAGAAATCATCCTGGCTAGGGTAATCCGGCCAGATATCTTCTAATCCTTCATATACTTCACCTTCGTCTTCCAATTCCTGTAAATTTTCAATTACTTCAATAGGAGCGCCACTTCTGATGGAATAATCTATCAATTCGTCTTTCGTTGCAGGCCATGGTGCGTCTTCTAAATGAGAGGCTAATTCGAGTGTCCAGAACATCTTCTAAATGGGTTTAATTTTTGCAAATGTAAAAGTTTGGTGGAACTGACCAAATGTGTTTTTCCCTAAATCGAATTTAAAAGTAAAAAGTGAAAAATAAAAAGTAAAAAAACGATCATTTGAGGTGATTATTAGCATATTAGATAGCATTTTTGGGTTTTTCCTTTTGATTTTTTCCTTTTTACTTAACTTGTGCCTCATGCTGAATGCGAAAGGGATTATTAAGAATTATGGAACATTGCCCGTATTAAAAGGGGTCGATATCAATATCCAGAAAGGAGAGATCGTAAGTATTGTAGGCTCTTCAGGCGCTGGTAAAAGCACTTTGCTGCATATCCTGGGCACATTAGACAAAGCCGATAAGGGAACAATTACGTTAGAATTTGAAAAGGTGAATGAGCTAACGGGTAAAAAACTGGCTGCTTTTAGAAATAAACACATCGGCTTTGTTTTTCAGTTCCATCATTTATTGCCGGAATTCACTGCTTTAGAGAATGTTTGCATCCCCGGATGGATCGCAGGCACAAAAAAGAAAGAGGTTACAGACAGGGCAACCGAACTTTTAGCAACATTAGGGCTCTCAGGCAGGTTAGAAAACAAACCCAATCAATTATCAGGTGGAGAGCAGCAACGCGTTGCTGTGGCCGGGGCACTGATCAATAATCCTTCTATAATAATGGCCGATGAACCCACGGGTAACCTTGATAGTAAGAATGCCAAAGAATTACATCAGCTATTTACCGACCTAAGAAAAAATTTCAATCAAACCTTTTTGATCGTAACGCATAATGAAGAATTAGCGCAAATGAGCGATCGTACTTTGCACATGAAGGATGGATACATAATAAATTAAGAGTGAAGAATTAAGAATGAGGAATAACTATCAACTAAAAATTCTTAATTCTTTATTCCTAATTCTTCATTATAGTCTTGGTTTCCACACCACTTCCGGCACATTTAATAAATGGCCCGCATATCTTGCTAAAACGAATAAGTAATCACTTAAGCGATTCAGGTATTTAATCACTAATGGTTCTACAAATAATTGCTGCTCCTGCATATTAACGCAGATCCGTTCTGCTCTTCTGCAAACACAACGTGCTATATGTGTGGTTGAGATGGTAGGGTGTCCGCCGGGTAAAATAAAAAATTTCATTACCGGCAGTACATCATTCATTTTATCTATCTCTTCTTCTAACAATTCAACATCAGTTTCTTTAAGATCCGGGATCTTCATTTTTGGTTCCTTTTCAGGATCACAGGCTAATGATGAACCGATCGTGAATAACCTGTCTTGTATCTCTCTTAAAATATTTTTACTATGCGCATCTGGCAATTGATCTGATACTAAGCCAATGTAAGAATTCAATTCATCAACAGTACCATAGCTGTCAATGCGCAGGTCACTTTTAGGAACTTTTGTTCCACCGATCAAACTCGTTTTACCGAGGTCTCCTGTTTTGGTATATATCTTAAATGCCATGATCCAAAGTTATTCAAAACAAAATCAAACACAAAGCCCTTATTCTTTCGAAATAAGGGCCTGTTTGTGTTTGATATATTGTTTCAGTTAATTAATTAACACTAACATCTGCTGTTGCAGTAACATTTACAGTTGCAGTCGCTTTTGCGTTTAACAGAACTGATAAAATATTTAATGGAGTAGCATTTGCTGTGAACATACCTTGTAATACAAGCTTACCGTTATGATTAACATCATTATAGCTTGCAAAATGTATTTCATACAGACCGCTATCCAAATAGCTTAATTTATATGTACCTGCCGTTACAACTGAACTGGTAACTGCATGGGCAAATTGAATACTGCTTGCACCTTGTCCTTGTAATTCAGCATCAGTAAATGACCCTGCTTTGTAAACATAAGCAATTACAGTATCAGCAGCATAAATAGCATTAGTGAATGTTCCTGAAATATTCGCACTTTCGGTAGCATCTACAATACGTACAGAATTTTGCAATTCAGCAGCGCTAACAAAAGTAAAAGAAGCAGTATCACCTGTTAAAGGGTGTGTGATCATTTTACGTAGATCAAAATCTGCAATGATCGCATTCAATGCTGTATCGCTCAGGATGAAATTTTTCGCAACTGTAATTGTGTTGGTAGTGCTGGTTAATGCATGTTTAACATTGTCTGTAGTTAAAACATAAGCACCCGGAGCAATTCCGTTTGAATCTTTACTATAATCCAATACAAATGTGACAGTACTGTATGATTTGCCTTGCAGACTAAAATTGCCAATATTTTTAATATTACCATTTTTAAATGCAGCTAGATCAACTGTCGTTTCATTAAATCCTTTAACACTTTGTCCATCTAATTTAATATCTGCGATCGTTACAAATACGCCACTTACAGAAGCATCATCGATAGCACCATCTGTTGTACCCATCGAAGTTTTAGCATTACCAGAGTTTTGAGAGTTGTCATTACTTTTTTTGCATGAAGTAAAAGCTAAAGAAGATAATAAAGTTCCTATTATGATCAGGCTTGTTAATTTGTTTGTTAGTTTCATTTTCAACATAAGTTTTTGTTTTATTTTTTATTAATTATTTTCTTGTAGTTTTCAAATGACATGCCCAATAATTGATTTTAAAAAATTGACCTATTGAATAACAATAAATTTTTTATAAAAAATATATACTATATATAATTGAAAATGAACAAGTTACAGTGTATCATAGAAATAATAAAACTGACTTATAATAGAAAATAATAAAAAAAATACTTGGTGGGATACGAGTAGCTTATTCTACAAGCAAAGAGGAGAAACGAGTAATATATTGCTGAAATATTTATTTCAAGAAAAAATAAGAATGGGAAATGACGTATTATGATGATACAACGCTATTTGTTGTAACAATATCACTTGCAATAATGCCATCCTTTAAACGGATAACGCGCCTTGCATAATTAGCGATATCTTCTTCGTGTGTTACTAAAATAACGGTGTTGCCATCTGAATGTATTTTAGTAAGTATATCCATGATCTCATACGATGTTTTAGAATCAAGGTTCCCCGTAGGTTCATCTGCTAAAATAATAGAGGGATTATTTATTAGCGCTCTTGCAATGGCCACACGTTGGCATTGACCGCCGCTTAATTCATTGGGTTTATGATGACTACGGTCGTCTAATCGAACTTTAGTTAAAACCTCCATGGCTCTTTCCAGTCTTTCCTTCTTTTCAATCCCACTATATATAAGCGGTAGGGCAACGTTTTCTATTGCGGTTAAACGCGGCAGTAAATTAAATTGTTGAAAAACAAAACCGATCTCTTTATTGCGGACTTCCGCGAGATCATTATCAGGCATGCCACTTACATCTTTTCCATTCAAAATATATTTGCCGCCGGTAGGAGAGTCGAGACAACCTAATATATTCATCAGGGTTGATTTACCGGAACCACTCGGTCCCATCAACGCAACGTATTCATTCTTAAAAATATCGATATTGATACCTTTTAGTACCTGCAGTTCCTGCTTACCCAAGTAATAGCTTTTGTTGATATCTTCTAAATGAATGATGCCCTGCATAAATAAGTTAAAAGTCAAAAATGAAAACCAAAAACTATGATTCGATTAAATTACAAAGTAGATGTCTACAGCAATAGAATTGCCTAATCAGGCTTTTTCACTTTTTGCTTTTGACTTTTTATTTTTGAATTACTTTAGGCACTTTAAAAAACTGTTCATCGTGCATAGGCGCATTTCTCAATGCCTCATCTCTGCTGATACTGCCTTGTACTTCATCTTCTCTTAAAACATTTACATTATCGCTCATGTGCAATAAAGGTTCAACGCCTGTAGTATCTACTTCGTTTAATTTATCGATGAATTGTATCATGCTTTGCAGGTCAGATTTGATCGCTTCTTTTTCAGTAGCATCAAATTGTAATCTTGATAAACTGGCTAATTTATCTATTAATTGATCATTTACTTCCATAGGTCAAAAGTAGCGAGTTTTACTAAATTATAGCCTGTAAGTTGCAAGTAATCCCGTTAAATAATGTTGAAACTTATTATTGGTACTGAATACTAATATAAAAGGAACCCAATAGGGTTCCTTTATAATTTGAAAGTATTTTAATTAATAAAGGACATTAAACTTACCATTAGTAAGCATTTTTTTATTAGAACCTGTTGAATCATTATTAGCAAAAAGAGTTCCCTGGAATGTTCCTGTTATTTCATTACTGCTTATAGATTTAATAGTTGCTATGGATGGGCCTTGTGAATATTTACCAGAAAACTCACTTCCAAAAGAACTCCCAAAGCTAGCATCATTGAGGGTAAAAGTAACTGTACTAGTACTATCTCCTATAGTTCCATATGTTTTATTTGCTATTAAATAGTTATCCGTTGTATTAATTGTTATATATAGATAGTTGGCAGCGGCGTTATTAGCATCGTCTTGCGCCTGCATTGCAAAAATGTGGAAAGGTTTCGCGGGATCACCATTCCACCCTATAATTGTACGTAGATCCATGGTACTGAAGTAAGTAAACAGGTCTGGAGTGCCGTCAATCGATTCTGATATACTGTCTGCTGATAATTGAACTGTACTATCATTTACAGGGAATGCAAAAGTAGTATGAGTAATTGTATCGATAGCATTCGCTGTATCAGTATGATTTATTGTATCAACTTTTATTACGGTAACAGTATTAGTCTTTTCCTTCGTACAAGATGCTATGATAATGCATCCGATAAATAGTCCTAATATTGGTATAGGGAGTTTCATATTTTTTTGTTTATAAGATAAATGAAAAGAAAAGTGCTTTATACTTTTTAATTAATACCTGGAAGTGTTTTGCTTAAAAAACGGCCTTAAACAACCCATTGCTAATCACTCTTTTGTCAGGGTTAGTTACATCGAAATCATAATAAACATTTCCCTGAAATGTTCCTGTTATTTCATCGCCGTTTATAGATGTAATAGTCGCAGAGGTTGGGCCTACTGTAGAAGCGGTTGCAAACCCATATCCGGTTTCATACTCAGTAGTTGCGTTAATATAATTGATACCAACTATGCTAGTGTTGTCTCCGATAGAGCCATACGTTTTATTCGGTATTAAAAAGCTATCTGTTGTTGCAATTGATATACCCAGATAATCCCCAGCAGAATCGTGTGCTGAAACGGAAAATTCGTGGTAAGATTGTGTCGATTCTGTCAATCCTTCTGGATATGTAGTTATAGTCATATCAGAATAGGTATTAAAAAAGTAAGGAGTGCCGTCAACTGAGGCCGATACGGTATCTTCTAATAGTCGAAATACAGTATCTGTTACATTTAGGTTTAAAGTGTCTGTATACCTGAGTACAGTGTGATTAAGTGTATCGTACTTCGTTACAGTAACAGTATCCGTCTTTTCTTTCACACAGGATGCCATAATACATACCATAAATAGTGTTAATAGCAGTGTAGGGAGTCTCATAGATTTTTCTTTTGAATGCATGTACAGCTAAAATAAGTAAAAGGTTGGGTATGGTAATAAAAAAAAGTTTGTGGTTAGCATTTTGAAGATGACCCAATACAAAGCCAAAAGATTTTATTTTACTTTATAGAAATTTATTAGAACCTTTGCCGCCATAGATTTGATGATTAATACAATAAACAACTTAGTTAGTGAGTGATCAAAAAGAAATAGTAATGAGTGGCATTCGCCCTACAGGTTTTTTGCATTTAGGCAATTACTTTGGGGCTATTCGCAATTATGTACGTATGCAGGAAGAGTTCAATTGCTTTTTTATGGTGGCAGACCTGCATTCGCTTACTACACATCCCGATACAAAAGAACTGAAAGCCAATGTACACAGGGTATTAGCAGAAAATATCGCCTGCGGATTAGACCCCGATAAAGTAGCCCTGTATTGCCAGAGCCATGTTCGTGAAACATCTGAACTGTATCTCTATTTAAATATGATGGCCTACAAAGGCGAATTGGAAAAGACAACTACTTTTAAAGATAAGGTTCGCCAAAATCCGGATAATGTAAATGCCGGTCTGCTGACTTACCCTGTTTTACAAACAGCAGATATTCTATTGCACCGTGCTAAATATGTGCCCGTTGGAAAAGACCAGGAACAACATTTGGAAATGGCCCGGAACTTTGTAAATCGGTTTAACCATCGGTATGGTGATGTTTTTCCTGAGCCTGTAGCCTTTAATTATAATGAGCAATTAGTAAAAGTTCCTAGCCTGGATGGCACGGGCAAAATGAGTAAAAGCGAAAACCAATTGGCAACTTTATATTTAGCGGATGATGATGAGCAGATACGCAAAAAAGTAATGAAGGCTAAAACAGATGGCGGGCCAACAGAAAAAAATTCAACCAAGCCGGATTATATCGAGAATATTTTTGGTTTGATGAAATTAGTGAGCAGTGAAGAAGTGATACAAAAATATGCCGATGATTTTGATAATTGTACTATACGCTACGGCGATATGAAAAAACAATTAGGAGAAGATATGGTAAACTTTATTTCGCCTATCCGTAATAAGGTTGATGCTATTTTGCAAGATGAAAAATATTTACAGCGGGTAATGGAACAAGGCGCAGAAAAAGCCAGGAAAAGCGCCGAGGTAACTATGAAATTGGTAAGAACAGCTATAGGTTTAAACTATTATTAGCCCCTATCCCCTAAAGGGGGAATAAAACACATTTTATATTTGTGATATAATTAAGTTTGCATACTTTCAACCTTTCAAAACAAAATAACAAAATACCCCTTTAGGGGATAGGGGCATGGCAAAGACAAAGAAACCCAAGCATATTGCTGTAGCTGGAAATATAGGCGCTGGCAAAACCACTTTAACAGAATTGCTTAGCAAACATTACAAATGGATACCCCAGTTTGAAGACGTGGATCACAATCCGTATTTAAATGATTTTTATGAGGATATGCCTCGCTGGAGCTTTAACCTGCAGGTATTTTTCCTGAATAGCAGATTGAATAATTTACTCGATATTCAACGAGGTACAGAAACCATTATACAAGATAGAACCATCTATGAAGATGCGAACATATTTGCGCCAAACCTGCACGATATGGGCCTGATGGGCAAACGCGATTTTACTAATTACTATAATTTTTTCGAAACCTTAAAGTCGATGGTGCAGCCGCCGGATCTGTTGATCTATTTAAAAGCGTCGGTACCAACATTGGTTGCACAGATACAAAAGCGTGGGAGAGAGTATGAAGAAAATATCCGCCTGGATTATTTAAAAAAACTGAACGACTATTATAACAACTGGATAGAGAATTATAAAGAAGGTCCACTATTGATCATTGATGCCAACACCAATAAGTTTGCAGAAAATGAAGAACATTTAGGGCAGATCATCAGCAAAATAGATTCTACTTTATTCGGACTTTTTTAAAAAGTAACGATGCCATTCTTGATAGCATAAATAGCCAATCCAACCCTGCTTTTTACATTCAGTTTTATAAAAAGAGAATCACGGTGGTTATCGATCATGCGTGGTGTTAGTTTCATGATGTCGGCGATCTCTTTATAGGTCATATCTGTACTGGCCAGTTTCAAAAAGTCAATTTCCACATCATTCAGTATCGCTTTATCTAAAGAAGAATTATTAGCATGATTGGTTTGGAATAATGTTGCCAGTTTACCTGTAATACCATGAGAATAATGGTAATCACCATTAGCAACCGAAAGCATGGCAGCTTTTAATTCATCGGGATGTACATCTTTTTTTAAGAAGCCTTTTACACCAAGTTGTAATAATCTTATCAATGCGATCTCAGAATCGTACATCGTTAATATCAATACACCTACTGATGGATAATTACTATGTAACCATTTTGCAGTTTCGTAGCCATCCATTCCAGGCATATTCAGATCTAATAAAACAATATTCGGGATATTGCCATTCTTGATCTCACGCACTAATTCTTCGCCGCCGCTGGCTACATTCATTACATGGCATTCATCAAAGGTATTTATCAGGGAAGCTAGGGCATCTCGCAAGAGGACATGATCGTCCACAAGTATCACATTGTACAGTTTGGGCATAATAAAGTTTTTTCGTAGAACAGATATGCTGCAAGGTAAATAAAAATGCAACAATAGTGTTACTTTTAGCCTTCAATTACAATAAAAAATACAACTGACATGTTAACAAATAACGATATACTAAAAAAATTGCGCGTTGCACTTTCTTTACACACCGAAGACATCATACAAATACTTGCTTTGGCTGATTTCGAGATCAGTAAAGGAGCTTTAGGAGATATTTTTAGAAATGAAGACCAGCCAGGTTATATGGAAGCAGGCGACCAGCTCTTAAGAAATTTTTTAAACGGACTGATCATTTATAAAAGAGGGAAGCTGCCAAACGCAAAACCAAATCCAAAGGATGACAACGGAGATGTTGGGCCACAGCGAAAAGATAGGGCTGAATAATGTTAAATGTAAAATATTGAATGTAGAATGTAAAAGAGACGATCACAGTAAATTATAACTGTTTAACTTTTACATTTTACATTTAAATTTTTAATTGATATATTGATAAAGCTTCACCATTGCAAAAAATAAAACTCAGCATATTAGATCAATCCATTGTTCGCAAAGGTGGTACAGCAGAGCAGGCTGTTGCTGAAACTGTAGAAACAGCAAAGCTGGCTGATAAGCTTGGCTATTATAGGTTCTGGGTTTCGGAGCACCATAATTCTACCATGATCGCTGGTTCTGCTCCGGAATTATTAAGGGTGAAACTAGCTGATGCTACCAAAACATTGCGGATCGGCTCCGGTGGTATTATGTTACCCAATCACAGCGCATTGAAAGTGGCCGAAAATTTCCGGATGTTAGAAACAATGTTTCCCGGACGTATTGATTTAGGTATGGGGCGTGCACCAGGTGGCGACCGCATTACGGCCGCCTTATTAAATCCAAGTAATACATTTAGCGAAGAAAGTTATATTACCCAATTAGAACATTTACAGGCTTTTTTTAAAGACGAGGCAGAAACAAAATATGGATTATTATTGGCTGTTCCACAGAGTGCAGGTATTCCACAGCAATGGATATTAAGCAGCAGCACAGGCGGCAGTAGTTTACTGGCAGCAAAGTATGGAATGGGATTAGTAATA
>DATHHR010000157.1:0-6563 GCA_035317105.1 Ferruginibacter sp. | reverse complement strand
CGTCCATTGACCAATATTCCTTACTGCTGCCTCCCGTAGGAGTCGGGCCCGTGTCTCAGTGCCCGTGTGACTGGTCGTGCTCTCACACCAGTTACTGATCGTAGGCTTGGTGGGCCGTTACCCCGCCAACTACCTAATCAGGCGCACGCCCATCCAAAACCGCCGGAGCTATAATAACAAGATGATGCCATCTCGTTATCTTACGATGTATTAATCTTCCTTTCGGAAGGCTATTCATCAGTTTTGGGAAGGTTGCGTACGTGTTCCGCACCCGTTTGCCGGTCGCCAGCGAGTATTGCTACCCCTGCTGCCCCTCGACTTGCATGTATTAAGCCTGCCGCTAGCGTTCATCCTGAGCCAGGATCAAACTCTCCATTGTAAATGAGTTGTTTGAACTGACTAATGTAATTTCATTGGAAATTAAACTTGTCAAATTCTAATTTGTATTATTTGTGCAGATTTACCTGTTTGAATCATTACTGATTCGTGCTATTATTTCCAAACTTTCAAAGATCTTTTCGGTCTTATTCCGACCCCCTTTTTTCATTGGGAGTGCAAATGTAAGAGCCTTTATTTTATCACCCAAATTTTATTTCAATTTATTTGAAAAACATTTTTGAAAACGCTTTAAAAACAATCGAATTTTTTGAGCTAAAATTTTAAATGAACTAACCCGTTTTTTTTGCGGAGTGCGAAGGTATCAACCTTAACATTACCAACCAAATTTTTCTTTATTTTTTCTTAAACTATTTTTAAGAAGAAGCGAAGTAAACAGTGTTATTTTTCGAAGAACTTTCCGCCTTTTTTCAATTGCGGAGCGCAAAGATATAAGTCTGCAACTTACCAGCCAACTATTTTTGAATTAAATTTCATAATTAATTCACATTGAATTGTTAGTATCGTCTGAAACTATCTACTACACTGAATTAGACTATAAAAAGATTTTTAAGGAATTGGCCTTAATAAGCAACATTTACTAAGAAAAGCCCTTGAGGAGGGACTGAAAAATCTGCTTTAGCGCAATCTTTACCTTCTATTATTTTCCTGAAATCATCAACTGAATTTTTGCCCGTACCCACTTTAATCATTGTCCCTACTAATCCACGCACCATTCCACGCAAAAAACGATTTCCTTTTACCGTAAAAACAAGCATATCGTTTTCCATCTCCCACACAGCTTTTGTAAGCTTGCATTGAAAGGTCTTTACCTGAGTATTCTTTTTAGAGAAGCTGGTGAAATCTTCGTAGGTTAATAACAAAGCTGCCGCTTCATTTAGTTTAGCCATATCAAGCTTGTAGGGAAAGAAGAATGCCCTATCGGCAAGGAACGGAGTTTTATACTGGTATATATAGTACTTGTATTCCCTGCCAATAGCATCAAAACGGCTATGTGCGTCTTCTTTTACTTTGTATAGCTTTTTGATCACGATATCTTCAGGAAGAATGGCATTGATATGGTACACCGATCTGTCAAGCTCTTCGGCAGACTTATCATTCAGCGCTTCCGAATCAAAATGAAAATAATTGCTTAATGCATGCACGCCAGCATCTGTTCTTGATGAACCCGTTAAAGAAAATTCTTGTTTGAAAAATATTGTCAGGGCTTTTTCTACTTCAGCCTGAATAGAGTTGGCATTCTGCTGAATTTGGAAACCGGCGTAGTTAGTTCCTTTGTAAAATAATTCTATGAAATAGCGTGACATTAAAGCAAGGTAAGAAATATGCTATAAGAAATACTTAGTGCTTTATCATTTCTCTAAACCTGCTTATATAGTAGTCATCTGTTAACTGATCCAGCAACGAATCAAAATTACCATCCGAGACATACGGAAAAGCTGCGGCAAAGAAATTGTATTTGCCTTCATCCTTTAAAAACAATACGCTGAGGTTCCTTATCTCATCGGTAGTAAAACATTTGTGCCTGAACACTTTCCTGGCCTCGCTTATCATTTTTTGATCTTGTTGAGTGGCTGCCATTTTTTTACGGAGCTCTAAAAAATCATCATTGGAAGCTTCGGCTTTACAATTAGAATTATAGGTTGGCTGCTGTGCTTTTACAGGAGTGGGCTGTGGTGCAGCTGGTTTAATATCATGATCATCCACTGCATCAGAAATAAGGGTAGAAAAACTGTTTTCTTTTGCAGCAGCTACAGGAACGCTTGTTTCGTGTACGCCGGCCATGATCACTGCCGAGGTTTGTAAATTAAATAACCCCCACCCTTTTGGAAAGCTTTTCAAAAGATAGCCGAGGTCTTTTTTGTCTATTTTACAATCGAAACTCTGCAGTATCCCATCTCCTTTAGGAAAACCCACTTTTACTTTATACCAGCCATCACGTAGTTGCGGTAAAATAACATATCCGTAAGAGGATGAACTATAGAATTGATCATTCAATTTTACATAAAAGGGCCGGTTGGGATCTGCCTGTATGTAAATGAAATGGGGTTGCTGCGCAAAGCTGCTTTTACATATAATAATAAGCGATAAACAATAAATAAGCCTGCGCATCAGTATTTTCTTTGGATTCAAACGTATATATTAGTAATATCTTTTACAATTTAAGCAAAAAATTGGTGCCGCTTTAACGTTTGGACAGTTATTTTTACAATACTAAAATCTATTTATGAAGAAGCTATTTATTTTGCTGGCATTTGCGTTCAGCATCCTTTCTACAAACGCGCAAACTAAAAGTTTGGCGTGGGAAAAATCATATCGTGGTAGCGCTACTAAGATCAATGATGTTGTGCATACCAAGTTAGATGTGCAATTTGATTATAACAGATCGTGGATGTACGGAAAAGAATGGATAACATTAAAACCGCATTTTTATCCAACAGATTCCTTAACACTGGATGCAAAAGGAATGGATATTAAAGAAGTGGCAATGATGAAAGGCGCAGATAAAACTCCTTTACAATATACGTATGATAGCCTGCAATTAAAGATCACACTTGATAAGCAATATTTTGCCGATGAAAAATATACGCTATACATCAGTTATACTTCAAGGCCCAACGATCAAAAGGCAAAGGGCAGCGCCGCTATTACGGATGCTAAAGGATTATACTTCATCAATCCAAAAGGAGAAGAAAAAGACAAGCCTACACAAATATGGACGCAGGGGGAAACAGAATGTAACAGCGTATGGATGCCTACCATCGATAAGCCTGATCAAAAATCAACAGAAGAAATTTACATGACCGTACCAGCTAAGTACGTTACCCTTAGTAATGGTTTATTGATCAGTCAGAAAACAAACACAGATGGCACGCGTACTGATTACTGGAGAATGGACCTTCCGCATGCACCCTATTTATTTTTTATGGGCGTAGGTGATTACACTATTGTAAAAGATAAATACAAGGATAAAGAAGTAAACTATTATGTTGAACCACAATACGCATCTGTTGCCAGAAGAATATTTGGTAACACACCTGAGATGATCGGTTTTTATGAAAAGATATTAGGCGTTCCTTATCAATGGCCTAAGTATTCACAAATAGTTGGTCGTGATTTTGTGAGCGGCGCTATGGAAAATACAACAGCAACACTGCACCAGGAAAGCGCTTATCAAAATGACCGCCAGTTAACTGACGGCAATATATGGGAAGAAGTGATAGCGCATGAATTGTTTCACCATTGGTTTGGTGACCTTGTAACCACAGAAAGCTGGAGCAATATAACTGTTAATGAAAGCTTTGCCGATTACAGCGAATATTTATGGGATCAATATAAATACGGAGATGATGTTGCCGGTGAACATGGCCGTGAAGACATGGAAGGCTATTTAAAAAATACCGATGCTGCTAAAAAAGACCTTGTACGCTTTTATTATTCTGATAAAGAAGATGTATTTGATGTGGTAAGCTATAATAAAGGCGGATGTATTTTAAATATGTTGCGCAATTATGTTGGAGATTCTGCATTTTATAAATCGTTGAATCTTTATTTAACAACCAATAAATTTAAAACAGGCGAAGCGGATCAATTACGGTTGGCTTTTGAAGAAGTTACCGGCGAAGACCTCAACTGGTTCTGGAACCAATGGTATTATGGCAGCGGCCATCCAGTTCTTGATATCAGCTATGGCTATGACGTTGCCACTAAGAATGCTTATGTATATGTAAAGCAAACGCAACAAAGTACCAACCCCTTTAAACTGCCTATTGCGATCGATGTATATAGCGGAGGTAGTAAGATCCGCCAGAAAGTATGGTTAAAGAACTTCTCCGATACGTTTACTTTCCATCAAAATACTGTTCCAGATCTTATTAATGTAGATGCAGATAAAATATTGTTGTGTCAAAAAACAGATAATAAAACGGATGCCAATTATGTTTTTCAATATAAAAATGCACCGAACTATTTAGACAGGTATGAAGCATTGGATTATTTTGATTCGAAAAGTATGCCTGAGCTTGCATTGGGCCTGACTGATAAGTTTGCCGGCTTGCGTTTGTTAACCATCACTAAACTAACAGCACAAAAATCATCGCCCGATCAAAAAGTTATTGATGCGATTGCAAAAATGACCACTACAGAAAAAGATAAAAAAACAAAGGCGGCCGCCATATCGTTTTTAGTAAAAACCGGAGATCCTAAATACCTTGATATTTATACAAAAAATGTAACTGATTCCTCTTATACTGTTGCAGGCGGTGCATTAGAAGGCCTTACTAAATTACAGCCTGACAAAGCCTACGACCTGGCAAAAAAATATAGTGCTGATGCTAAAGGAGCTTTGGGAGATGCTGTTACTTCGGTATTGATAAAAAATGCCAAGGATGAAGATTTCGATATCGTTGCAGATCATTATAATAATTTACCTCCAGGCCAGGATAAATATGATATGACCTCAACTTTTTGCGATTACTTATCAAAAGCAAAGGATACCGAAAAAATAAAAAAAGAAATAGATAATATCATTTCATTCAGCCAGGCAATCCCTTCACAATACAGGGTATTTACTGATAAAAAAATAAAAGCATCTTTAGACAAAATAGGCAGTGCAAAAGGGCAGGATATTAAAGATTATATTAATAGCAATTTTAAATTTGTTGCATCTGCACAATAGTTAAACGGCTTATCGAATTTGTCCCGGCTTTGTGCCGGGATTTTTTTTATCTTTATTTATCAACTCCGTCAATATGTGTTCATCAGGCTTCCGTTCATATCTATTGTTTTTTTCATTACTGCTGGCTTTTGCAACGCCAACCATTGCACAACAACAAAGCGCTCCGAACCTTGATAGCTTAAAATTCTTAGGTGTATATATTATTCCATTAAATTTTGTTTATAATAATACAATTGTTGGCGGTTTATCGGGTATTGATTATGATACGGCCAGCAAATTATATTATATCATCAGCGACGACAGGAGCGATAAAAACCCTGCACGTTTTTATGAAGCAAGAATATCTTTTACCGAAAAAGGAATTGATAGTTTTCGTTTTGTTGGTGTAAAAAATATGTTGCAGCCCAATGGCGCCGTTTATCCAAACAGCAAGCAAGATCCTTATCACACGCCAGATCCTGAAGCTATGCGGTATGACCCTATCAGTAAAGAATTAGTATGGAGCAGCGAAGGCGAAAGGATCGTAAATGCAGATTATACTGTTTTGGAAGATCCTACGGTTATAGGCATTTCAACTTCCGGAAAATTTATCGATAGCTTTCTTATTCCACCAAACCTGGTGATGCAGGCTGTAGAAAAAGGGCCAAGACAAAACGCCGTATTCGAAGGATTGAGTTTTGCCGATAATTATAAAACACTTTTTGTAAGTGTAGAAGAGCCTTTGTATGAAGATGGGCCAAGAGCAGATATAACAGACAATAATACCTACACAAGAATTTTAAAGTTTAATATGGACAGTAAAAAAACTATTGCCCAGTATGCTTATAAAATATCGCCTATCCCATTCCCGGCAAATCCGCCCGGTGCATTTAAAATGAATGGTATACCGGATATTCTTACGATCGGCCATAACAAATTATTATTGATCGAACGCTCCTATTCTACCGGGAGATTGGGTTGTTCTATAAGGTTATTTATTGTAGACCTTAACAAGGCTACAGACATTAGCGATATACCTTCTTTATCAAAACCGGACAAGTCATTTATCCCTGCATCAAAAAAATTATTGCTGGATATGAAGAGCCTGGGCATTTATATTGATAATATAGAAGGTGTAACCTTTGGACCCAAATTACCGAACGGGCATAAAACCTTATTATTTATCGCGGATAATAATTTCAGTATTTTTCAAAAGACAGAACTCTTATTGTTTGAAGTAAAATAATTAGCTCTCTACTTCTTTTAACAGGTCTTCCAGATCCAATGCAGCTGTATACATTTCTAAAGAGCCGTCTGGTTTTTGCGGCCATTGTTCTATCGGCCTGTCCCAATACAATTCAACACCATTGTTATCTGGATCATTTAAATAAATGGCCTGTGATACGCCATGATCGCTGGCGCCTGTTATCGGATAATAAGCCCTTCGGAGGCGATCGAAAATAACAGCGAGGTCTTTTCTTGTAGGATATACAATAGCCGTATGATACAA
>DATHHR010000156.1:0-32779 GCA_035317105.1 Ferruginibacter sp. | reverse complement strand
AATTTTATCATGCTCGTATTCGCCCTTCCAAAAGCGGCGGCGGCATAAACGCACATACCAGTTACTTAATAAGGAATCAACAAATTCTTCGATGGCGCGGCCAGCTTGTGTTGGTTCGTAATCATCTAAATTTTGTTGTACGGTATTTACCAAAGTATTTAAAGAAGAGATGATCCATTGATCGATCTCCGGCCTTTCTTTTAAAGGGATATATTTTTCTTTGAAAGCGAAGCCATCAACATTTGCATAGAGGGCAAAAAATTGATACGTATTATAGAGTGTGCCGAAGAATTTACGTTGCACTTCTTTGATACCTTCGATATCAAATTTTAAACTATCCCAGGGAGAGGCATTGGTGATCAGGTACCAGCGTGTTGCATCGGCACCAAATTTATCAATCGTCTCAAACGGATCAACAACATTGCCGATACGCTTGCTCATTTTGTTGCCGTTCTTATCCAGCACCAAACCATTGCTCACAACGGCTTTGTAAGCTACGCCGGCTTGTGGGCCTGCGGCTTTCATACCTGATGTTTCGTATAGGCCAGCTTTTTTTAATTCTGCTTCAACGCTGTCTTTTAATAAAGCACCTAACGCATGTAAAGTGTAGAACCATCCCCTTGTTTGATCAACGCCTTCGGCTATAAAATCTGCGGGATAATTTTGTGCAAATATTTCTTTATTCTCAAAAGGGAAATGCCATTGTGCATAAGGCATGGCACCACTATCGAACCAAACATCTACTAAATCAGGAATGCGTTTCATGGCAACGCCAGTATTGCTTACCAGAACGATCTCATCTACAAATGGTTTATGCAGATCAAGAATGCCTTCGTGCAAATAATTTTTATTGGTATCGCCGCCTAATTTATCAGCCGCTTTTTTTATTTCATCATTTAATTCTTTGATAGAGCCGATGCATTTTTCTTCGCTGCCATCTTCTGTACGCCAGATAGGGATGGGTGTTCCCCAATAACGGCTACGGCTAAGGTTCCAGTCAACCATATTCTCTAGCCAGTTGCCAAAGCGGCCCGTGCCTGTTGCTGCGGGTTTCCAGTTGATGGTTTTATTCAACTCAACCATCTTATCTTTTGCTGCAGTGGTTTTAATGAACCAGGCATCCAGCGGGTAATAAATAATTGGCTTATCCGTGCGCCAGCAATGCGGATAGCTATGTTCGTATTTTTCTACTTTGAAAGCGCGGTTCTCTTTTTTTAGCTTTACGCAGATGTCGATGTTCACATCTACATAATCCTTTTCGTTTTTGTAATCCTTTACATAACGGCCGCTGAATTCGCCAACGCCATCAATAAATTTACCTTGTTTATCAACTAGGGTTAAAATGCCCAGGTTATTTTTCTTACCTACTTTATAATCGTCTGCGCCAAATGCGGGTGCAGTATGTACTATACCCGTACCATCTTCCGTTGTAACAAAATCTCCGGTGATCACACGAAAAGGTTTTGCTTCCGGTGTTTCTTCTTCAATTTTAGTAAGGCTATTGGCTTCGAATGGAAGCAATGGTTCGTAAGTACAACCGCTGATATCATTGCCGGTGAATGTGGCAACGATCTTATAAGGCAATTGTTTTTTCTTAACCAGGGAATCAAATTCCGGTCTTAATGTGGTGTTATCTTCAATGTTGTTGGTATCAATTCCTTTATCCAGCCAGTTAGAAATTGCATCGTACAGATCGGTCTTGGCGCCTTCTACCCATACATCTAAATGCTCAGGGAAATATTTATGCAACAATGCTTTTGCCAGTACAACTGCGCAAGGTTTGCCACTGTAAGGGTTAAATGTTTTTACTAAAACGTATTCGATATTTGGCCCAACCGTTAAACCTAAATTCGAGGGAAGTGTCCATGGTGTTGTGGTCCAGGCTAAAAAGAAAACTTCTTCGCTTTTTGCCGCATCGAATAATTTTTTTGATAAAGCATTGTTGACCGCTTTAAACATCGCGACAGCACTGGTGTCTTTTACATCTTTGTAAGTACCCGGCTGGTTCAATTCATGCGATGATAAACCCGTACCTGCTGCAGGTGAGTATGGCTGGATGCTTACACTTTCGTACAGGTAATCTTTTTTATACAATTCACTCAGGCACCACCATAATGTTTCGATGTAATTATTTTCGAATGTTACATAAGGATCTTTCAGATCAACCCAGTAACCCATTTTTTTTGTGATATCATCCCACTTGTCTTTATACTTCAAAACCTCTCTGCGGCAAGTAGCATTGTATTCCTCAACCGATATTTTTTTACCGATATCTTCTTTGGTAATGCCTAATAATTTTTCAACGCCTAATTCAACCGGTAAACCATGGGTATCCCAACCGCCTTTGCGTTTTACCTGGAAGCCCTGCATGGTTTTGTAGCGGCAGACAAGGTCTTTTAATGTACGACTGATAACATGGTGAATGCCGGGCATACCATTGGCGCTTGGCGGACCTTCATAAAAAACAAAAGGTTGTTTACCTTCTCTCAGTTCAACGCTTTTTTCAAAAGCCTTGCTTTGTTCCCATTTAGCCAGCAATTCTTCCCCGATGTTGGGCAAGTTTAATTGCTGGTATTCTTTGTATTTAGCCGCCATATTTGATCCTGTATCGGTTTGAAGAGTTCAAACCACGTTAAAATGTTCGCAAAGGTAAGAAATACGCGGGGTTAAATAAATGGTTATTAGTTGGATTTTTAATTCTTTAAGGTCACAAATTGTGACCTTAAAACTGAAAGATTTTAGTATTTTTAGTAAATCCACAAAATCCTATCCTATGCAAATAATACAAAGTGTACAAAACAGGATCTATGAAATCCGGGGCGAAAGGGTAATGTTAGATCACGATTTATCCCTTCTTTATGAAATAGAAACCAAACGTTTAACAGAATCTGTTAAACGAAATATTAAAAGATTTCCTGAAGATTTCATGTTTCAGTTGACAAAAGAAGAATTTGAAACTTTGAGGTTTCAAATTGAAACCTCAAATAATGATCAACATTCTTTGAGGTCGCAATTTGCGACCTCAAACAGGGGAGGCATTAGATATTTGCCCCACGCTTTCACCGAACAAGGTGTAGCCATGCTAAGCGGCATTCTAAAAGCGATAAAGCAATAGAAATGAACATTGCCATTATGCGGGCTTTTGTAGAAATAAGAAGGATAGCCTTTCGCCAGACAGACCTAAAAGAACAATTACAAGAAATTAAACAGCGATTGGGTGAACATGATTCCCAACTTAATAGTATTTACGATGCCATGGAAAATTTACTGGATGAAAAAGCCGCGCAAAGAAAATGGGATGAACGCGAACGTATTGGCTTTAAAAAATAATTAAAAATCATGAAGCCGGCAGTCAAATAATAATCAATAGAATCTTTAAGCACCGCATAACAGAGAAGCGTAAATCAATTGAGAACTAATCCTTATTTTTACTTCAATGTATTAACTTTTACTCTTTATAGATCCCTAATATGCAAGCACTATACCCCAGTATTAACTATATGAGCTTTTCCAAAAAATTGCGACGGAGCAAAAGCGTAAAATATTTATTAACGCTCATTGCTAGTTTTATATGTGTGCAAGTATGTTTGTCACAAACAGTCGTTAAAATGAAAAGGGAAGGCGGTGTTTCGATAATTCCTTGTAAAATAAACGGGCTCGACCTTGCCCTTGCTTTTGATACCGGAGCTTCCGATGTTACCATTTCTTTGGGAGAAGCGATATATATGTTAGAACAGGGATTATTAAGTAGCAGTGATATTTTAGGCGTTACCGAATATATGAATGCGGATGGTGAAGTATCAAAGGGTTATGTTATTAATATTAAAAAGATCGAATTTGCAGGACTGCAATTATATAATATCAAGGCACTCATTGTAAAAGATATTGATGCACCACTTCTGCTAGGACAATCCGCGATCAAAAAGATCGGAGTAGTACAACTCGATCTGGCAACTAATACTTTAACGATCTTAAAAGGTAACGGGCAGTTTGATTACTCATCCTTTACTCAAAATTATCAACAGATGTATAATAGTACTTCTGATGAACAGTCTGATCAGAGCGCTACAGTCAATGTTTTTGTTACCAATGAAAAACATGAACCTTTATATAATTTAATGGTTGTTTTAAAAGCAAAAAAAACCGGGAAAGAGTATCCGGGATTTACAGATGTAGAGGGTAGTTTTTCCCTGCATTTACCACCGGGGGATTTGTATGAAACTATCGTTTTAGGAAATAAAGCATTTAAATCTGCCACCGTTTTAGATATACCTTCTTTAAATACCACTTCCAAATTCGTAGATCCTTTTAGGGTTGATATAGTGTATGAAGCGCCAAAATCTTTTGGAGATTGTCTTTTTTCCTTTAATAAGCATGATGTACAGGGGGAATACTATAAAACCCTTGACTCGCTGGCTGACTATCTTAATATTGTAGACAAGAGAAGAGTTGAAATAGATGGCTATACAGATAGCAGTGAAACTGAACAAATGGAATTATCATTGAGCAGGGCGGAAGCGGTAAAAGAGTACTTGATCGGTAAAGGGATTGATTCTAACAGGATCCTGACAAGGGGGCACAATTTTGTAATAACTCAAAATGACGAAGATTCTTTTCCGGCGGCTCAATACAGACGGGTTGAAATAGCTATTTTAGATACGCTGGCTCAGCCATCATTTATTAAAGACAGTGTACTGGATAATTATACAAAAAACGGTTATGTCAATGATCATTTCAAACCCTCTGGAAGATTGGATGGAAATGGTAAGCGTCAGGGCCATTGGTATGAGTATGCAACAGGTAAAGAAGCGCTTTACCAAATGATCCATAAGCAACCGGAAAAAATTACAAGCAATTATCTTTTGTATGAAGAAGGAGACTATTCAGATGGATCGAGAACAGGGGATTGGAGTATGTATATTATTGAAGACAGTACATTTAAAAAAACACTACTAAAAAAAGTGTCTTTTCAAAATGGAAAAGAAACTGGTGCATTTCAATATTTTTATGCGAATGGTAATATCGCAGCATCCGGAACCTACGTTGATGGTAATGTGGAAGGCAGCTTAAAAGTATATTATGATGATGGGAAAACTTTTGCTTTACAATTATTTAAAAGCAACAAAAAGAACGGAGAAGAAAAATGTTTTTTTCCGGGCGGACAATTAAAATGTATTTCAAATTATGTCAATGACGTACAAGAAGGCAAAGAAGAATCATATTATGACAATGGAAAAATTGAAGAGTCTGCAAATTATACAAACGGTATGATGGATGGCGATTACCGTTTTTATTACCCAAGCGGACTTTTATGGACAGAAAGAATATATAAAAACGGATTGTTAGAGAATGTAAAAACATTGTTGGACGTAATTGGAAACAAACTTTATAAAGGAACATTCAATAATGGCAACGGGCTCCTTAATTATTATACAATAGACGGGGAAATATATAAAATACTAAAGTATAAAGACGGTCTGGAAGTAACTCAATGATAAATTTTATCAGGCTAAGTTTTGCAACAAAACATAGAATAAAATTTTTGGAATGGATTGTGCTATAAATACAATAACCATTCTAAAAAACATCCTATGTGGAATAAAATAAAAACTTCAACCGATATACAAACCGGCATCATAATAAAGAAAAATCCTTTGGAAGGAGATCCGACAGATGATATTGAGCAAAGTGATCCCCGTAATTCATCAACATATTACGTAACGGCTGTTAAACAAGTTGATGGTCCTGATGACGAAATAAGCCTCGCGATCTCATCAACAGACTCCCCGGATATTCATCCTGCATTAAGTACTAAAATGATGGCCACAGATGGCAATATTCCGTTAGTGAAAATGCGGAAGGAATTTGTAGAAGAGAATTGTTGGTGGGTTTTCACTGTTGGAGAATAAATGCATCATAAATACCTGGCCAAAAACCAAACGGTACACTTATGGCACCCTAATTGCATAGATATAATAAACCATCATTATTATATGAAAAAACTATTGTTATACACCGCATGTTTAGGCTTGGTACTTTTCTGCGGGTCTTGTAAAAAAATTGATGACCTGCTTACGTTCACTATTTCGAACCAAACATCTTTTACCATACCGAGTGGCGGGGCTATTAGTTTGCCTTTTGATGTTCCTGATCCAAATAATACCAGTAATTCATCGGAAGCATTTAGCAATAATAATACAGATGCCAACCATGTTAAAAATATCTACCTTAAAAATTTACAGTTAAAGATCACTAACCCGGGCGGACAAAATTTTAATTTTTTACAATCGATCACTATTTATATTTCTACCGATTCATCTAATGAAATTGAGCTGGCTACGCTTAGCTCTATTCCGCAGAATGTAGACTCGATCAATTTAATACCAACATCGGCGGCACTGGATGTGTATGTAAAATCATCCACGTATAATTTACGGACGCAAATAACAACCAATGAGATCTTAACGCAGGATGTAACGGTGGAGGCAGATTCTAAATTTCAGGTTACGGCTAAATTATAGTTTCGGTAGGTATGGAAAAATAGAAAGTTGACCCTTCGCCTTTTTTACTTTCAACGCCTATTTTGCCTTTGTGGCGATTAATGATCTCAGCAGAAATGTATAAACCGATGCCAAAGCCGGCAAAGTTTTTTTCAACTTCTCCTTCAACGCGATAAAATCTTTCGAAGATGCGTTGCTGGTATTCGGGATCGATGCCGATACCAAAGTCTTTTACGGTTACTGTTATTGCTGTTGGCGTGTTGGAAATATTGATCAGCACTTTATCTGCCGAAGGCGAATATTTAATGGCATTCGTTAAAAGATTTGATATCACTTGTGTGATCCTGTCTTTATCACCATAGGCGTCACAGCTTGAGGGCCCTTCGACAAGTAGTGTGTGCGCGATGGTCGGTTGCATGATCGCGACAGCTTCGGCAACCGTTGCACAGATATCGAAGGGATGCATATTGAATTCCATTCTTTTTATATCGATGCGTGTAACATCTAATAAATTATTGATCAGGTCGGTGAGCTTTATCAATTGTTTATTTACCGTGAAAATTGATTTAGACAAAAACGGATCATCAGATTCGCGGTATTTTTCCATCATCATACCCACATAACCTTTAATCGAAGTAATGGGTGTTTTTAATTCATGACTGGCAATACTGATGAATTCATCTTTTCTTTTTATCAGCTCGCGGCTCTCGGTGAGCTTGCGGTTTTGCTCGTGCAATGCTTCTATCACAAGAGCAGTAGTAGCTTCGGCTTTTTTTCGTTCGGTAATATTTTCAGAAGTGATCAAAACGCCATCATCCATTTTTACAGCTCTTACATCATACCAGTTATCGATTCCATCAATAGGATAGCAGGTTTCAAATTGTAACGGGTTACCTGTTACTGCAGTATCGATAAATTTTTCTTTGATGCCCGATGCAACAGTAAACACTTCGCTGTATCGTTTCCCCTGGCTATCGGCGCCCGATACTATCCTTGCTTTTTCATTGATGGTATTTAATTCAAAATCGATGATAGCACCTTCTTCATTGCGGATATTTTTCATGAAGCTGATGGTATTGGAAGACGCATCGAATACGGATTGTAACAGGTCCCTGTTTTTTTTCTCATCATCAATATCGGTAGAGCTGCCTACCCACATATATACTTCTCCGTGTTCGTTGCGGAGAGGAATGGCTTTGTTGAGGTGCCAGCGGTAAACACCATCATATCTTTTTAAGCGGATGGCATAACTCAGTGCAGTGCCTGTTTGTATGCCATTCATGATGATCGGCATATTAACCGCCAGGTCATCAGTGTGTGCAATGGAAGACCAGCCCCAGGCTTTCAACTCATCGTATGTAAGGCGTGTATAATTAAAAACCTGTTCGTTAAAAAAATCAACATCGCCCATGGGTGTGGTGGTCCATACCAGCTGCGGCATGGCATCGAGTATCTTTTGCAGGTTTTCTTTGCTTTGGCGAAGCGTTTCTATTTTTGTAAGACTAATAATGGCACCGGTTTCTATAGGAATAATATTGACCAGTACCCAGCTTTTTAATAGCTCAGAAATATATTCGTATTGTGCCGCTTCTTTTTTGTGTAAGGCATTATTGATGGCAGCATAACTTGGCGTATTTAAAGAATGGGGAAAAACTTCCCAGACGTTTTTGCCCAGCATATCTTCCTTGCGCATTTTAAAGATCTCTTCTGCTTTTTTATTGACGAACACAAAAATGCCTTCCCTGTCTAATTCATAACAGGGATAGTTAATGGTATTTAAGATCGTATACGCTTTATAATATGCCGGATTGTTATCGTCTTGCATAGAAGCTTTAATCGTTATGTACAAATATAAGACCGTTTGGGAAAGGATCGATCAATCAAAAAAATAAGAAAGAAGCAGGCAATTTATCCTGATCGTGGCACGCAAATTGTTTTACTATTAGTAATTATTGCCATGGTAACAAACGTATTTAGGTACAGAACCCATGATGAGAAAATAAAATAGCAACGAACGTGAAGAGAGAAGTTACTGTCATTAAATAATTGAATAGTAACAAGAAAAATACATACTATAAAATATAGATAAGGCTAATAGAAAAAGCTATTGGTTCATAGGCTACCTTAATTGGTAGCCTATTTACTATTGTTTGATTCCGTTTAAGAAACCTTTCCGTCTTGTGGCAGAAATATTTCTTGATCTATCATAACAGTTTGTAATTTTTTTAGTCTTAGTCGCTCGTAGCCGCTGGGCTGCGTTCCTTCTCCAGCGCTGCTTTGGCCACTGACTAAAATCTGCTTCGCATGATTTTGTCTGCCTCACTTCGTTTGGCACCGCAGCCAAAGAGGCGCTTCCGCAGGAACTGATAGAATTAGCGAGTGGTTAATCATATATGGGAGCTAATTTTTTTTATTCTTCGTATCCGCTTTTGATCACGGTGAGCAGTAATTTGAACCTTCCATTGGGTTTGATATGGCTTGCTTTATGAGCAGGTATAAGTATACCCTGTCCGGTTTCAAGCTTAGAAGCTACGCCGTCGATCTCGATGATCGCGCTGCCATCAATTATTTGTGCGTACGTATCAAAAGGGGAAGTTTTTTCATTGAGTCCTTCACCACTTGCAAATGAAAGGGCATTGATCGATCCAGTTGCCTTTTTCATAATTGATTTACTTACAACAGCGTTATGTTCATATTCTATTAACTCAACAATAATATGGGCTACTCCTTTTTCGATCTCGCCATCTTTACTGGGTAATTTTTCAAGTTCTTTGGTATCCATGATCTTTTATTTTTAATGCTGAATACTTCTATATCACAAAACTGGGGCCATTCTGATCAACTACTTCGCTAATTCTATCAGTTCCTGCGGAAGCGCCTCTTTGGCTGCGGTGACAAGCGAAGCGAGGCAGACAAAATCATGCGAAGCAGATTTTAGTCAACGGCCAAAGCAGCGCTGGAGAAGGAACACAGCCCAGCGGCTATGAGCGACTACAAACTAAAAAAGTTATAAACAGTTTTGGTGGATCAAAAAATATTTTTGCGGGAAAAACGGGAAGGCGTTTATAGTTCACTGTAATAGGTAAACTTTCCTATATCTGGGAGAGTCAGTTTAGCCAATTATAAATTGTCCTCTGTAATCGTAACCATTCTCTTTGAATTTTCGATCAATTTATCCTGCTGAATGGGATTCGGTCTTCCTGTTATAAAATGGAAATGGTTGAGCATTTCAACGTCTACCAGGTTATTATATTCGCTGCTCTGTATAATATCATTAATTACTTCAATAGATACAGCAGTTGATATTTGAAATAGGATATTTTCCATTAAATATTTTATTAAACAGGTCAACCTTAGTCAATTACAACTAATTCATTGTTTTCGTCTACGTCTATTCCACTTTTTATTCGCTTAATTGTAGCCTAAATGTATTGGTTCCATTTAAGCTCTTATCCAATAATTATGCTAAGAAAAAAAACATGTGAATCATGTAACATTTTTCAAAAATTGTGTAACAAATACCATGATAATTGACCCACCTTTACAATACCCACTAAGCCCTAACATGAAAGAGAAAACAAACCATAGCGAGCACGTTACTGCTGAAATTAAAAAGTCTTCAGAGTTAGAAAAATCAAAGACACATATCGTTGTTGAGGTTTTACATTATATCCCGAATTCTGTAGTAAGTAAAACTATTCTTAAATGTATCGTTTGCAATAGGCGAAGAATCTGAGTATAATTTCTCCCTTCGATATTTATATTCAGGTAATAGATGGAGCAGCAGAACTTACCATTGGCAAAAAAAAGCATTATCTGAAAATGGGGAATGGGATCATCATCCCGGCGCATAAAAAATACTGTTTTACTGCAAAACAACAATTCAAAGTTGTTTCGACTGTAATAAAAAATGCCTGATCATCTAAACACATTTTTATTGAAGCTTAACCTTAATCAAAATTTATGGCTAAAATATTGATCATTGAAGGCGATACGGCATTACTTGAATTTCTTTCGATCTTTCTGAAAAGGAACGACTTTCAAATTAGAGCAGTGTCATTAAAAAACGAGATAGAGTTTGCCGTAGAAGACTTTAAGCCCGATATAATATTATTAGATGTATTGTTGGGCGGATATGATGGAAGACAAATTTGCAGAGAAATTAAAGCAACCAACAAATTGGTATCGGTTATATTGTTGTCTACTAACCCTAAGCTTTTAGAACATTATGATGAGTGCGATGCTGATGATGCCATTGAAAAGCCTTTCGACAATGAAAATATTTTAAAAACGATCAGGCGCTTACTCAATAAAACGTCTACTATAACATACTAAATGAAATAAAAAAAGCCCACACATCGTGGGGGCCAATAAAAAAGAATGTATGTTTTTATGGTTTTATTTTAATACCACAGCCTATTGCTTTTGTTGAGGTGATGGCTATATCTTTTCCCGCCAATAAAGCATCTACGGCGAGCTCAACATATTTTTGTTTAACAGCTGTTGCATCTTCTGTATTATCATCTATGCCACCTGTATATTTTACGATCAACCCATCTTTCGTTTTTTGCAGGAGGTAGACAAGCGGTGTTTTATTTGCGCCGTATGCTTTAGCTATAGCCTGCGAAGCATCTAACAAATAGGGAAAAGTAAAACCTTTTGTTGTAGCACGAACCTGCATGTTGGTATAAGAATCTCCGGGGTTATCAACCGAGTCATCGGAGTTGATGGCAATTACAGGATAGCCTGCAGCTGCATACTTTGCGTTCAAGGCATTTATTCTATCCTCGTATTTTACTGCATACGGACAATGGTTGGTTGTAAATATTACAATAAATCCCTTGGCATTAGTGTAATCGGCTAAGGAAACATTTTTTCCATCAATATTTTTTAAACTAAAATCGATGGCCTTGTTTCCAACTTTATAACCGTTTGGGGTTTGCGCAAAAGCAGTAATGCTTATAAATGACAGCGCAAATAGAAGTAACTTTTTCATGTGTGTTTTTATTTAAGGTTTGTTTGAATGACTGAATCGAGCTCTTGCTGAGTAGAAAAATCTCCTTCGCGAAAAAAGAGCTTTTTACCATTTTTATAGATCACTGTTGCAGGAATTTCTCCGCTCCAGCTATTATCTATTTTATTGATCCATACATTAGGATCGCCGGCCTGCAGCAGGTACACATCGCTTTGGATATTATTTTTTTCTACAAATTGGTCCACTTTTTCTTGCTGCGATAAAAAATCGAGGCTCACCAATAATATCCTGACCTTTTTATCAGCAAACCCCTGGCCAGCTTTTTCAAAATAAGGAAGCTCTCCAACGCAAGGCTTGCACCAGGTAGCCCAAAAATTTACCACGTATAAAGAATCGTTATTGGGTTGAATTGTTTTTGCCTGCAATTGCGCTAAAGTAACAACTTGTACAGGTTGCTTTGTTGGCGGACCAAACAATACAGAAAATATAATTAAAAAAGAATAGATCATTTATCCCATTTAGACTCGCTAAAGTAATTTGAAATTGATAAAAAGAATGTTAAAGTAAAAGGCCTCCGTTTAGCCAGTTTTAACTTTTTGTCTTTAATTCAAAATGGGAATTTTGATAAAAATTAAAATAAATACTATGGCAAATATTCTTGTACTGGACGACTCTGCTGAATTGTTAGAAATGGTAAAAATTATTTTTCAGCTGCACAATTACGAAGTGCGGACCGCACCAACAAAGTCTTCACTGCTGGCACATTTAGAAATATTTATGCCCGACATATTATTAATAGATGTTTTATTAGATGGCAGCAATGGAAAAGATATTTGCAAAGAACTAAAACAAAACAACAGCACAAAACATATCCCTATCATTTTATTATCCGGCAGCCACGACCAGTTAAGAGGTTATGCAGCATACGGAGCCGATGATATTATTGAAAAGCCTTTTGAATTTGAAGATGTTGAAAAGAAAATCAGGAAATTGTTGGATAAGAACCGGTTTAAGAAGGAAGTGGTGGTTGGTTAGGTTTCGACAGATCGCGTTTCTATTCAACAGATCAACAAGATAAAGAAGTGTTAGTTGCAACAGAACTTTTACATAATAAAAACTCTATGGTTTTATAGGGGATAGAACTTTAACCAAATTGAATTTAATATAGGATCATCCATTGAATTGGTTGCAAGCTAATTAGTTCCTATTCAGATGCAGGGCCTCTACTTTTTGAATCTTGTTTATCTGATTTATTCAATAAGGGAGAAAGCATTTTATAATATGGCATCTCCTCACCCAAATAATTACTTTGACTGGAGTCTTTATTCGCTCTTTCTTCGATTCTTAAATCATATATTGATTTAATTTCCTCATTAGAATAGCCTGAATGTTTTAGAATTTCAATTACCGAGATCCAATCAAGTGTTTCGTAAACGGTTGGGGGTTTTGTTGTAGCAGACCAGGGAATGTAGTTTTCATTTTTTGTCGTATAATTTCTATATAGGCAACCCAAATAAATTCCTATGATTAAGGGAAAAGAAAATGCTAAAAGGATATTACCTATTTTGGGATAAATTAATCTAGGTTCTGGATCATTTCCATTTTTGAATAAACTAACTACTCCTACAACAATGCCAAAAATAGCTGTAATAAAAACTCCAATAACGGGAGTATTAGAAGAACCCACTAAGAGCCCTGTAGAGCAACTAAATATTGTAATACCAAGATAAAATCTATTCACAGAAGTAGAGATATAAATTAGAAAATTATATTAAAAAGAGGTTGATCATAAATCTTTAGTATCCAACATTAATGCTATTTCCCGCCATCATTATTATCATGTTCCCCACTATTGTTGTCATGCTCATTGCCACTATTGTTTTCAGTGTTGCCCTTGTCTTCACTAGGGTTGTCGGCAGGTTTATCAACTGGCTTATCATCCACTGGTTTGTTGGCAGGTTCAACTACAGTATGGCCCTCTGGTGTTACAACCTCTGCAGAGGTACCTGGAGCTGGGTTATCAACAACAGCAGGCTGTCTACTATTTGGATCATGTTCGTGATCAGGTTGTGCATTGACATTCCTTGGTAGGAGGACTGCAAGAAATAAAATAAAAGATAATTGAAAAAAGAAGGGTTTAGTCATAGAGTTTTTTTAATGTAGTATCAAGATAAATTAATTATTCCAAACATTATAGCGTAGGGACATATATTAATTTCAGTAATTTTTATAATGGGGAAAACACCAGGTTTAATGATATTTCACCATAATTCGCTAAGCTAACGTTACTAAACACACGATTGATTTTTAATTAATAACATTTTTTTATTCTATAATTATCCGAGGTCGAATACAAAGCCCAATGATGGATTAAAATATTCTACTAAGAAAACGTGAGGAGCAATGCCGCGGCAGCCATGTTCAATTGTCTGATAATCAATTCGTGATTGCCGAAGGTAGCCATGCGTAATAACTTATGGGACTTTCAACATGCAAAATCAAATGGTTAACCTTTTGTTATGCCGTATTTTTTTTAATAAAAAGAAATACATTCGTATTATCCGTAAGAACGTATAGTAAAAAAAGTGATCAGTTTCATTATATATCCGTGCATCATCCATCCGTAATCACCCTTTAAAAAATAATCTATGAAAAAATATCTGCCACTACTTTTATTTTTAAGCTGTAGTATTATAGTGAATGCCCAGCTACATGTTGACGCAACATTTACCAATTGTACTGCCAATGGTATGCGTAACGGCACTGCAACGGTCACGGTTACCGGCGGCACTGCACCCTATAAATATAGCTGGAATACAGTTCCTGTTCAAACTAACAGCACAGTAACCAATCTTTCTGTCGGCTCTTATAATTGTACGGTTACGGACGCGAGTGGAACGGTTTCTCTTTCTAAAAATATTCTAATTGCACAGCCTGACACCTTAAAAGCAACCGCTACTTCAACAGATAAGTCCAACTATGGTATTTCTAACGGAACTGCAACAGTTGTCCCTATGGGAGGTACACCTCCTTATACGTATAGCTGGAATACAGTTCCTATTCAAATGAATCAATATATAACTAATCTTCCTAACGGTTCTTATTACTGTACAGTTACGGATGCAAACGGCATATTGTGTACTACGCGCCCTGTCATTATTAGCCAGCCATTATATATTGATGAGGTTAATAGTTTTGGAGAAGGCCCTTCTTTTAAAAAGGGGGATGATGGCTCTATACATTTTTCGGTGTCCAATCCTTCATTCAATCCGCCGTTAAATTTCGGTACGCATTATTTAATCTGTTATACCATTAATGGTACTGAAACGGACACAGCAAAAGTAGAATTGACACAAAACAAATCCTCCGGCAATAAGGAATTAATATTACCAAAATTGACAATAGGCAATTATTCTAATATAAAGATCATTCCGGAAGATGCTAATGTCGGACCTGTTGCAGTTTCGAAAACTTTTAATTTGGTATTGGATCAATTATTATCCCGGAAGGCTATTCAAATTCCCAGCATAAGCGCTGCGATTTTTTACAATTATTCAGGTATAGCAAATGATTTCCCTACCGGTTATACACAATATTATATTTCTGGCAGTTGTGGCTTGCGGAAGAAAGACGGAATTCCAAGGGATGCTAAAGGCAATGAAAAATTAATCTTCTTCAGAAGTTTTTACGGTTCATTTTCTTATACGGATCCTTCGGCCTTTAGTTTAAAGACAGTTGACCTGGCAAATAACAGGCACGTAAACCAGCTGGATCTATATACCCATGCGAATGTTAATCTCTCTCCCAATTTAAATCTTCTGACATATATTATTTCTCATCAAGGAATCTTTGGAGATGATGCCCATCTTTACTTAGATGCAAATTTTAGTTTCCTCAATACGAATGTTACTGATTCTGTCAGCTCAACGGTTTTCAATACTTATAGTGTTAAAAGCCACATAATAGGTTTGAGCGTGGCGATAAAAAGCACCAATTTTTTAAACGCGCCATTGCAATTGTTAGCGACGGCCAATATATTTGGAATATACCAGAATTCAAATGCAGTGATCTATGATTTGGGGACTCAATATGCAAATATTTCTGATACAGCCAATGCGCAAAATTCATCAAAGAAATTATTCATCGGGAAAAGAACAACTCCTTACATTGGGCTCAGCGGTGAATTAATGTACAATATTAATGGTGTTACAAAAAACAGCGCATCGAATATTTACCTGAGGTTTTCTTTTATTTCGAATTATGCTGATGCGGCAAAAAGCCATTATTCAAATGCATTCTGGTCATTACAGATCGGATATCTTTTGAGTCTTGATAAGCTTTTTTATCCGCAAACAACAACGCCAGCAGCATCTGTTAATTCAATAAAAGGGCCATTGTAGCTACGAGGGATCTACGAATCATTCGCTAAGGTCGACAGATGCAGATCGACGTATAAGTACCAATGATTCTATTGAAAAGGTAGTTATCGCAAAGGATCGAAAAGTCTTTCCTTGCAGCTAAAAACTATTAAATACAAATATTGAAAGCCTTTTGAATTTGAAGATGTTGAAAAAAGATCAAGAAATTGTTGGATAGGAATCGGACTAAGAAGGAAGCCGTGGTTAGTTAGAACTGTTTACCAGTTGGCGTTTGTATTCAACAGATCAACAGCAGCCGGTGCTCTCCAGTTTTTTCCTTTGGCGCCCGGTGCACACAAGGAAGAACCTGGCTTCCCGGATGATCGACCGCTAATCTCCATAAGTTACCGAGGCCTAAGCTCACAGGACGTGCCGCAGAATTTGCCCGGTAATGAAGATCAAAAAAATGCTCTTTTAAAAATGAGTCAAAACCTTGGGGTGCTCCATTATATAATTTTTTGAGTTCAGCACGTATTTCAGGAACAAGCACTTTTTGTTCGGCTTGTGCATTCGATATTATTTCACTCGGCTCGCCATAGTAAGTGCATAAAAAAGTATCGGTTGGTATAGGAGACCGGTCTACATGAAAAGAATAAACATCCGTTGAAAAAAAAGGATAGGCATCATCTCTTTCGTAGCACCTGATTAGGTTAAGAACCGGCGATGCGCCATGAGCTTTTAACAGCTGTAGATCATTTAAAAGAATTGTACGGGCAAGCTCTCCCTGTTCACTCAAGGTAAGTTCACAAAGCTCTTCGTGATCAAGTACCATTACATTTTCGTTTAGCGCTACCTTTTTAACGATCTCAGAAAAATCACCTTGTAGTTTACGCGTCCAGCAAATCGCATTCGTTTCTCCATGAAAAGGCGTTGAAACAAGGTCCTGAAAATTCGTTACACAGCGAATTTGATTCTCAGCATGAGATAAATTGATCATAATGGTTTGTATAAGTATAAAATCGGCTACTTCCTTGGAGCGTGTATCTTCCAACTAAAATAAGCAATTGACGAAGGAAGCAATAAAAGAATATTTTCAAGATAGTTTAATATTCGCCAGTTAGGAAACTGGCTTTATGTTAGACACAAGTCATCCTTCGGAAGACTTGCGCCAGTTGTGAGGATGGAAAAGAACGATTTAATTTAAATTACTCATTGATTATTAATCCTATTTTGATGGAATATCGCGGTGACGTTACATAACTTTTGTTTATTAATTGAAATACTACGTAATACAATCATTATTTAAAAAATACTAAAATTGTATACTTCACTTGTACGATATATCTTTATTGTCGCCTAAACCCAATTTTAGCTGAGAATAAAAAGTTTGCCCTTAAATAGAAAATATGAGTCTTTATGAGAAATTGCAGCATGCTACTAGCGAAGAAGATGTAAAGGATGCTTATATTAAAGCTCTTGGCTTAAAAGAGTATCAAAAAAATTTGATAGATATTCAGACAAAGGAAATTTGGTTTGAAGCAAAGCATAATGCCAAGCTATCAAGTTATGCTATGTTTACTCAGTTAATGCATTATGTTCAAGCTGCATCAAACAAAAGAGAGTATATACCCCCTTTTTTAGTAGTAATGGATACACAAAAAGCGGCGATTATGAAAAGCAGTGATGTGCTCCCCTTTTTAGAAAAGAAAACCATTAAGTGGGGTAAAAGTGCCAGCAGCTATACGCCAGAAGCGTTAGATGCTATTAGTGCTTACATAGGTACTTACATCGTAAGTTTTAAAATAGAAACCCACGAAGAAGAGTTCATCAGCACTATAAAAAATGCTATTGAAAAAGGTGATATTATCCGCACACAAATAACCCCTGATAACTTGAAACAGGTATTTGATAAATGGACGGTTATGATTGGGCGAGAAATAAAAGGAGTTCCCGAAGAAGATTATGCTCTTTTGTTTTTTGCTGATATTATGAGTGACGGCACAGTAAGCACCCATGCGAATCTTCCTGCCGAACTGTTGCACAGAGGCAATGCTCCTGTGTTTAGTCTGAATGGTAATTTATATGAATTAGGCAGTCGCGAAGGTTATCGCCAGTTTTGGACTATATACCACCGGCCACCCAAAGCCGAATACCGCAACTATTTATTGGAAAGGCGCGATAGTTTAATACCATTGGATGAACGCAGTTTTAAAGGAGCATATTATACACCGCTAGCAGTCGTTGATAAAGCCTACGATAAATTGACTGAAACTTTGGGTAATAATTGGCAGAAAGATTATATAGTTTGGGATATGTGTTGCGGTGTAGGTAATCTTGAAGTAAAGCACAGTAACCCTCGCAATATTTATATGAGTACGTTAGACAGTGCTGATGTGGATGTAATGAAAGCTACTAAAACCTGTGTAGCAGCACAGCGTTTTCAATACGATTATTTGAATGATGATATTAATGATTTTGGACAAATAGATTACAATCTCACTAATAAAATACCAACAGGATTACGACAGGCAATTGCAGAAGGGAAAAAGATTTTGGTATTGATTAATCCACCATATGCAGAAGCTACTAATGCTGATAATACTGGTGTTGGGGAAGAGAATCCTGAAAACAAAACGGGTGTGGCAAAGACAAAGTTTGGAGCAACAGCTATGAAAGAATATGGGAAGGCAAGTAATGAATTATACACGCAATTTGTCGTAAGAATTGCTAAAGAAGTACCCAATGCAACATTAGCAATGTTTAGTACATTAAAGTATGTGAATGCTCCAACTCTTGAAGTTTTTAGAAGTGCGTGGTCTGCTATTTATCTTGGAGGTTTTGTTGTTCATAGTAAATCATTTGATGGATTAAAGGGAGATTTCCCAATTGGATTTTTAATATGGAAGACAAATCAAAGAGGACTAAAAAAGCAAAACTTACTTGAAGTATCAGTTGAAGTGTTTAATAAAAATGTAAATGCGATAGGTGAGAAATCTTTTTATAGCTCGCCAAGCAAAGAACTATTAACTAATTGGATTGATAGACCAAAAACAAATAAGCAAGAAGTTATACCACTTAAAAATGCAATTATTCCAGCTACAGCTACAAAAGATCTAAGAGGAACTAAATGGTCTGATAATGCTATTGGTTATATGTTAAGTGGAGGTAACGATTTACAGCATTCAGGGATACAAACAGTAATATTCTCATCCGGATACGGCAGCGCAAGAGGATATTTTATTAATCCAGAAAATCTTTGGAAAATTGCAATTGTATTTTCAGTAAGAAGATTAATAAAATCCACTTGGCTAAATGACAGAGACCAGTTTTTACAACCAAGTAAGCCTTTAACCGATGAGTTTAAAAATGATTGTTTAATATGGATGCTATTTAATGGAAGCAATTTAACTGCAAGTGCAAACGATCTTGAATGGAATGGTAAAACATGGAATATTGTAAATCATTTCATTCCCTTTACGGAAGAAGAAGTAGATGCACCCGATCATTTTGAAAGCGATTTTATGGTACAATTCATGGCTGATAAAATATTCAGTACCGAAGCACAGCAAGTATTAAATCAAGGCAAAAAATTATGGCAGGCATATTTTACACACATTGATGTACGCATTGTACGGGATGAATTAAAACTAAATCGTGCAGATGTAGGCTGGTATCAAATACGCAAAGCATTGCAGGCACGCAATGCTGGAGGAGATTTTGTCCCCGTAAGTTTCAAACCTTTTGAAGATGCGTATAAAACACTAACAGAAAAACTGCAACCCCAAGTATATGAATTAGGATTTTTGAAGATATAGTGGATATTCATCGTGTAACGTTAATAAAAATGTAAATGGACAAAGTTGGATTTATTGATGAATATGGGGATAAAAGTATTGAATATCAAAAAAGCGGTGTTAGTATTTATTTCATAGTAACGGCTATAATTGTGGATAAAGAAAATATCACTACTCTTGAAAATAAGATCAAAAAAATAACTTCAAAATTTACACAAGCACCAGAAATAAAATCAAATGCTAAAATATTTCAGGACATCGATAAACGTATAGCATTTTTAGAACAAATATCACTTCTCGATTTTAAGGTATACAGTGTAATAGTAGATAAACGAAAAGTATTTGAAGATAGCGGATTGAAATTCAGAAATACATTTTTCAAGTATGTAAATAATCTCTTAGATTCAGACTTATATCGTTATTTCCCTTTTATAGAATTAGTATCTGATGAACATGGTACAGATAAATTTATGAATGGTTTTATTGAATATGTAAACCAAAATCATTTTCAGACTGATTTATTTAGAAAACCTTTATTTAGGTTTGGAGATAGCAAAAATGAGCCACTAATTCAATTAGCCGATTTTATTTCCGGAACCTTAGCAAGATGTTATGAACCCGCCAAAATAATTGACAATCCCAACAGGATAATTGAAATTTTGAAGGACCGCATTCTTCATTTAAGAGAATGGCCTGAGACTTCTTCATTAAAATATAAATTGGTAAATGATATTGACAATTTATATGATTCAAAAATTGCTGATTTTTCATTATCACAAATAGCACAATTTGTTAATGAAAACGAACATAAAAATGATGATCAAGTAAAAAACCAGTTGATTTGTCTTCATTATTTAGTCTTTAAGTTTAGAATAAACCCATATGCTTATATTTATTCTGACGAAATAATTGAAAGAATAAATATTCGAGGAGTCGATATCAATAAGCGTCTTTTCACAAAAGATATAATTGGTAAACTAAGAGAAAAAGGATTGTTAATTGTCAGTTCTCAAAGCGGATATAAAATTCCTTGTTCGGAAGCTGATCTTATACACTTCTTCAATAATTACAATACAAAAATATTCCCGATGTTGAGAACTTTAGAACAATATGACGTTTTAATTAAATTGGCAACCGAAGGATTAATAAATCTTCTGAACCATAAAGAATTTGAGCTTAATAAAAAACTAATTGCTGTAATGAAATCGCGCAAATAAAACTTTACCTGATATATCGTATATATTTGTGTTGACGGTTATTAATATGCAAATAATAGTACCGAGAAAAACTTATAAATTGATCTACCTATGGATAACAGAGTTTATTACGGAGAATATTCTCTGAAACATTGGATTGAACTAATTCTGAAAAAGAATATTGTTCTTCCAGAGTATCAACGTTATTTTGTTTGGGACGAAGAACATGTTGAAAAATTAATTGAAGCTTTCAAGAATAAGTTGTTTGTTCCTCCGGTTACAATTGGAGCGTTTACAATTGAAAATGTAAACCAAAACTTAATTCTTGATGGACAGCAACGGCTAACAAGCATTTTATTAGCGTTTCTTGGTTTATATCCTGACAAAACAGAGTATAAAAGAACGATTGAAAAATTTGCTGATGAAAATGATGATGAGGATGAAGAAAGTGGACAACTTGATAATATTTTTGAATGGAAATTCAGCTTGCTGACAGAAAAGGGAAATAACAATATAGAAATACTTTCAAAAATTAGAGAAGGAAATTATAAAAGAATAAATTTCAATATTGACGACAACTTTCTTGAAACAACATTTTTAGGGTTCTCATACTTAGTTCCATATATTTCAAATAAAAAACAACAACAGAAATATTATTCATCTGTTTTTAGAAATATAAATATTCAGGGTAAACCCTTACTCGCACAAGAAAGTAGAGACTCCTTATACTTCTTAGATAATGACTTGAAACAGTTTTTTAAACCTGAATTTTGTAATGAGTTTACGGTTAAAAATTTAAGTACTACTACCAAAGTTGATTTTGTTAGGTCTTTGTCTCTATTATCGCAGTACAACAAAGACAAGAGCGCAAACAATATAGCACGTAGCTATAAACCTGAAATGGAAAAATACTATGAAGAATATATTTACTCAGTTATTGCTGACACTGATATAAAATATGGAAAGTTTACCGAAACATTTCCCGACAAAAAGTACGATGACCGTTTTTTAAAATTGCAACAAGCATTAATTTCAATCGAAATTCCAAAGCAATTTTCGTCAATTATTGATTTGGATATGTATTTCTTTGGACTTACTTACATGATTGTCTTTGAAAATGAAACGATTGATACTACAAGGAAAGACGAACTGAAACAAGAAATTGAAGACAAAATAAGCGAATTCAAAAGAGATACTTCACATACCAAAGCGCCCAGTAATTTAGGACATTTACGGGCAAGAATTAGTTCATCAATTGAAATATATCAACAATATGCGTCCTAACATTCACACTAAATTCATATTATTACCAATTTCAGAAACTCTGAAAGATGCTGTATCTGCAAGCGCAGGAATTGGAAGTGGTATTGAAACGTTTCCGATGTGTGATTATGTAATGCAGTCAGTATTTCTAAAAATGACAGGATTTCAAGAGCAAAAATTGAAATGCGTCTGTTGGGAATTGGCGACTATTGATTTTGAATATCGGTATGATTACAATACAAAAACAGTAGGGGAACGTTCTTCATACAATGATAAACAATCAATTTATAAAGATTTGATTGAACAGATAAAAAAACGTTCAGCAAGTTTCAAAGTGGCTAATGATATTGACAAAAGCAAAATCCTTATAGTAGTATCTCAAAAAATTAAAACTATTTTTGATAAAACGAATTTATCAATATGGTCGCAAAAAAATTTCAATGAATACGAAACTATCTGGAGTGAAATTAAAAAAAAGCATTTCGCTAATGACGAGACTAATTTATTTACAGCTACCAAAGAAGAAGAAATTTCTTTACAAAGAATATACAGAGATCATTTATACAGATACAGAAACAAGATTGCACACAATACGCAATCATATCAGCAGAACTTACCAACATTAAAAACATTAGTAAGCAAAGATTACAAATATGAAAATTACTTTATTTGGCTTTCAACACTTGTATTGATAGATGAAATTTTTATTGAGTTGTACAAAAAATATTTAATGACATTTGACGACAATTAAAGAAAATAACAACCCCAACTGGCGCAAGTCTTCCGATAGGATGACTTATAAGTATTATGCCATATTGATTATTTAGAAATAATATTCATCAACTTCTGATTTATATAATACATTTCCTTTCCGATTTTTATTGGTTGTAGAATGTTGGCTTTTGCTAATTGCTGTAAATAAGTTGATGCTGTTTGCCTTTTGGCTATATTATTATCTTCCAGCGCTTTGATTTTTACATAAGGGAAACTAAAAATTAAATCTACCAGCTCACTCTTATACGATGCTTTTAACACATCTTTTGCTTGAGATGTTACCGACTCTTTTAGTTTTTGAATATCATCAATTTTTTTTAACGTAAATGAAGAGGTTTCTGCAATTGCATTTAGCATATATAATATCCATTCTTCCCAATTTTGTTCTTCGGTAACTTCGCGCAGTAATCGGTAATAATCCGATTTGTTATTTATTATATAGGAGCTTAGGTACAATACCGGTAAGGTTAATAATTTTTGTTGTACTAGATATAATACATTTAATATTCTGCCTGTCCTTCCGTTACCATCACTAAATGGATGTATGGCTTCAAACTGATAATGCATGAGCGCCATTTTAATTAATGGGTCTAACTCATTTTTTTCGTCATGAATGAATTTCTCTAATGCAAATAACTTTCTTCGGATCAAATCTTCACCTTCTGGAGGTGTGTAAATAATTTTTTTTGTTTGCGGATTTGCTAATCTCGTTCCAGTGCCTTTACGAATACCTTCTTCAGTATTTTTTAATTGTTGCATTATACCCACCATTGTATTAGTGGTAAGCAAAGACGTATTTTCTAATTTTGCCAAACCTTTGTATATAGCTTCTCTATATAATAATACTTCTTTGGTAGATGAAGAAATTCCTTGTGAATCTTCTATTGATACAATTGCTCTATATAATTCATCTTGGGTAGTAACGATATTTTCAATGGCAGAACTATCTTTACTCTCTTGTAATATTACAGTGTTGATCAATAATCTAGGATCTGGTAAAGTTTGACAGTACCCTTTTAATTCTCCCAACAATCTATTAGCTCTAATCGTAGCCTTAAGAATCGTAGACGTTTCTAAATTTATTTTAGGCGGCAGGTCAGGTAAGTCGTTATGCGGAACATTCGAATTAAATTTCATTTTTGGTATGTTTATCAAATCGACACAAAAGTATGACGTGTCGAAAATACTGCTTTTTTTCGACACGTTGTTGAGATATGTTTATTTAGTAAACATGTTAACATATGTTGATAATCAATGTGAATGTGATTTGAGCAAATCTTACCTAGAATATACTTACGAAACTTTATAGTGGAAGCAAATTAAAAAAGGATTCCAATAAATGAAACCCTTTTTCTGCTCCCCCTTCTGGACTTGAACCAGAGACCCTCTGATTAACAGTCAGATGCTCTAACCAACTGAGCTAAGGAGGAGTATACCCTAGTTATTGGGAGGGCAAAAGTAAGGCTTTTTACATTTCCCCAAAAAAATAAACGCAATTATTTGAGCCAATTAAATAAACCACTCGCTGCTATGCCCACAAATATGCCATCAGCGCGTGTTTCAACAGGAAAAAGCTTTAAAAAATATCCTTCGCCACTCACGTTTCGGCCATTATTTAAGCTGAATTTATAGCGGTGGAGCGGACAAACAATATTACCCGCCGCATCTACATATCCATCTACCAGCGGAGCGCCGGCATGAGGGCATTTTTGGGCACAGCCATGCAGCTTATTATCCTTTAAAGCAATACAGATCGTTTTGCCGGCAACCTGCACTTCTGCGAGTCCGTTAGCGTTAAAGGGTATTTCAGTTATGGTCTCAGCGATCTTGTGCCAGGTGTACTCTTTACTCAAGTTTATAGTTGATGGTTTAGAGTTGAGTTTTGCCGGGAAGACGGGAAGTCGTTTTGTTTAGAATGGTTTAAACGTCTTTCCGACTTCCCGGCTAATATAATCCTGTTAGGCTTTTGAACATTAGTTGTTAGTCGGGCAGATCCTTCGTTCCTCAGGATGACAAAGAGGCTTTTTTAATAAAAAAACTCTGCTCTGTAAGGATACCTTATCTGGTACATTTCTCTCACTTTATTAAGAATGGTCTGTCTTAATTCATCCACATTTGTTTTTTGTAGGGCCGATACAAATACGCAGTTATCTTTTGTTTCGTTCTGCCAGCGTTGTTTCAGGTCTATTAAAATATCTTTTTTTACTTCCGGTTCCAGCCATTGGTCAAATGCTTCTTCTTCGTATTTATCCATCTTATTAAAAATGGTTACGGTTGGTTTTTCCTTTGCGTCCAATTCTGCCAGGGTTTTATTTACTACGGCCAATTGCTCTTCGTATTGCGGGTGAGAGATATCTACCACGTGTAATAAAATATCTGCTTCTCTTACTTCATCCAGCGTGCTTTTAAAGCTCTCTACCAAATGATGCGGGAGCTTGCGGATAAAACCTACCGTATCACTCAACAAAAAAGGTGTTTGTTCAAACACTACTTTACGCGTTGTAGTATCCAGCGTAGCGAATAATTTATTTTCTGCAAACACTTCGCTTTTGCTTAGCAGGTTCATGATGGTTGATTTACCCACATTGGTATAACCTACTAATGATACGCGGATGAATTCACCACGTTCCTGCCTTTGTGTGGATGCTTGTCTGTCGATATCCGCTAAGCGTTTACGCAATAGCGTTATCTTATCTTTTACGATACGCCTGTCCGTTTCAATTTCCGTTTCACCGGGGCCTCTTGTACCAACGCCACCACCTTGTCTTTCCAGATGCTTCCACATACCTTTTAACCTTGGTAAAATGTATTGGTATTGTGCCAGCTCCACCTGCGTTCTTGCCTGTGCAGTTTTTGCGCGGCTCGCAAAAATGTCTAATATCAGATCACTACGATCGATGGTGGTTACATTGAGCTCTTTTTCGATATTCTGTATCTGCGATCCTGTTAATTCATCATCAAATATTACCAGCGTTATATTTCCTTTAGATAAAATATATTTTCTTATTTCTTCGAGCTTGCCTTTACCAACAAATATTCTTGGATCGGGATGTGGTAATTTTTGTGTAAATCTTTTTACGGCAACAGCGCCTGCTGTTTCTGCCAAAAAAGCCAGCTCATCTAAATATTCATTCAGCTGCGTTTCTGTTTGTTCAGACGTAACGAGACCTACCAGTACGGCATGATCCTCCCTGTTTATCTTTTGGTGTTTGTCTATCAATGTCTTTTTGTTTTTATTTTTTTTGCCGGGAAGGCGGGAAGTCGTTTTGCTTAAGTTTAATTCAAACGTCTTTCCGTCTTCCCGGCTAATACAGCCTTTCCGGTAACAGTGCAAAAATAAAGCGTTCCGATGCATACCGGAACGCTTTGTAAATATAATTATGTTTTATCTATTCAGTAGTGGCTGTATTACCCGGCCCGTCTGTCCATTTTCTTAGTTCCTTGCAGCCTTTGTAATCATCATCCAGGAAAATATAATTACTGCTCACATTATTGGTGAACCAATTGTCCAGCACAATGCCTTTCTTTTCTTCTAAAGCCATTTGCGCTATCTTATTGTAATCATCTTTTAAATTCTCACGGTGCGGCTGTGTCTGGCTCATCAGGTAAACGATGCGGATACCTTTTTTACCCCTTTCATCGGCGTAAGAAACAGGTTTAGAGTATTCACCTACCGAAAGATCCCTCATCACCAACACCGTCTCTTTATCCAGCTGATCGATGGTTAAGAAAGTAGTTCCATCCTGCGCTTGTTTTCTACCGCCTGTAAATTTACTGGCTTCATCATCGCTGTATTTGGCTACGGCTTCACCAAATTGTATCCTTCCTGCGATCAGCTCTGTTCTTACAGAATCTAATTTATTGGTAGCCAGGGCCATTTCTGTCGCTGTGATCGGTGGTATTTTAAGGATATGGCGCACAACAGCGTCATCACCCGTACGGCTCACCAATTGCAAAATATGGTAACCAAATTTTGTTTTGAACGGACTTGATATCTGCCCTTCTTTTAAACTAAATGCTTTTGCTAAAAAGGTAGGGTCCCATTGTTTTTCATTTCTGTTGATCTCGTATTCACCACCATTGTCTTTACTTCCCGGATCATCAGAATAAATAGCGGCCAATGTCCTGAAATCTTTTTTGCCTGATTCTAATTGTTCTTTACAATCATTCAAAAGGTCAACACAATATTCATCTGCATCACGACTTGGAGATGGATAAACAATGATCTGTCCTATCTGCACTTCTGTTTCAAAATAAGGTAAGCTATCAACCGGTATCCTTGAAAAATATTGCGCTACTTCGTTTGGCGTGATACGTACTTCTTCAACAATTTTATTTCTTTCAGCCGCCGCCATTTTCCTTTCGCGGAAACCATCTTTAAAATCTTCTTTTAACTGGTAGATCGTTTTGCCCGAGATCTTTTCCAATTCTTCTTTCGATCCGTAAGCGCTGATAAAATACCTGATCTGGTTATCGATATCGGCATCTACTTCTTCATCTGAAACGGGTAAAGAATCTCTCTCTGCCTGCAACACCAATGCCTTGATACCGATAGCCTGCTCCAATGTTAAGCAACCTGCGTTATCAGGGACTGTTTGCCCCTGGCGGGCCATATCTGCAATCGTATTGTCGATATCGCTTTTTAAAACAACCTTATCGCCAATAACGGCAATAATTTTATCTGCCAGTATTCTTTGTTGTGCAAAGGCTGTAGAGATGAATATCAAACCGGCGATAAACGCTATAAAACTTTTCTTCATTTTTTTATCTTTATTGTCTGGAACACGATTTTATTTGATTGTAGGATAGACAGGATTTTTGTTCTCATCCTGTTAATCAATTAATCCTCAAATCGTGTCAAGACATACCCATCAAAAGTAAAGAGCTATCGTTAAATAGCTCTTACCCTGTTTTTATTTAACAAAAGATTAGTTGAGTATGATCCTGAATTATAAAGTACGTTTTACTTCTACTTCTTCAAAGGCTTCTACTATATCACCAACTTCTATATTAGCATAATTCTTAATGGTCAATCCGCACTCCATGTTGTTCTGTACTTCTTTCACGTCATCTTTATAACGTTTCAAGCTGCCCAATTCACCGGTGAAAATTACGATACCATCGCGTACCAAACGGATACGGTTGTTTCTTGCAATTTTACCATCGAGTACGATACAGCCTGCAACGGTAGCTTTATCAAATTTGTACATTTCTTTGATCTCAACATTGGCCAGGATCTTTTCTTCAACACCCGGTTCCAACATACCTTCCATCGCGCTTCTGATCTCTTCGATCGCGTTGTAGATAATTGAGTACAATTTAATTTGTATTGATTCTGCTTCAGCCAAACGAGCCGCCTGTATGGAAGGACGAACGTTGAACCCGATAATGATCGCATCAGATGCGTTCGCAAGGGTTACATCACTTTCAGTAATGGCACCAACTGCTTTGTGGATCACTTTCACCACAATTTCTTCGGTACTTAATTTCTGTAATGAATCACTCAATGCTTCTACCGATCCATCCACGTCACCTTTAATAATAACATTCAGCTCTTTAAAGTTTCCTAAAGCCAAACGACGTCCAATTTCATCGAGTGTAATATGTTTCTTAGAACGGATACCTTGTTCTCTTAAAATTTGTCCGCGTTGGTATGCTTTTTCTCTTGCTTCACTTTCATCGGCATATACTTTAAAAGTTTCACCCGCTTGTGGCGCACCATTTAAACCCAGTATCAATACCGGTGTTGATGGAGGCGCTTTTTCACTGCGTTGGTTACGCTCATTGTACATTGCTTTTACCTTACCAAAGTTCTGACCTGAAACGATCATGTCACCCAGTTTCAATGTACCGTTTTGTACAAGGATAGTGGCAACATAACCACGGCCTTTATCTAACGATGCTTCAATGACTGTACCGTTGGCAGTCTTAACCGGGTTAGCTTTCAGGTCAAGGATATCAGCTTCTAACAAGATCTTTTCCATCAACAAGTCGATGTTCAATCCTTGCTTAGCGCTTATTTCCTGGCTCTGGAATTTACCACCCCAGCTTTCCACCAAAATATTCATCGAGGCTAACTGTTCCTTGATCTTTTCAGGATTAGCGCCGTCTCTATCTATTTTATTAAAGGCAAATATCATTGGCACATTCGCAGCTTGCGCATGCGAAATGGCTTCTTTTGTCTGAGGCATTACTGCATCATCTGCAGCAATTACGATCACCGCAATATCCGTAACCTTAGCACCACGTGCCCTCATCGCCGTAAAGGCTTCGTGACCCGGCGTATCTAAGAAAGTTATTGCTCTGCCATCTTTTAATGTTACTTCATACGCACCAATATGCTGCGTGATACCACCCGCTTCACCGGCAATTACATTGGTATTGCGGATATAATCCAGCAATGATGTTTTACCATGATCTACGTGGCCCATGATGGTAACTATCGGCGCTCTTGGGCGTTGATCTTCGATATGATCCTCTGCTTCATCTTCTGCTAATTCAGCAGCATCTTCCACACCGATAAATTCTACTTCATAATTAAATTCACTTGCTACCAATTCAATTACATCGGCCTCTAAACGTTGGTTGATAGAAACCATGATACCTAAGTTCATACACTTGCTGATGATGTCTGCAAAGCTTACATCCATCAAACCTGCTAATTCACTTACTGATATGTATTCTGTAACCTGTAATTTATTTCCCTCTACACCGGCTTGTCCGCGTGCTTCAGCAAGCTCTTCTCTTTTTTGTTTACGGTATTTTGCTTTCGATCCTCTACCGCGTCCGCCGCCACCTGACAATTTAGCCTGCGTTTCTTTTATTTTATCCTGAATTTCTTTTGCGTCAATTTCTTTATCGCCACGTGCTGCCGGAGCAAGTCCTTGTCCCGGAGGCCTGTTGCCAAAACGGTTGCTACCTGCAGGTCCGCCTGGTCTTTGTCCCTGGTTAGGGCCACTTTGCCCCGGAGGCCTGTTACCAAAACGGTTCATGTTGCTACCAGCAGGAGGCGCTTGTCCGCCCGGACCTTGATTTGGGCCAGATTGTCCAGGAGCTCCTGGTTTCTTTTCCATTGGTATGCGCTTGCGTTTGCGCTTATCATCATCATTTCTTTTCGGCCTTGTATCATTATCAACAGGCAATTCGATCTTACCTAAAATTTTAGGGCCTTCTAACCTGTCGGCTCTGATATTCGTGATAGCAACAGGGCCTACTACCGGTGCCTGATTGATAATTGGTGCAATAACAGGTTTTTCCAGTTTTGCTATTGGAGCTTCCGGCGCTTTCGCTTTCGGGGCTTCTTTTGCTGCTGGTTTTTCGTCTGCTTTTTTTGTTGATTTTTTTGGTCGGGTAGAAGAATCTATTGCATTGAAATCGATCTTATTGATAATTTTCAGCCCTTCGATTTCAGGCGCTACGGTATCAATAAAATTAGATGCTTCTGCAGGTGCAGTTGCTGCTGGTTCTGCAACTACTACCGGAGTTATTTCTTCTTTTGGTTTTTCAACTTCTTTGATTGCTGCTGCCGCTTCTTTCTTTTTGATAGAAAGATCTTCTTCATCTCTTTTTCTTTTTGAATCTGCGCCGGCGCCTTTTGGAAGATCTACTGCTGATGCTTTTTGCTTAGCAGCTTTATCTCCCGAAAATTCTGCCTGAAGGGTACGGTACATATCAGGCGATAATTTCGCTGTGGGTTTTAGGTCCTCTTCATTAAATCCTTTAAGCGTCAGGAATTCCACTAAGGTTTCTTTACCTATGTTGAATTCTTTGGCCGCTGCCATCAATCTTGGTGTATTACTTGCTACTTCTGCCATTCGTTTTCTTTATCAATAATTTTTTATTAGTTAGGAGTTAATAGTTCTTAGTTTGTAGTTATCAGGCATCCCTTCAAACCGTAACTAAGAACTACGAACTAAAAACTATAGTTTATTCTTTTGAAAATTCTTCTGTTAATATTCTTCTTACTTCCGTGATCGTTTCTTTTTCAAGATCCGTTCTGCGTTCTAACTCTTCTGCAGTTAAAGCCAGTACTGATCTACCTGTATCACAACCAACTCTTTTCAATTCGTCGATGATCCATGGTTCGATCTCATCTGTAAATTCATCCATGTCGATATCAAACTCTTCTGCTTCACCTTCGTTATCGCGGAACACATCAATTTCGTAGCCGGTTAATTCACAAGCTAATTTGATATTAACGCCCCTGCGGCCGATAGCCAAAGAAACCTGGTCTGGTTTTAAAAACACAGTAGCGCGTTTTGTTTCTTCGTTGATATCCATGCTGGTAATTTTAGCAGGCGTCAAAGAACGCTGTATCAATAACTGCAAATTGCTCGTCCAGTTGATCACATCTATATTTTCATTTTTCAATTCTCTTACAATACCGTGGATACGGCTACCTTTCATACCAACACAGGCACCTACCGGATCAATTCTGTCATCAAAGCTTTCAACAGCTATCTTCGCTCTTTCTCCCGGATCTCTAACGATCTTCTTCACAACAATCAAGCCGTCAAATATTTCAGGTACTTCAATTTCCAATAATTTTTCAAGGAAAGAAGGGCTTGTTCTTGATATAATGATAACAGCCTGGCTGTTCTTTAATTCTACTTTTTTAACAACACCACGAACGTTCTCACCTTTTTTGAAATAATCAGCAGGTATCTGTTCAGATTTAGGAAGGATCATTTCGTTTCCTTCTTCATCTAATAACAATACTTCTTTTTTCCAAACCTGGTAAACTTCGCCGCTAACGATATCGCCTACACGATCTTCGTATTTTTTGATCAATAGATTTTTCTTCAAGTCGTTGATACGGCTGGCCAATGTTTGTTTACCGGCTAATATCGCTCTACGGCCAAATTCTTTCTGAATATCAACTTCTTCATACAATTCTTCACCAACCTGGTAATCCGGTTCGATCTTAATTGCATCCTTATATTCAATTTCTGTTAAGGTGTTATACAGATCATCATCATCAACGATCATACGGCGACGGAAAATTTCCAGATCACCTTTTTGGTCATTCACAATTACATCAAACTGTTCGTCGCTGCCATACTTTTTACGGATCAATGTTTTAAAAACATCTTCCATAACTTTCATCAACGTAGGACGGTCGATGTTTTCAGCCTCTTTAAATTCCTGAAAGGAATCGATCAAGTTAATACGTGCCATAAACCTATCCAGCCTCACTTTATCCCTGCTGGTAAGGGAGTTTTATTTGTTTATTATTAAAATACTATTTGAACTACTGTTTGTTTGATCTGATCAAGCGGTATCACTACTGCCTGTACGATCGCTTTTTTTCCTTTGCCTGTTGTCTCTTCTATCGTAACACTTGTCTCATCCGCATCTAACAACTTGCCTTCTTTTGTTTTTGTATCCGTCAGGGTAACCTCTACCGGCCTTCCGATATTTTTTTTATACTGACGAAGCAATAATAAAGGTTCATCAATACCCGGACTAGAAACTTCTAATGAAAAATTACCATCTGGATACCAGCCGTTCTCTTCGATGATCTTATACATCGCGCGGTTGATCTTGATACATTTATCAATGCTTAAACCGCTATCCGCATCTAAAAAGACCTTAATATTATTAGTGGGCTTTATTTTGACAGACACCAGAAAAACATCTTCGTTCGTATCTAATAATCCCGTTACTAATTTCTCTATTGTTTGTATTGACGTTATCTCTTGACTCATGCTAAAAAGAAGAAGGAGACGTGATTCGTCCCCTTCTTTTATTCGTTTTCCTATGCAAATATACGTAGTTATAAGTTAATTGCCAAACAAATGCCTGCGGCGACCACGGACGACCGACCAGTGACCACCGCAGAAACCCGTTTTTCGGTGGTCACTGGTCAATTGTCGGTCGTCTTTTTACAGGAATCGCAAAAAACGTAACGATTTTATAA
>DATHHR010000155.1:0-28940 GCA_035317105.1 Ferruginibacter sp. | reverse complement strand
GGATGTTACGCCTGCTTTCAAAGCATTATTGATCATCACAGCAGTACTTATAATAGTATTAGGATTATATCCAAGTCTGCTTACTGGATGGTTATACTATTAAGCTAATTAAATCAGGTATGATCATCGAATCAAAATTATCAGAGCGGGATTTTATCAAGGCTACATTCGTTTTGTTGTATAGCAGGTTATTTATAAAGATCACGACTGCCTTATTTTCCTTTTTTCTTATTTCAGGAATTATCGCCGCTATTTTTTATCCTACTTATTCTACTATCCAGGAATTATTTTTTCTATTGCTGATATTGTTTGTCAGGCCTGTCTTAACTTATATCACTGCTAAAAGAAATTATAATGGTTCTGGTAGAAGTGGAGAATTGATCATCTATACTTTTAATGCAGACTATTTATCCATAAAAGGCGAATCTTTCAATTCTGAATTTAGTTGGGATAAGATCTATAAAGTTTCACAGACTAAAAATTGGGTATTTATCTGGCAAAATAAAACATTCGCCAACGCCATCCCCAAACACGATATTTGGGAAGAGCAGATCGATGAATTAAAAGCGATTCTAGAAACACATCATGTGAAGAATAACTTATGATAAATAAGTGTTGTCATTTTTAACTTTTAGCTTTCTCCCGGATTCCTCATTTGTGCTTACTTTTAGATAATGAAGACGGCTGATTCTATCGCATTATCATATCAAACAATTAAAAGCAACAGGCTGCGTACAGCCATTACTGTTGTAATTATCGCATTGGGGATAATGGCGCTGATAGCGATCATCACTGCGGTGCAGGCCGTTAATGAAAAACTCACTACAAGCTTTTCAACTATGGGGGCCAATGCTTTCAGCATTCGCTATAAAGAACGTACTATCAGGCTTGGCGGCGGACCAAACCGCGATGATGTTAAGCTAACAACACGTAATTCTCTAAAAGAAAAAGTATCCAGTAGCGGCCGCCTTATCAGTTACGAAGAAGCAAAGGCATTTAAGGATCAATTTAATTTTCCTGCTAAGGTTGGCATTTCATTACCCGGTCCTCAGGGTATCATTGTAGATAACGGTACCAAAAGAACCAATCCGGATATCAGGATCCTGGGCGGCGATGAAAATTATTTGTATATCAACGGATATGAAATTGAATACGGCAGAAATTTTAGTGCGGACGATGTAACAAGCGGTGAAAATGTTTGTATCATCGGTAACGTGGTAGCCCAAAAATTATACGGTGATAATACGGAAAAAGCCATGGATCAAATGATCACTGTAGATAATAATAAATACCGGGTGATCGGCATTTTAAAAGATAAGGGCTCCAGCGCATTTTTAAATGCAGATAAAGTGGTGCTCGCCACGGTGAATAATATCAGGCGCACTTTTGGGGCAGAAACCAATTCGTATAATATCGCCGTAATGGTCAGCGATCTTAACCTTATGGATGCAGCGGTAGGAGAGGCCACGGGCACTTTTAGGCCGATCAGAAAATTGGATATAAAAGAAGCTGATAATTTTTATATTGATAAAAGTGATAGTATCGTTGCCTCGCTGATGGCCAATTTAAGCTTTCTTAAATATGCCACTTTAGCCATTGCCCTGATCACACTGATAGGAGCCGCAATCGGTTTAATGAATATAATGTTGGTGGCCGTCAATGAACGGACAAAAGAAATAGGCCTGATAAAAGCATTAGGCGGCAAATCCAATGAGATAAAAGCCCAGTTTTTATGGGAGTCGATATTGATCAGTTTACTGGGTGCAGTGGCAGGCATTTTAGCCGGTGTTTTATTAGGAAATTTGGTGGCCTTTGCGCTAAAAACCGCTTTTATTATCCCCTGGTTATGGGTGATTGTAGGGATAGCCGTTTGTTCATTGGTAGGGTTGTTAGCGGGGCTCTATCCGGCTTATAAAGCAGCCAAATTAGACCCCATTGTGGCACTCCGATACGAGTGATTTTTGCTATATTTTTTATTAGTCTATTTAATTGGTAGACTAATTTCCCATCATTTTGTTAAACTATTTAGCAAATAAGCTTTTTTGATGAGTGGTAAATGCATATAAAATGCTTATCCGGCGTTGGTTTTCCCAATTATTCTACTAAATTGCGAGGGGATTACCAATTGATGAAATAAAGGTAATTTCATTGCTGAAAAGCAATTTTTCAGTAGAATTGTAGTCCCAAATAGTTTCAACAATTAAAAATTATAATTTAACACTAATTAAAAATTGAATGTCATGGCAGAAGTAAGACCGGTAACGTCAGTACAAGCGAAAAAATCAAGTAATTCTATTTCATGGCTTGCACCATTGTTGTGTGTAATAACCGGGTATATAATTTGGAGGTTTTTTTTAGGTAACGCATCAAACTTTGTAAAAGCTGGAGAAGGCTGGTTTTGGCCTGATCGCGAAGGGCCTGTAGGAAGCCTTTACAGAATGTACCAGGGTGGTATCCTTGTTCCTATTTTGATCGGAGCCTTGTTAACAGTTATTACTTTCATTATCGAAAGATTTTTAACTATTACTAAAGCAAATGGTACTGGCAACAATGCAGAATTTATCCGCAAAGTGCAATACAATTTGGCTAACAAAAATGTAGATGCAGCCATCGCTGAATGCGATAAACAAAAAGGATCAGTAGGCAATGTAATGAAAGCTGGTTTGCACAAATACAAAGAATTGATCACCAATACAGAGTTATCAACTGAACAAAAAATGATCGCTATTCAAAAAGAAGTGGAAGAAGCTACCTCTTTAGAATTACCAATGCTTGAAAAGAACCTGGTGTTCCTTTCTACCATCGCTTCAGTAGCTACTTTATTAGGGTTACTAGGAACAGTAATTGGGATGATCACTTCATTTGCTGCGTTAGGTGATGCGGGAGGAGCTGAAGCAACAACAAGGCTTTCTCAGGGTATTTCTGAAGCCTTATATAATACGGCTTTGGGTATCAGCACATCTGCTATATCAATTATTTTCTACAATATTTTCACTACCAAAATTGATGCGATCACTTACGGTATTGATGAATCAGGATTTACATTAACGCAAAGCTTCGCTTCTCTATACAAATAATTGTATGGAATTGCTACCATTTTGCATCTAATAGTAAATCACTAAATTTTTTTAAATGCCTAGAGTCAAAGTACCGCGCAAAAGCACCAATGTCGACATGACTGCGATGTGTGACGTAGCGTTCTTATTGTTGTCTTTTTTCATATTGGCTACCAAACAAAAACCGCCTGAAGTTGTACAAATAAATACACCTTCATCGGTTTCTACCAAAGTAGCAAAATCTGATGCTGTTATGGTAACACTAACAAAAGACGGCAAAGTGTATTTATCTGTAGGAGATAATGCACATAAAAATGATGTTATTGAAGGGATCAACAGATCAAAAGGGCTTAACCTAACACCAGAAGAATTAGCTAAATTAGAAAAGCAGGATTTTTATGGTGAGCCTTTTAGTAATTTAAAAGCATCACTCGATCTTGCTACGCCGATACCTCCTGCACAAATGCCGGGGATACCTACTGATAGTACTAACAATGAATTGGTAGACTGGATAGCAAGCGTGTCTGATGCCTACAGAGGCGAGGATATGGATAACCTTAACTTATTAGTGAAGGGTGATAACGCAGCTTTTTATTCTTCCTTCAAAAACATTAAGGACGCTTTTGCTAAGAATGAGATATACAAGTTTAAAGTAGTAACAAATGCAGAAGGTATTCCTGCCGGTTCTGAACTGGCATTGAATCCTGCAGCAAATAAATAACCATCTGCTCTATAACAGAGAGATAAAAAAATAATACTGACATGGCAGAAATGGATACTTCGTCGGGTGGCGGTCATAAAAAAGGGCCCGGCGTTAAAAAAAGCCCGAAAAAATCTACTAAGGTAGATCTTACGCCAATGGTTGATCTTGGGTTTTTGCTCATTACTTTCTTTGTGTTCACTACCACAATGAGCCAGCCTACAGCCATGAATTTAAACGAACCAAAGCCTGATAAAAATAATCAGCTGGAAGTTAAACAGTCGGCTACGTTAACGCTTTTATTGGGTAAGGCAGATAAAATATATTACTACAATGGTATTTTAACTGATCCGAATTCTCAATTCAAAAGCAGCAATTTTAAGGATATTCGCCAGGTAATTGTTGATAAGAAAAGGTCAACCCCATCCGTAGACCTGATGTTCATCATCAAGGCGGATAAAAAGGCAACCTATAAAAATGCGATCGATATATTAGACGAAATGACGATCAGTGCGATACCTCCGGGACATTATGCAGAAGTAGATATGACCGATGAGGAAGCCAAGCTGATACAACAAACAGAACAGGCGAATGGTATAAACTAAATAGTATGGAATTACTACTATTTTGAATCTAATTAATACAAAGCATTTACAATGGATATAAATAAAATATTAAGCGCTGATATACTCGATATTATTTTCGAGGGTAGAAATAAAGACTACGGGGCTTATGAACTTCGCAAGACTTACAATGTCAGGCTTACAAGAGCTTTGATCTTTACGGCTTCCTTGTTACTGCTATTGCTTTTACCTTTCGTGATCTTGAATTTATTACCTAAACAAAATAAAGTTGCAGTAGTAGAAGTGGTAGATACACAAATAGCAGAGATCAAACCTAAAGATGCTCCGCCACCACCTCCACCGCCACCACCAATAAAACCACCACCGCCACCGGCAGTGAACCAGGTAAAATTTACACCTCCTGTTGTAAAAAAAGATGAGGATGTAAAAAAAGATGAAAAGCCACCAGATATAAAGGAAACAACGGCGATCAGTTCTGAAACTGTAAAAAGCGATAACACGCAACAAATAGTTCAGGCACCGATCGATGATAAGGGTACAGGGGTTGCACAAGCGCCGGTGAACGATGATTCGGTTTTTGTTAAGGTTGAACAGGAAGCTGAGTTTCCTGGAGGTCCGGGTGCATGGATGAAATTTTTAACCAAGAATCTTGATCCGAATGTTCCTGTTGATAATGGTGCGCCTGTAGGCAGGTACCAGGTTATCATACGGTTCATTGTAGGTAGAGATGGTTCTGCCAGCGATATTCAACCGGAAACAAATTTTGGATATGGTATGGAAGAAGAAGCAATAAGGGCAATAAAAAGAGCACCAAAATGGATCCCTGCATTGCAAAACGGCCGTAATGTAAATGCCTATAAAAGGCAGCCGATTACATTCATAGTTTCTGGCGATCAATAAGTACAATTCAATAAAATTATAACAGATCTCTCCGGGTAACCGGGGAGATTTTTTTATTAATCTATCTTTGCAACATGTTAAACAAGCTTTCAGGTTGGGATGATACAATAGTAGCGATAGCAACGCCTCCGGGCATTGGCGCTATTGGCGTGATAAGGGTAAGCGGTGCCCGCACTTTCGATATCATGAACGAATTGTTTCCTGCTAAAGATCTAACCAAACAATTAACGCATACGATACATGTTGGTTTTTTAAAAGAAGATGGAAAAGATATTGATGAAGTAGTGCTCTCTTTATTTAAAGATCCTAAAAGTTATACGGGTGAAGATGTAATAGAAATTGGCTGTCATGGTAGTCCGTATGTACAACAACAAATTGTGCAAGCCATTATAAAAAAAGGCGCACGTTTAGCAAGACATGGAGAGTTTACACAACGCGCTTTCTTAAAAGGGAAATTAGACCTTACACAGGCAGAAGCAGTAGCAGATCTGATAGCAAGCAATACAGCAGCATCACAAAAAACAGCCTTACACAATATCAAAGGTGGCTTTAGTATTATTTTAAAAGAACTGAGAGAACAATTAATTCAGTTTTCTGCATTAATAGAATTGGAGCTTGATTTTGCAACAGAAGATGTTGAGTTTGCCGATAGAACAAAATTTTATGCGCTAATAACAGCTGCACAGATAACTACAAAAGAATTATTGCAGTCGTTTCAATTAGGAAACGTAATAAAGAATGGTGTAAGCGTAGCGATCATAGGAAAACCAAACGCCGGCAAAAGTACTTTGCTGAATACTTTATTAAATGAGAACCGCGCTATTGTAAGCGAGATAGCAGGAACAACAAGAGATACGATCGAAGAAATAATTAATATCGATGGTATCTTATTCAGGCTGATAGATACCGCGGGCATCCGCGAACATAGTACAGATGTAATTGAATTGGTAGGAATAGAAAAGAGTTTAGAAAAAATGAATAGTGCCGATGTGGTATTATACATTTTTGATGCTGCTACAGAAACGATGGCCGAATTACAAACAGCGATCGATAATTTCAACAAACTACAGATCAAATATTTATTGGTCGCCAATAAATCCGATATCACTGGCGAATCAACCGCAACTAAAAAATTCGAAGCAATAGAAAATATTATTTTTATCTCTGCAAAAAATAACAGCGGTATTGATAAGTTGAAGAAGACATTATTCAATACAACGATCAGCACAAACCTTGCAACAGAAAATGTAGTGGTCTCTAACGCACGCCATTATGCAGCTTTGCAACAAATGCAACACTCATTGGATCATATTAAAACTGCATTGGACAATGAATTGTCTGGAGATCTGCTGGCACCGGATATTCGCCATTGCCTTCATTATCTCGGTGAGATCACTGGCGAGGTTACAAATGAGGATACATTGGATTATATCTTTAGTAAGTTTTGTATTGGAAAATAGCCTTCATGCAATTGAGACATATTCTACTGTAGTTACATTCATTCTCACTGTATTTCATTTACCAATTCTTTCCTTTCGTAGCAATTTAGCTGTCACTATTTCAGTTATTAATTATTCTATATCTTAGTAGTAGAAAATATTTACTATTATTTTAGAAACTATATGAAAAAAAGATCGGCTTTTAATCGCATAAAAGACATTCCAATTTCGCGAAAGCTTTTCATAATTGTTGGCACTATGGCCGTGTTGATCGTAGTTGAGTTGTTGGTATTATGGTTTGCTGTTCACAGTTTATCTTCTGTAAGGGCTTTTGTGGGTGCTGAGGGACTATGGTCCAAGGCAGAAAAAGATGCTGTATATACCCTAAATAAATATGCACGTACCCATAATGAAAAGGATTATAATAATTTTGAAAAGTTTATGTCTGTACCGCTTGGTGACCATAAAACCAAAGTAGAACTATTAAAGCAAAATATGAATATAGACTCTGCACGGCAGGGTTTTATTGAAGGTCGTGTACATCCCGATGATGTAGATGGTATGATAAAGCTAATACGAAGGTTTCACGATATTTCATATCTAAGCAAAGCTATTTCATTTTGGAGTCAAGGAGATTCTGTTATTACAGGATTAATTCCTATTAGCAAAAGCATACAAATGCAAGTGAATGCCCCGGTTACATCTCAAAAAGTATTGGACAGTTTGCTTCAGCGGGTAGATGTTATAAATGAAAATGTAACATTATTAGAGGATAATTTTTCTTACACTTTGGGAGAAGGGTCCCGTTGGCTGGAGCATCTTGTAATGGAAATATTATTTTCTGTTGCGTTGACAGTCGAGATAAGCGGATTGCTCTTTTCTATTTTGCTAAGCAGAAGTATTACGAGAGGATTAAATGAAATAATACAGGCATCTGATAAAATTAAAAGAGGCGATCTCACCGTAAGAGCTACTGCTTTTTCGAATGATGAAATAGGACAGGTTGCCCTATCTATTAATCAAATGGCAGAGCAATTAATATTTTCAAATGAAGAGCTTTCTGAATTTGCATATATTGCTTCACATGATCTTCAGGAACCATTGCGGAAGATCAGCGTTTTTACAAATCTTCTTGAGATGGAATGTAAAGAGAACATATCCGATAAAGGCAAAGTGTACATGGAGAAGATCATACATTCATCTATACGGATGCAAAAATTGATCGAAAATATCCTGCAGCTATCTCATATTAACATGACTGGTGAAAAATTTACTGAAGTAGATCTAAACGCCATATCCACGCAGGTAATTTCTGACCTGGAAATTAAACTAACCAAATTAAATGCATTAATTCATATAAATAAATTACCTGTCATTGAAGCCAATGTGGTACAAATGGCGCAATTGTTTCAGAACATATTGGGTAATTCTATAAAATTTAATAACAAGCGCCCCGAGATCACTGTCTCATGTGAAATAATCGACGGGAATCAATTGCCTGATAATTATTGGGCAACTGTGCCTTATAAATTCAGCCAAAAAGCGCTTAACAATTCTCATAAAGCCCAAGAGAAATTCTGCAGGATATATTTTAAGGATAATGGGATCGGATTTGAAGAAAAGTATTTGGAGCGTATTTTTATTATTTTTCAACGACTCAATAGTAAAAGCTTATTTGAAGGATCAGGTATTGGGCTTGCTGTTTGCCAAAGAATAATAAACAACCATCATGGTCTTATATCTGCGCAAAGTAGTGTAGACATTGGATCGATTTTTATCGTGACATTGCCATTATCACAAGAAAATTTCCTAAGGTCATCGATACCTTAATATACTTATGCTACCGGTAAGCCAATAACAAAGTTAGTGCCTTCATTTAATTTTGAAAATACACTCAACTCCCCGTTGTGTAATTTAATAATATTATTGGTCGTTGATAAACCCAGGCCAAGACCATTCTTTTTATCCGTAAAATAAGCTTCGAAGAGCAGGGGTATATTTTCTTCGGCTATACCACATCCGTTATCCTGAATACTTACAATAGCTTTTGAATTTTCTTTTTTTAATACTACAGTTAGCTCACCCTTATCTGGCTGCATTGCTTCGATAGCGTTAATGATAATATTCAAAAAAGCAATTTTAAGTTTATTAGAATCAGCTTTTATTGTAATTATTTCGTTTGCGTAATTTGTATCGAGTTTTATTTTTTTGAGCACTATTCTATCTTTCGCTAAAGTGAGACTTTCTTCAACTATTTGCTGCAGGTTTAAGCTGTTTTCAGTTAACACAATATTTGGCGTACCACTTAATAATTCTGTAATTAAAGCGCCGATGCGTTTGCTATTGCGCCTGATTATTTCTGTAAATGTATTTATATTGGGCATTCCCAAAGCTATTTGTTCTGCAGCCAGGTCTATATTATTAAGTGGATTTCTTATTTCATGTGCCAGTGTTCTTGATATACGTTCAGCTATATCAAGCTTCTCCCGGTATATTTTTTGTTTTTCCTCTTTTTTAAGATTGCTGATATCGTTCGCAATACCTTGTAAATACGGTTTGCCCGAACTGTCTATTTCTTTTGAAAAAGACAACAGGCAATAGCGAACCTCTCCGGATTTCGTTATTAGTTCCACTTCTTCCTTTATATCTTCATTATCTGTTAATACTTCTTGAAATATTGTTTTATCAAAAGTGGAAGATAAAAATGAATATAAGCTTGAGTTAATCAGCTCTTCCCTGGTGTACTCAAGTAATGCCACTGTTGCGGGGTTTACATCTAAAAATTCAAGTTGCTCGTTGGTTAAAAAAATAGCGTTCAGCGAATTTTCAAATATATGCCTGTACTTTATTTCATTAGCGCTAAGCGCCCTCATGGCTTTACTTCTTTGTAAAGAATGCCGGATACTTCTTTCCAGCTTTTCTGTATCCAGTTCCCCCTTTATCAGGTAATCGATAGCTCCTGCCTGCATGGCTTCTATATCGATCTTATGGTTGCCTTTTCCCGTTAATAAGATAATAGGATAATCAGAATGTTTCGCACTGTCTTTAATGAAATCTAATCCTGTTTTTGCGCCCAGGTAATAATCGACCATATATAGGTCATACTCATTATTGCGAATATGCTTTAAGGCCTCCTCATATTTATAGCACCATTCAATAATAAAGTTATAACCTGGAATATGCTTAATATACTCGCTGGTTATAAAAAAGTCATCCTCATCATCATCAATAATTAAAATTTTACATGGTAATATATCGTTACTGTTCATGGGCTTAATATTATAAGATTTATAAAGAAATTAAAACGCTTGTTAACATATTATTAATCATATTCTTAAGGTATTAATTGATTTATTAATATCTTTCTAAAAAAAATGGATTTATATATGAATGCTGAGATATTATTAATTGACGATGATATAGACGATATATTAATTTTAAAAGAAGCACTTCTTTCTATTGATAACAATTGTAGTGTATTAACTGCGCTTGATAGTAATAAAGCGTTAGCTGCATTAAAAGAAGCCAGAGATAGTGATAAGAAGTTACCTAATTTGGTAGTACTTGATATCAGCATGCCAATAATGGATGGAAGGCAACTGCTCGCTATTTTAAAGAATGAAGAAAAACTAAAGGACCTGCCTGTAGTTGTTTTAACCACTTCCTCCAACATATCAGATATTAATTATTGTAAACAATTTGATACTGAACTTATTACAAAACCTTTTGAACTTTCTCAGTTATACAAGATCGCAGAAAAGCTCTTGTCTTATTGCTCACTGTAAATAATCGTGCCTTTTTAAAATACTACTTACTAAATTTCTCTTTCTCTTTGATATAGTACATCAAATAATAAACCAATATTTTTTATCGGGTACCGGTTATAAATTTTTTAAAAAAACATAAAAAATTGGTATAAAAATAGTGGTCATATAAGTAATTACTGGCTGGAAAGGAAATTAAAACACCATTACTAATTGAATTTCAATTAATTGCGAATAGGTTATTTATTGATCTTTTATAAAAGTGGTTTTTATGCCACAGCCTGTAGAAAATTTTACTCAAACACAAATCTCACATAATAATAATTTCTTACTTAATCCCTTTATATGGACATACAGCCAAAAACCAAACCTGCTAAAAAAGGAATAGCGAAAGAACTCCTAGTTGCTGAACATGAAAAAAATAAACCGGGTAATCGAAAGATTTTGAATGGTGATTTTGATCATAATTTGTCGGACACTTTTTTTGACAACAGAACGCTATTAGATGTATTGACCAAAGTTAAGAACGGCGACTTTTCTGCCCGTATGCCGATCGATGAGGTTGGAATAAATGGAAAGATATGTGATACATTAAATGATATCATTTCCATGAATGAAAGGATGATGCTGGAGTTTACCAAAGCAGGCAACATTATAGGCAAGCAGGGGAAATTAACCCTTAGGATCGATATCCCAAATGCAAAAGGGGAATGGGCAACAGGGGTGGATGCATTGAATTCTCTGATATCCGATCTTGTACATCCTACTATTGAGATCGCGCATGTTATCAGCTCCGTAGCTAAAGGAAATCTTTCACAGGAAATGCCACTTGAAATTGGCGGCCATGTACTAAAAGGTGAATTTTCTAGGATCGCTAAAGAAGTGAATGACATGGTGAAACAGTTAAACCTGTTTTCAATGGAGGTAACACGTGTGGCCCGTGAAGTGGGATCGGAAGGGAAATTGGGCGGACAGGCAAAAGTAAAAGGCGTAGCGGGAGTATGGAAAGATCTTACGGATTCAGTAAACCAAATGGGTAGTAACCTAACTGCTCAGGTAAGAAATATTGCCGAAGTAACAACAGCTGTAGCAAAGGGAGATCTATCTAAAAAAATTACGGTCGATGTAAAAGGAGAGATCCTTGAATTAAAAAATACCATCAACACCATGGTGGATCAGCTTAACTCTTTCTCGTCTGAGGTAACGCGTGTGGCACTGGAAGTAGGTACGGAAGGAAAACTTGGCGGACAGGCACAGGTAAAAGGAGTTGCGGGTACATGGAAAGATCTAACAGATAGCGTAAACCAAATGGCAAGTAACCTGACAGGACAGGTGCGAAATATTGCAGAGGTTACCACAGCCGTGGCGAAAGGAGATCTATCAAGACAAATCACAGTGGACGTTAAAGGAGAAATTCTTGAATTGAAAGATACCATCAATACCATGGTGGATCAGCTTAACTCTTTCTCTGCTGAGGTAACGCGTGTGGCGCGTGAAGTAGGATCGGAAGGAAAGCTTGGCGGACAGGCAAAAGTAAAAGGCGTAGGTGGTGTATGGAAAGATCTGACGGATTCAGTAAATCAGATGGCAAGTAACTTAACTGGCCAGGTACGTAATATCGCGGAAGTAACAACAGCCGTTGCGAAAGGAGATCTGTCAAGAAAAATTACAGTGGACGTTCGGGGAGAGATCCTTGAATTAAAAAATACCATCAATACAATGGTGGATCAGCTTAACTCTTTCTCTTCCGAGGTAACACGTGTGGCATTGGAAGTAGGTACAGAAGGAAAACTCGGAGGGCAAGCACAGGTTAAAGGTGTTGCAGGTACATGGAAAGATCTGACCGATAGTGTGAATGGGATGGCAAGTAATCTAACAGGGCAGGTACGTAATATTGCGGAAGTGACAACAGCTGTGGCGAAAGGAGATCTATCCAGAAAAATTACGGTGGATGTAAAAGGAGAGATCCTTGAATTAAAAAATACCATCAATACGATGGTGGATCAGTTAAATTCATTTGGATCTGAAGTAACGCGTGTTGCGCGTGAAGTAGGATCGGAAGGAAAGCTGGGCGGACAAGCGGATGTACCGGGTGTGGATGGTACATGGAAAGATCTGACGGATAGTGTTAATATCATGGCAGGTAATCTTACTTCTCAGGTAAGAAATATTGCGGAGGTAACAACGGCCGTGGCAACAGGTGATCTATCGAGAAAGATTGACGTGGATGTAAAAGGAGAGATCCTTGAATTAAAAAATACCATCAATACCATGGTGGAACAGTTAAGAAGCTTTGCATCTGAAGTAACGCGTGTGGCGCGTGAAGTAGGATCGGAAGGAAAACTCGGTGGTCAGGCTGCAGTAAAAGATGTGGGCGGTGTATGGAAAGATCTGACCGATTCTGTAAATGGTATGGCGAGTAACTTAACTGGACAGGTACGTAACATTGCGGAAGTAACAACAGCTGTGGCGAAAGGGGATCTATCCAGAAAAATTACGGTGGATGTAAAAGGAGAGATCCTTGAATTAAAAAATACCATCAACACGATGGTGGATCAGTTAAATTCATTCGGGTCTGAAGTAACGCGTGTTGCGCGTGAAGTGGGGTCAGAAGGAAAGCTTGGAGGACAAGCGGATGTACCGGGCGTTGCAGGTACATGGAAAGATTTGACTGACTCTGTAAATAAAATGGCAAGTAACCTTACATCACAGGTAAGAAATATCGCAGAGGTAACAACGGCTGTAGCGAATGGAGATCTATCGAGAAAGATCGGTGTGGATGTAAAAGGAGAAATTCTTGAATTGAAAAACACCATCAATACAATGGTGGATCAGTTAAGAGGTTTCGCATCTGAAGTAACACGTGTGGCACGTGAAGTAGGTACAGAAGGAAAATTAGGAGGACAGGCAAATGTACCCGGTGTTGCAGGAACATGGAAAGATCTGACTGATTCTGTGAATCAGATGGCGGGTAACCTTACTGCGCAGGTACGTAATATTGCGGAAGTGGCGATCGCCGTTGCGAATGGAGATATGTCAAAGAAAATTACGGTGGATGTACGTGGAGAGATCCTGCAATTGAAAGAAACATTGAACACGATGGTGGATCAGTTGCGTGCGTTTGCATCTGAAGTAACGCGTGTTGCGCGTGAAGTGGGTACGGATGGAAAACTTGGTGGACAAGCATTCGTACCGGGAGTTGCCGGAACCTGGAAAGATCTGACGGATTCTGTGAATCAAATGACGGGTAACCTTACAGCGCAGGTAAGAAATATCGCTGAGGTAACAAAAGCGGTGGCGAGTGGTGACCTTTCAAAAACAGTGGCTATTGATGTGAAAGGAGAGATCCTTGATCTAAAAAATACCATCAATACAATGGTGGAACAGCTGAATTCATTTGCCTTCGAGGTAACGCGTGTTGCACGTGAAGTAGGTACAGAAGGTAAATTGGGAGGACAGGCAGAAGTAAGAGGTGTGGGTGGTACATGGAAAGATCTGACGGATAGTGTGAACATGATGGCATCCAACCTTACCAACCAGGTGCGCGGTATCGCGAAAGTAGTAACTGCGGTAGCAACAGGTAATCTTAAACAAAAACTGGCGATCGTTTCACGTGGTGAGGTTGCGCAGTTAATTGATACGATCAATGAAATGATCGATACACTGGCGTTGTTTGCAGATCAGGTAACAACAGTGGCACGTGAGGTTGGTGTTGATGGAAAATTGGGTGGACAGGCAAGTGTACCGGGAGCTTCGGGTATTTGGAAAAATTTGACAGAAAACGTAAACCAGCTTGCACAAAATCTTACCACGCAGGTTCGTTCGATCTCGGAAGTGGCATCCGCTGTAACAAAAGGAGATCTTACGCGTAACATTCGTGTGGAAGCAAAAGGAGAGGTGGAAGCGTTAAAAGATACGATCAACCAGATGATCGCCAACTTAAGAGAAACAACTTTGCTGAACCAGGAACAGGATTGGTTGAAATCAAACCTTGCTAAATTTACGCAAATGTTGCAAGGACAAAAAGATCTGAAAACTGTAACACAAAGAATTTTGTCGGAGTTGGCACAGGTTGTTACAGCACATTGGGGAGCATTCTATATTTTAAATCAGGAAGATGAAACACAGGAAGTAAAACTAAACCTGTTCTCAGCATACGGGTATAAAACAGACAAAAGTATACCGACTCAGTTCTCTATCGGCGAAGGGCTGGTAGGGCAAGTAGCATACGAAAAGGAACGTATCATCTTATCCAATATTCCAAACAACTATATTAAAATTAATTCAGGACTTGGAAAAGCCAAACCTTCTAACCTTATTATTCTTCCTGTATTATTTGAAAATAAAGTAAAGGCTGTTATTGAACTGGCTTCTTTAGATATTTTTAGTCAGACCCATTTGGATTTCTTAAGTCAGCTTACAGAAAGTATTGGTATCGTATTAAATACAATTGAAGCCAACTCCCGTACGGAAGAATTGTTGACTCAGTCGCAATCATTGGCAGGAGAGTTAAAACAACAACAAGAAGAATTAAGTAGAACAAATGATGAATTGCAGGATAAAGCATTGTTACTGGTAAAACAAAAAAATGAGGTAGAAGCAAAAAATAAAGAGGTAGAAGAAGCAAGGAGATCATTGGAAGAAAAAGCCGAACAGCTTACGCTTACTTCGAAATATAAATCTGAGTTCTTAGCTAATATGTCACATGAATTGAGAACGCCATTAAACAGTTTATTAATTCTTGCGCAGCAATTATATGAAAATGCAGAAGGTAATTTGAATGACAAACAGATACGTTACGCAAAAACAATTCACTCATGCGGAGATGATCTTATTCAGTTGATCAACGATATTCTTGATCTTTCTAAAATTGAATCAGGGTTTATTTCGGCAAATATATCAACGGTACGTATCTCAGAGATTGCCTATTTTGTGGAAACTACTTTTAAACCTATATCAGAAGCAAAACATCTTCGCTTCACTATTGAAATAGATCCGGAACTTCCTGCTTCAATGGAAACGGATATACAAAGGTTAAATCAGATTCTTAAAAATCTCCTTTCCAATTCATTTAAGTTTACGGAAAAGGGTGAAGTAAAATTAAATATATACAATGCTAACAATAGCTGGAAACAAGCAAATGCTAATCTTACTGAAGCAAAAACAGTAGTGGCCTTTGCTATTAATGACACAGGTATTGGTATTCCACAGGAAAAACAAAATATTATATTCGAAGCATTCCAGCAAGCTGAAGGTTCCACTAGTCGTAAATACGGAGGTACCGGATTAGGTCTGTCTATTAGTAGAGGCTTGGCAGAATTGTTAGGAGGTACTATTGAATTAGAAAGTAATTTATCACAGGGAAGTACGTTTACTTTATTCCTGCCAATAGAAAATGCACCTGAGAATATAGTAAAAGAAGTAAACAGGCTGGATACTGCTTATCAGCAACAACTTCAAATAGGAGAAGATAAAGTATCTATAGATTCGCTGCTGAATTCTATTCGGGCAACTAATGGGGGAGCTGAGGCTAAAAGCCTGGTAAATGAAATGATAAATGACACAGGTGATGACAGAACAAATATCTTACCTACAGACCAGGTACTTTTAATTGTTGAAGATGATCTCAGGTTCGCCAAGATCATGATAGAAAAGGCGCATAAGAATAACATAAAGGCTGTTGTGGCTATAAGTTATATAGAGGTGTTCGATTTTATTAATCGCTTAAACCCTGTAGCCATAACACTTGATGTAAAGTTGCCGGATACAAGTGGATGGAAAGTGCTTGATATGCTTAAGAATGATCTCAATTACAGGCATATCCCTATCCATCTTATTTCAGGAGAAGAAAATAAGGTATTGGCTTTAAAACGTGGTGCACGAAGCTTCCTTTTAAAACCATTAGGTAATGAAATATTGGACGACCTTTTTGCAGATATACTATCAACAAGCAGAACTGAGGCAAAGAAAATATTGGTGATAGAAGATAACGAAATTGATTCTTCGCAGATTTCAAAAATGATCAAAAATGATAACGTTACTATAAGTATTGCCAATACAGGTAAAAAAGCGATCCAGCAATTAGCGCAAAAAGATTTTGATTGCATTATTATGGACTATACGTTGCCGGATATATCTGGGATTGATATGGTTAATAAAGTGAGTGACACTAAGAAAAAACTAACACCTGTTATTGTTTATTCTGCAAAAGATTTTGATAAAAAAGAATTGGCGCAAATAAATCAGATATCCAATACGGTTTTATTAAAAGGTGTTAATTCTTTAGAACATTTGTTGGAAGAAACAGTTATACATCTTCATCAAAAACATAGAGACCTGCCACCGGAAAAGCAACGTATCATTGAAAATATGCGCATTAAAGACGATATATTAACCGGTAAAAATGTGTTGGTAGTTGATGACGATGTAAGAAATTTATTCGCCTTAACAACAGTTTTTGAAAGGCTAAATGTAAATGCCATTACAGCCGAAAGCGGCAAGGAAGCCATAGAAATAATTAATAGTGATAACCCGAAAATTGATATGGTATTGATGGATATTATGATGCCTGAAATGGATGGTTACGAAACAACCCAAAAAATAAGAAGAGAGCATACCAATAATTTATTGCCGATCATAGCGGTTACGGCCAAAGCCATGAAAGGAGACCGGCAAAAATGTATTGAAGCGGGTGCATCTGATTACATTACTAAGCCGTTAAAAATAGATCAGTTGCTTTCTTTAATGCGCATTTGGTTTTATAAATAATATAATTCATGAAGCAAAAGATTCTTTTAGTTGATGATCGGGAGGATAATCTTTTTTCGATGGAAACCATATTGGAAGCTGACGGGTATGAATTAGTAAAGGCAAGCTCAGGGAGACAAGCGCTAAAGATATTGTTGTCGGAATTTAACTTTGCATTGATATTAATGGACGTGAAGATGCCCAATATGAATGGCTTCGAAACTGCTGCTTTAATTTACGAAAGAGAAAAATTAAGACATATCCCAATAATTTTTATAACTGCCAATAGTTATGGAGAGGATCATATATTCCAGGGATACCGTTTAGGCGCGGTTGATTATATATACAAGCCGATCAATCCGGAATTGTTGCGTATCAAAGTAGGTGTGTTTGTTGATCTCTATACAAAAAATTACCAGCTGCAGGCTCATGAGCAGAAATTAATAGTGATCAACAAGAGTCTTGAAAATGAAATTCATGAAAGGAAAATATCGGAAGAGAAAGTCGTTGAATTGAATCGCCAGCTACTCGAAAGTGTTCAGCGATTAGAAACGGTAAATAAAGAATTGGATCGCTTTGCGTTTATGTCATCACATGATCTACAAGAGCCATTAAGAAAGATCAGGATATATAGCGATTTTCTTTTTGTGAAACGAAAAGGGATGCTCGATGAGGAGGCTATAAAATATGTTCAGCGAATTCAGAATTCGGCAGAACGTATGCAAAATTTGATAAAAGACATACTTGAGTTTTCTAAAATATCCAATAGTTCAGCCAGTTTAGTAAAAACGGATCTAAACCTGTTAGTACAGGAAGTTTTATTCGATCTGCAAGATACCATTATTGCGAAAAAGGCACAGGTGATGGTAGGGGATCTGCCTGAATTGGATGTTATACCAGGGCTGTTTCGGCCGCTCCTTTCTAATTTAATAGGGAACGCATTAAAGTATTCCAAAAAAGAGATAGCTCCTGTGCTTAATATTTATGCAGAGGTCGGTTTGAATAAAGATAAGAGAGAGAGCGCTGTTAATACTATCACAACCACTCCATTTTACCGGATTTTTATTCGGGATAACGGTATAGGATTCGATCAAAGATATGCCGAACAAATATTTGACATGTTCAAAAGATTACATGGAAATAGTGAATATGAGGGAACGGGTATAGGCTTAGCTTTGTGTAAAAGAATTGTAGAAAAACATAATGGTTTTATATCTGCGTTAAGCCAGGATAATCTTGGTACAACCTTTATTATTTCGCTGCCTTTAAAAGCAATCGATAATGTGTATCAAAATGAACAAGTTTATCAGCTGTTGAATAAATAAACATTGCATCTATTGTTGCTTACCCATTAGCTTTGATTTTAGTACTTCATAGAAACTGTCTTTACCGCTGGGTTCAAAACGAACAATATTGAATTTCCTCGTTTTAATATTACTATTTACTAAAGATCAGAAACAAAAATTAGACAATTATGCCTATCTATATCCCGTATGGGGCAAATCACTCTACGATTTACTTTTCTATTAAATCCAAATCATCAATATTAGCTTGAGATATTTTCGCATAACGGTTTATAAAGGCGGCACAGTTTTATCCTTTACTATAGTGAGTCGTTAAGATAGCTAGAATAAATAATTATCCTTTCAGTTCAGCATATAAAAACAGGTCGTGATTATGATCCGATACTGTCCTACTCAGTTTATCTAAAATACAATAATGAAAAAAAAATCTATTGATACCATGGGTATCCTATTGCGCCTATGTGGCCAAAACTATTTTACAACGTATGGTGATAAGTGGTTCATGCTATTTATCGTTATGATTTTTGCTGCAGGATGTAGCAAAGATGCAGGTGCAGGAAAAGTATCAGCGCCGGTTTTATCAAGCGCCGCTGTTTTTGGCAGCTTTGGAGGTAGTGCCGGTATAACTAACCAGGGATTACATACAATGATAAATAATGGAAGCATTAGTACAACGGGTGCATCTACTTTAGTAACCGGGTTTCATGATGAAACAACAGGAGATGTATATACTGAAACACCTCTTAACAAGGGTGGCGTAACCGGAAGGATCTATACTGCTCCGCCGGCTCCGGGCAATGCGACCTCTTTTTCAATTGCACAACAAGGGTTGTTAGATGCAACAAGCGCTTATAATAATAGCTCTGCGGCTTCAAAGCCAGGAGGTAAAGATCCCGGAGCAGGTGAATTAGGCGGACTAACTTTAACTCCCGGAGTATATAAATCGGCAAGCGGTACTTTTAAGATCACCAATGGGAATCTTACGCTCGATGCAATGGGTGATTCAAATGCCGTATGGATATTTCAAACGGCTTCGGGATTAACAGTGGGTATTGCAGGCCCGGCAGGTGCACGTAGTGTTATAATGATAAATGACGCATTACCTAAAAATGTATTCTGGCATGTAGGTTCCGCAGCAACTATTAATGGAGCAGGTGGAGGCGTCATGGAAGGAACTATCCTTGCTTATGCAGGAATAACTTTTTCTACTGCAGGAAATGCTGTTCAAACAGTATTGAACGGTAGAGCAATTTCTTTACATGGAGCAGTTACAATGGTCAACACAACTATTAATGTGCCTTAAGAAATGAATAGATGAAGGTGGATCTTTTAAAGAAAAAACTAAAAAACAATAAATAATACCTTCCATGTAAAAACGGAGGGTATTAATTTGTTCTGAATTCTCAAAACGAGGGTCTATCTTAAATCAATAAAATATATTCTCTTCACTTAGTTTTGTATTGAGAAGTGATCTCTATCAGGCAGAGTTATCTCCACCAATACAAACTATTATTGCTTTTGTTTATTACAGATTTTTTACTGCGTTCTTAACTTTCTCCCAGTACGAAACAGCCTCTAAATGATTACCATACTTAGATTCGTTGATGTACATGTCAACCAATGTTAAGGTGTCATCTTTAGCAGTGAAAAAACTGTGATTTTCTTTTTTAAAAAAGATGTGCCATATTTCTTTGGCTCTTTGTTGGGGTTGCAACGGTTGTAGCGTTTCCATATTATTAGTTTTAGAAGTGACGATTTTGACTTATTTTTTTCTTTTCTTCCGCAAAGATAAATTGCCATTATTCGATTTCATAACCAACTTAAGCCCAGTTTTATCAAGTCTAACGAATTGTAAAATTGCTGAAACTATTGATAATACTGGCTTTTAGTAAATATAATTAATGATACCCAATCAAATAATCACTGTTTACTAACAGCTGTTAATAACAATAATTATATTTTGAAAGAATTCTACTGAAACGATGGAGTAGTTGTAGAAAATATATCTCACATTAGGGCATTAATTCATCATTTTACAATCTATAAATTTGAGATCGCAATTAGCTGCTACGTTATCAAGTACATTATAATATGCGGCAATTGTAAGCCGTTTAACGGTAACATTTTGATCATATTACGAAATGAATATTAGGGGATACAAAAATAATAAAATATTGTTTTTATTCTGATAAGGTACCAGTCAATCGAAAAGATCAGAAGATAAGTACCTGTCACCGCGATCGCAAATAATACATACGATCACGCCCATTGATATTTTTTTTGATAATTCAATCGCAGCATATACGGCGCCGCCGCTACTCATTCCACAAAATATGGCTTCTTCTTTTGCTAATCTTTTTGTCATGTTTCGGGCGTCTGCTTCACTTACTTCTATAGTTTGATCAACTTTTTCCGCATCAAATATTTTTGGAAGATAGGCTGTCGGCCATTTCCGAATGCCTGGTATTTGCGATCCGTCTGTAGGCTGGCATCCAACAATTTGTATTGTAGGGTTCTGTTCCTTTAAATACTTTGATACACCCATGATCGTTCCGGTAGTGCCCATTGATGAAACAAAATAAGAGACGGTTCCTATTGTATCTCTCCATATTTCTGGTCCGGTAGTAGTATAATGTATAGCTGCATTGTCCGGATTGGCAAACTGGTTCAGCATATAGTAACCACCTTTTTTTACCTTATCATTGGCATAATCTATTGCACCTTCCATGGATCTTTCCTTAGGAGTCAACACTACTTCAGCGCCAAATGCTTTCATTGCAAGAACCCTTTCTCTTGTTGCATCTTCAGGCATTACTAATTCTATCGGTATGCCAAACATACTGGCGATCATTGCTAATGCAATACCAGTATTGCCACTTGTAGCTTCTATTAGTTTTATGCCTCCCATTAATTCACCTCTTTCCACAGCGCCTTTTATCATGCCATATGCAGCACGGTCTTTTACGCTGCCGCCAGGATTATTTCCTTCTAATTTGGCATAAATTGTTACGTTTCTGTTAACAGCAAGTTGATTTAATTTCACCATGGGAGTGTTGCCTATTAATTCTAATATTCCGGCCATAAATGTTTGCTTTTCAGTGTTTTTATATAAAGATTATGATAAAGTGTATTGAGCCGGACATATCTGCCCTAGTTACGAATATACAATATTTTTTTGTTAGTCCACTAAGATAGTAGGATATTAAATATAAAAACAATAGCTTTGTTTGGCAACAAATAATAATCATAAATCTTATAAGTAATCATCATGGCACAAAGCGAAAATATCCATCATTCATTGAGTGATAAAGCAGCCTTTCAACTGGCGAATGTAACTAAAACGGTACCACAATACGGCGCTATAACTCCACGCTGGTTAGTGCGATTGTTAGACTGGAAACCTTTGGAAGCGGGAACATTAAGGGTTAACAGAGTGATCAATGAAAAAAATGTAGATGTTGTTTGTGGACAAGAAGAAGGGCAGGCACTGCCTAAAACATTTGTACCTTATGATGAAGCGCCGCGAGAATACACATTAAATTCAATATCTGCTGTACTTAATATTCATGCACGTACATCAGATCTATATAGTAATCCATTTGATCAGATCAAAGAACAGCTTCGTTTAACAATTGAAACGGTAAAAGAAAAACAAGAATTTGAACTGATCAATAATGATGTGTATGGGTTAGTAAAAAATGTGCCTTTATCACAGCGTATCAATGCACGTACTGGCGCACCAACGCCGGATGACCTGGATGACCTTATTTCTAAAGTATGGAAAGAACCATCTTTTTTTCTGGCACATCCAAGAGCTATCGCAGCTTTTGAAAGAGAATGTACACGCCGTGGGGTTCCACCGCCAACCGTAAGTTTATTTGGTTCGCCATTTTTAACCTGGAGGGGTATTCCATTGGTACCAACGGATAAATTATTAGTAGACGGACAAACACATCCGGCTGTAGGGCAGGGTGGTAAAACATCTATATTATTAATTCGTGTAGGTGAACAAAAACAAGGTGTGATCGGTTTATACCAACCTGGCTTACCGGGTGAACAAACGCCTGGCTTATCAGTTCGTTTTATGGGGTTAAATGAAAATGCTATTGGATCATACTTGGTTTCATTATACTGCTCTGCAGCTATATTAACAGATGATGCCATTGCAGCACTTGATAATGTAGAAACTGGAAATTACCATGAGTATAAATACTAATTCTTCATTGCCTGAAATAGATCTTACCGGTGCGCAACAAGCACTGGCTGCAGGTTTTCCTGATCCAGCAGTACTGGCACTGTACGCCAATGAATTTATAAAAGGCATTGAAAAGAAAACAGCTACACCACAGTTGCCAGTTGACGCAAATAAATTTACTAGTGTTTCGCCATTTGGTATATCACCGCAATTGACTGAATTTTCCGGTGAAGCTGAAAACAAAAATATTACTGAAGAACAATTAAAAGGGCTTGCTACCGGGAATGAACAAACGCAGTTATTGCCTCAATTGCCAGCTAACGTACCTTCATTTAATTCGCCGGGAATTCCCGGTGGTTTTTCTGCAGAAAGTTTTTCATCGGTGCCTAGCTTTTCTTTTATTGAAGAAGCAAGGTCGCCATTTAATTCAGCCAATATTCCTGTGCAATCAATTGCACCAGCAGCAAAAATTCCAACTGAAACTGAATTTAGAGGTATCACTGCTTTGCCTGGCAATTTTCCTGCATCAGTACCTCCAACTCCTTTACCAAGTGTAGGCTCACCGCTTGTTCCAGGTGCTGTAGAACGTACAGGCGATATCGGACATCCGGCTGCATTTAGTTTTTTAGATACATCAAGAACATTTTCTTCTATTAATGTAGTGCCAACTTTATCTCCGTTAGGTAATGAACCAAATTTTGCACCCGATAAAAATTTATCTGCCGGCTTATTTGATGTTCATGCTATCAGAAGAGATTTCCCTATTTTATCTGAAAAAGTAAATGGTAAAAATTTAGTTTGGTTAGATAATGCGGCAACTACACAAAAGCCTCAATCAGTAATAGATCGTATTGCTTATTTCTACGAGCATGAAAACTCCAATGTACATCGTGCTGCGCATACACTGGCTGCACGTTCTACGGATGCATACGATGCAGCAAGAGAAAAAGTACAGCATTTTTTAAATGCAAGCTCAGTAGGCGAAATAATATTTGTGCGGGGTGCTACAGAAGGTATCAATTTAATTGCGAAAAGCTGGGGACAAAAAAATATTAACGAAGGGGATGAAATAGTGATCTCTCACTTGGAGCATCACGCAAATATAGTTCCATGGCAAATGCTGTGTTCGGAAAAAGGCGCGCGATTGCGTGTTATACCTGTTGACAATGATGGCCAAATATTGTTAGACGAGTATGAGAAATTACTTGGGCCTAAAACACGCCTGGTATCGTTTACACAAGTATCCAATGCATTGGGTACAGTAACGCCGGTGAAAGAAATGGTTGAAATAGCGCATCGTTACGGAGCAAAAGTTTTGGTTGATGGAGCACAGGCAATCTCTCACATGGCAGTTGATGTACAATTGTATGATTGTGATTTTTACGTGTTCTCCGGACATAAAGTTTTTGGTCCAACAGGCATCGGTGTAGTGTATGGCAAAAAGGAAATTCTGGATGCAACACCTCCATGGCAAGGCGGCGGTAATATGATAGTTGATGTAACATTCGAAAAAACTGTATACAATCCTGCACCTTTTCGTTTTGAAGCAGGCACCGGAAATATTGCAGATGCAGTAGGACTTGGAGCCGCGATAGATTATGTTGAGCGAATAGGTATGGCAAATATAGCTCGCTACGAACATGAACTATTGGTGTATGCTACCAACGGACTGAAACAAATTCCAGGATTAAGACTAATAGGTACGGCGCGCGAAAAAGCAAGCGTATTATCATTTGTACTGGATGGATATACTACCGAGCAGGTAGGACAGGCACTGAACAAAGAAGGCATAGCTGTTAGATCCGGCCATCATTGTGCCCAACCAATTTTACGCAGATTTGGTGTAGAGTCAAGCGTTCGTCCTTCATTGGCTTTTTATAATACTTGTGAAGAGATCGATTTGATGATCGCTACCATCTGGAACTTGCGCAATGGCAGAAGCTCAGGAATATAAATAGGAGCTTTATTTTCAGTAGTTAGGAAGAAAGATAAATTTTCAAAATAAAGAATATATTTGATAGAAATACTACCCATGATCAGGCCCTTAATTTTATTCTCATCTATAGTCTTATTGATCAGTTGCGGCAATAGTAGCACAGCAACAAACACTGCGGTAAATAAAAAAGATAGCAGTAGTTCAACTAAAATAATTATCGATTCATCAGCTCTTGAACCTAGCTGGAGTGATTCACTTACCTGGGCATATATAAAATATTTGAAACGTACACGCAATCCAATGATACGCGATGCGCAAGCAGATACGGTGCTGGATATTAAATGGATATTTGATGGGATGAATGATACAGATTCTGCCAGTTATTATATAATGCATCTTGGTTACGATGTAGAAGATGCTAGTGAAGCACGTTTTGAAACTGCTGGATGGTTTTACATTGATAGCGCAACCAGGAAAACTTATGAATACGATGTAGCCCAGGATTCAATTTGGTTAATTGACCTTAATAAAAAATATGGGCCGAATGAATTTGAACCAACCGGTTATACTATTAACGCCAGCAATGATAATAAAGTTTACTTCCACAATGCACCAGACTCTTCAACCAAGCGAAAAGCATTTTTTAATACAAGGCAGGTAGTGTATGTTAGTAAGGAACAGGATGGCTATGGCTATGTAGAATTTTTTAATACAAAGGGAAAAGAAAGCGATGGTTGGATAGAAATGAAAGATCTGCAGTTGTATGTCGACTCAAGTAAAGAAAAATAAAAAATCACAAGCTACTTTTAATGGTACCCTATTATTCCTGCATAAAATATTTTGTTTATTTAGTAGAACCTATATATTTGTCCCGCGATTGCTTATACATCCCTGATTTTATTTTTGCTAATTAACACACCAATCAAGCTACGCCGTAGTAGTATCAATTGATATGGTCTCTATTCTAAATTCTTTATAATACCTATTTGCAATTTCATTGTAATGACTTTTATTAAAATAATTCACTGTTAACCGGTAGATAAACTGCCTGATACAGCAATGATATATTTAGATTTTGCATTTGATGATGTTAGTGATTAGCTATCTGTAGCAGCAGGCTATTTTTTTGCAGAAATATATTTAACCCTTTTTCATACCTAAACGATTGTATTAACTAAAACAAAAAACGAATATGAAACGATTGCTACTATTGCTGCTCATATTGATCACCGCTATGATCTCTCAGCAAACAAAAGCCCAAACAGTTAGTAAGCCAGCTTTATTAGGATACTGGCAAGATTGGGAAGATACGGGAAGCCCTTACATTCAGCTTAACCAGGTTGATACACGCTATAACAATGTTGTAGTTGCTTTTGCTGTTCCTATTAATGGAACAGGATATCAAATTGGGTTTACACCAATTTTAGGTACGCAGGCTGCATTTATCAGTCAAATTCAAACCTTACAAAGTCAGGGAAGAAAAGTAATTGTAAGTATAGGCGGTGAAAGTGATCCAGTCTCGATACAAACTGTGGCGCAAAGAAATGTTTTCATTAGTTCACTTGATGCTGTTCTGAATACTTATGGTTTTGATGGTGTTGATATTGATTTTGAAGGGACTTCGCTTTCTATATCAGGTGGTACGATTGCCGCACCTATAGATGCACCAATTATAAATCTGATAGCAGGTTTAAAACAGGTGATGCAGGATTATCGTGCAACGCACAATAAAAAATTACTGTTAACAATGGCTCCGGAAACTGCGGATGTGCAAGGTGGTATGTCTGCCTACGGTGGGATCTGGGGATCTCAATTACCTGTTATCGATGCCTTGCGGGATTCTATAGATATTTTGCAGGTACAATTATATAATACGGGTAGTATGTTCGGTATCGATGGTAAAATTTATACAGAAGCAACTGCAGATTTTATCGTAGCAGAAACAGAAGCTGTTATAAAAGGATTTAATACACCAGGTGGAATGTTTGCAGGACTGCCGGCCAGTAAAGTTGCTATTGGTTTACCTGCCTGTGCAAGTGCAGCAGGCGGTGGTTTTACAGATACGGCAACAGTAAGAAAGGCCGTTAATTACCTTTTGGGTAAAGGCCCGCAACCTGGTTCATATACTTTACAGCAGGCGGGAGGCTATCCATCCTTAGGCGGTATGATGGATTGGTCTATTAACTGGGATCAGGTTTGTAGCAATAATACGTATGCAGCAAATTTTCAGAAAATATTTAACGGTACAGTTGTAGTTACACAACCACCTGTTATATCAAGTGCCACAACAGCAAGCGGCACTGTTAGTACAGCATTCATTTACAACATAACGGCAACGAATACTCCAACAAGTTACGCAGCAGCAGGATTACCCGGAGGTTTAAGCGTTAATACAACTACAGGATTAATAAATGGTACGCCAACAGTATCGGGAACATTTGCTGTTACGCTAACGGCAGCCAACGCCGGTGGCTCAGGAACGAAAGCGATAACAATAACTATTGCTGCAGCAGCACCAGGCATACCTGTTATATCTAGTGCTCCAACTGCAAATGGAACCGTTAATACTGCATTCAGTTATAACATAACGGCAACAAATGCTCCAACGGGTTATGCGGTTACCGGAACATTGCCAGCGGGAGTAATATTCTCCGGAAATACAATAAGTGGCACACCAACAATTGCCGGAACATTTACCGATACAATAAAAGCGATCAATACAAGCGGCACGGGCACGAAGGTGTTAACCATAACGATCGCACCAATTAATAAACCTGTGATCACAAGTGCGCCTATTGCAACGGGTACAATTGGCACCATATTTAATTACAGCATAACGGCAACGAATACCCCAACAAGTTTTGCTATTACAGGTGCATTACCTGGAGGCTTGGCTTTGGCAGGTTCAACAATAAGTGGATCGCCAACTGTAGCCGGAACTTTTGTTGATACTATAAAAGCAACAAATAGTGCTGGTACCGGAACGAGTGTTCTAACGATCACTATCGCTACTGCAGGAACCTGTACAATACCTGCATGGAATGCTGCAACAGCATACGTAGGGTCATCGGTAGTTTCCAGGAACGGAAATCAATACACGGCAAAATGGTGGACACAAAATGAAGATCCGATTACGCATAGCGGCCAGTATGATGTTTGGGTGTTGAATGGCGCTTGCGGTGGTGGTGTTACTCCTCCTGCTAATATCAATCCAACAGTGAGCATTAGTTCACCTGTTAATAATGCCAGCTTTACTGCACCTGCAACTATTGTTATTGCAGCAAGCGCAGCAGACGCTGACGGTACAGTTAGTAAAGTTGACTTTTATAATGGTACAACGTTATTAGGTACAGCTACATCAGCTCCGTATAATTTTAGCTGGAACAATGTTGCAGCAGGAACTTATACAGTAACAGCCATAGCAACGGATAACGCAGGGGGTAGAACAACTTCAGCTGCAGTAGCTATTACAGTAACTGCAAATACCGGTACGGATGATTGTGCTACAATACCTCAATATGTTTCTACAGGAGGTAATTATGTTGCCGGTAGTATCGTTAAAAATGATGGTAATCAATATCAATGTAAACCATGGCCTTACTCGGGTTGGTGTGCTATTGCGCCATCGTACTATGCGCCTGGTACAGGAACAAACTGGACAGATGCATGGACATTGATCGGAAGCTGCACAGCGCAGGCACGCCCTGAATTTGATCAATCAACAGACGATAAAACAAATGTGACAACCAACGATGTAACGGTATATCCTAATCCGGGTGTGAGTGGAAAAGCATCATTGATAACATTATTATTTGATGCTGCGCCCGGCAATATTTCATTGAATGTGATAGACGCCAATGGTAAAATTGTAGCAACGCAACTTTATTATAATGTTGAAAGATCACAACAGGTAACATTGCCTTCATTAAGTATGGGCTTCTATTTTATCCGCATACAGAGTGCTACTACGGTATGGAATAAAAAATACCTGATCGAATAGACAAGTAAAAATACTTACTGACCTGTATTTTTGATTTGATAAAAAAGGGAACCGAAATAATTCGGTTCCCTTTTTATTATTGTGATATAGTAAAGTAATTAATAATCCACTCCGCTAACTCTACCAGTTCCTACGGAAGCGCCTCTTTGGCTAAGGTGCCAAGCAAAGCGCAGGCAGACAAAATCATGCGAAGCAGATTTTCGTCAGTGGCCAAAGGAGCGCTGGAGAAGGAACACAGCCCAGCGGCTATGAGCGACCTAAGACTAAAAAAATTACAAACTTTTATGATGGAGTATGAATATTCCGCCGGGAAGA
>DATHHR010000154.1:0-3523 GCA_035317105.1 Ferruginibacter sp. | reverse complement strand
ATTCTGTTGTTTACGCAATGCTTCCACTACTTATCCTGATCATTATTATTATTTGTGCTATTATATTTTTCGCCCGGAAAAGAAAAGCTGTCCGAAATTTTCAAATACCTGTCAATACCAAACAGTTATTGGAAGATAATGTAGCTTTCTACGAAACACTTTCTGCTGACAATAAAATTGTTTTCGAAAACAGGATACAACAATTTCTACAAACAGTAAAGATCACGGGCGTTAATACAACAGCAACTGATCTCGACTATATCTTAATTGCCTCCGGCGCTATCATTCCCATCTTTGCCTTCCCGGATTGGATGTACACCAATATTGACGAAGTACTTTTATACAAGGATACTTTTAATGAAGACTACAAGACCGATGGTGATCAAAGAAATATTTTAGGCATGGTAGGCGATGGCGCCATGCAACGGCAAATGGTATTATCACAACCTTCGGTTCGTGCATCTTTTAAAAATGCAACAGATGGGCATAATACAGTGATACACGAATTTGTTCATTTGATAGACAAAGCGGATGGCACTACAGATGGTGTTCCGGAATATTTATTATCGAAGCCATATATCCTGCCCTGGATCAATAAAATTCATGAAACAATTAATCAGATGAAGCATACGAATCATTCGGATATTAATTTATACGGTGCAACAAATGATGCGGAGTTTTTAGCAGTAGTGTCAGAATACTTTTTTGAAAAACCGGCAGTATTAAAAGAACACCACCCTGAATTATATGCTTTGCTGGAAAAAATGTTTACTAAAGCAAACAACTGATCTAATGGAAATAAAAAGAATTAACAAGCAAGAAACAGGCCTGGTGACGGATCTGTTCAACAAATACAGGATATTCTACAAACAGCCGTCAGACTTAGTTACAGCCAAAAAATTTATTCGATCAAGAATTGACAATAACGAATCGGAGATCTTTGTCGCACTCGCATCGATCAATGATAGAAAATTACCTGTTGGCTTTACACAGCTCTATCCCGCTTATTCATCTGTACGCGCTATTAAATACTGGATATTGAATGACCTGTATGTAGAAGCGGATCACCGCAAAAAAGGCATTGGTGAAGCGCTCATTAAAACCGCTATTGAATTTGCAAAAAAAGATGGGGCAATGATCGTAGAGCTTTCTACAGCAGTAGATAATTATACAGCGCAACACTTATACGAAAACATAGGATTTAAAAAGCAAAAAACGGATGATGGCTTTTTTACTTACCAGTTTACATTAAGCTGATAATTTTTCAACAGGAGATATTACTATCTCTTCTTTTGGTATTTTATTCCGATAACAAAATTCAATAAGATTAAGCAAAGGGCCCGTCATGAAAGTGGTGGTCAGCGCCATCAATACCATGATAGCAAATATTGCCGGGGAAAGAATACCTAAGTCGTACCCAATATTTAAAACGATCAGCTCCATCAATCCGCGCGTGTTCATCAGTGCTCCAATCGATAAAGAATCCCGCCAGGAATAGCCTACGAGTTTTGCAGATATAGAGCTACCTCCGAATTTACCTAACACGGCAATAAAAATTATCAGCCCGCAGCTTGCCCATAAATGCCCTTCGGTTAACAAACCTATTTGTGTTCTTAATCCTGTAAAAGCAAAGAAGATCGGGAGTAATAACAACACGCTGATATCTTCTATTTTACTTGCCAGCAATTCTTTGAACTGCTCTCTTTGCGGCATGATAACACCGGCTAAAAATGCACCAAACAAAGCATGGATACCTATTATCTCTGCGATGTAGGCAGAAGCGATCAAAATAAAGAAAACGATCATCACTAATCTTTTATTCAATCCATCTTCATCGTCATATTGTTTACTGATACTATTGATCCATGGCCTTATTAACCGCAGCATGATGAATACAAAGATCAATGCCAGCAAAATAGTGAACATGGCACTTAGTATGCTTCCTGCTTTTACAATAGCAACAACGGCTGCTAATATGCACCAGGCAGTGATATCATCGGCTGCAGCACAGGTAAGTACTATTGCGCCAAGTGCTGTTCTTGTTAGTCCGCGTTCATGTAATATCCTTGCAAGTACAGGAAACGCAGTAATGCTAATAGCTATTCCTATAAATAAAGAGAATCCTAAAAAACTAACATTAACAGGAGCAAATTCCTGGTAGATAAAATAAGAGACCAGTACGCCCAAAAAATAAGGAAAGGCAATGCTTACATGGCTAATCACTAAAGCGTTGTGTGCTTTATTTTTTAGTTTATCGATATCGAGATCCATTCCAATGATGAACATAAAAAACACCAATCCTATCTGGCTTAGGAACTGAAGATTGCTCATTGAGTTAAGTGGAAATAAAAAGGCAGAAAAATGAGGAAAGAAAAACCCCATGATCGACGGACCTAAAAATATACCGGCGATCATTTCTCCCACAACTGTTTGTTGTCCGAATTTTGAGAAGATCGCACCAAATAATTTTGCAACAAAAACGATCACTAAGATCTGCAGCAATAATAAGCCCAGCGGACTTTTAATATTATGCAGGAATTGTTCAAAAACAGTTTCATTGGATGTGATGACAACCGGTGCGGCTTTGTCTACAATTTTATTAAGGGGAGAAGCTGTTGTAGAAATTTGTTGTGTATTGGGTACAAGGCTTTTTCCTTTATTGATAACGAACCAAATAAGGCAGGAAAAAACGCCGATGATGAGTGCATATAGTAGTACGTTCTTCTTCATATCCGATTACAGGTCTTATGCAAATATATAAAAGCAATATCGCCGCGCATATTTTTTATAAAAGTATAATGATAACGTAATAAAAATGAGTTTTGTTTGAGTAGGGGCATAAAAAAACCCTCCAATAAATTGGAGGGTTTCAAAGAATATGGCAGCTACCTACTCTCCCGCATTGTTGTGCAGTACCATCGGCCATAAGGGGCTTAACTTCTCTGTTCGGTATGGGAAGAGGTGAACACCCTTGGCAAAACCACCATAAGATCTTGCAAGTATTTTGAATGATAAATTTTGAATTTTAAATGAAAAGGAATGAATTAACATTCAACATTTAGAATACAACATTCAAAATAATTAATAATGTACATATTGGGAAGTTGAATAAGAAGTAAAATAAAAAAATAAAGCTTACGGGTAATTAGTACTACTCGACTTTGATGTTACCACCTGTATATCTATAGCCTATCAACGTTGTAGTCTACAACGGCCCTTAAAAGTAAACTCATCTTGTGGAAGGTTTCACGCTTAGATGCTTTCAGCGTTTATCCTTGCTGTACGTAGCTACTCGGCATTGCACCTGGCGGCACAACCGATACACCAGCGGTACATACGACTCGGTCCTCTCGTACTAAAGTCATGTCCACTCAATTTACTAGCGCCCATCACAGATAGGGACCGAACTGTCTTGCGACGTTCTGAACCCAGTTCACGTGCCACTTTAATCGGCGAACAGCCGAACCCTTGGGACCTTCTCCAGCCCCAGGATGTGACGAACCGACATCGAGGTGCCAAACCT
>DATHHR010000153.1:0-6353 GCA_035317105.1 Ferruginibacter sp. | reverse complement strand
GTAGGCATCGATGTATTTTGCATAAGCAGGGTCTACACTGAACCATTTCTTTTTTGTCAAGCATCCTCAAAAGCTGATTGCCACGCTATAATCCCAACTCCATCAGTTCCTACGGAAGCGCCTCTTTGGCTACGGTGCAAGCGAAGCGAGCAGACAAAACCATGCGCAGCATATTTTGTCAGTGGCCAAAGTAGCGCTGGAGAAGGGACACAGCCCAGCGGCTTTGAGCGACAAAAACCAAAAACATATAATCTGCTATGGTGGAATAAAAAAGTAACATAACACAACAGGCGTTTTTGTAACTTTGAAACCATGCAGCATTACCGTGAAATACTACAAACAAAATTTACTGAAGAATACGAAAAACTAAATCCGCAACAACGTATTGCTGTTGATACAATTGACGGACCGGTAATGGTGATCGCCGGTCCGGGTACAGGGAAAACACAAATTTTAGCCGCAAGGATCGGAAAAATATTATTAGAGACAGATGCATTACCCGAAAATATTTTATGCCTTACTTACACAGATGCCGGCACCATCGCCATGCGCAAAAGATTATTACAATTCATCGGGTCTGATGCCTATAAAGTAAACATCCACACCTTTCATTCTTTCTGTAACGACATCATCCAGGAAAATTTATCGATGTTCGAAAAAACGTCTCTAGATGCATTGTCTGAATTAGAGAGCATACAATTATTCAAACAACTCATAGATGGCTTTCCCAAAAATCATCCGTTAAAACGATACCGCGGCGATGTTTACTTCGAGATAAATAATTTGAAGAATTTATTCTCTTCGATGAAAAGAGAAGGCTGGACGCCGGAATTGATCAATCAAAAAATTGCTGAATACATAAGTGACTTACCAACACGTGATGAATACATTGCCAAAAGAGCCGTAAAAGAATTTAAGAAAGGCGATGTACGCATAGATAAGATCGAAGAAGAAAAAGAAAGGATGGAAAAACTGCAGGCAGCAGTGAACGAGTTCAATAATTTCCAATCGATCATGCGTCAAAAAAACCGATACGATTTTGATGATATGATCAATTGGGTAATAAAGGTTTTTGAAGAGAATAAAAATATACTGGCCAGATACCAGGAAAAATTCCAATATATTTTAGTAGATGAATACCAGGATACAAGCGGTACACAAAATCGATTAGTGCAGCTATTGATAAGCTATTGGGATAAACCCAATGTGTTTGTGGTAGGCGATGATGATCAAAGCATCTATCGTTTTCAGGGTGCTAATGTTGATAATATGATCGACTTTGCCAATGAGTATAATCAACATTTACAAACGATCGTGTTAGGCAATAATTATCGAAGTGTTCAACCCATCCTTGATATTTCTAAAATATTGATCAATAATAATGAAGAGCGATTGGTAAAAAAGATCGATGGTTTAAGCAAAGACCTGATCTCTTCCAATATAAAATTAAGCGCTTTAAAAAATGAGCCGGTTATTATAGAATACAATTCTGTAAAAGAAGAAATGGCGCATATCTGCAACCATATTTTCGAACTGATCGAATTAGGTATTCCCGCAGGAAAAATAGCGGTGATCTATAAAGAGAACAGGTACGGAGCAGACCTGAATAAATATTTCCGACTGAAAGGAATTCCCGTTTATAGTAAAAGAAGCATTAATATTTTGGATCATCCTTTTGCAAAAAAGATCATTCAGTTATTACGGTATTTAGAGACAGAGCATGATATTCCTTATGGCGGAGACGAAATATTGTTTGAAATATTACACTACGATTTTTATCATATCCCTCCGATAGAAATTGCAAAGATCACTGTCGAAGTAAATAGCAAAAGATATAAAGACGAACAAACATCTATCAGGAAATTATTAAGTGATAAAGCAACAGCGCCTAAAAAAGATCTTTTTGATAATGGCATAAACGACGGCCTGAAAAACATCAGCATTGCTTTGGAAAAACTAATTGCAGATGTTTCCAATGTTACCTTGCAACAGCTGTTCGAGAACATTATCCGCGAAGCAGGCATATTAACTTATATCATGAACAGCGATGACAAGATCATGCTGATGCAGGTATTAACAGCTTTGTTTGATTTTATAAAAGAAGAGACAAGTCGTAATACCTCACTTGGGTTGTCAGGATTGATCGAGATCATTGACCTGATGGAAAAAGAAGGCTTGTCATTACCAATGATACAGGTTGCAGGTAGCGACAAAGGCGTAAACCTTTTAACAGCGCACGGTTCCAAAGGATTAGAGTTTGAGTATGTTTTTTTTGCGGGCGTAAATGCATCAGCCTGGGAAAAGAAAAGGAAACCGGGCGGAGGCTATAAATTTCCTGATACGATGTTCACTTCTCAGCCAAAATCAGGAGACGAAGAAGAATTGCGCAGATTATTTTATGTAGCCCTAACAAGAGCAGAAAAGTACCTAACCATTTCTTACGCAAAATTTAAGAACGATGGTAAAGAGATGGAACCATCGATGTTCATTGCAGAAATAGTACAGCAATATCCATTGCCAATTGAAAAGATCGCATTGAGCGATGAAGAGATGGCCACATTTGAAATGTTGCAGTTTGCAGCACAGGCTCCGGAAATTGAAAGATCGGAAGAAGATTTTATAACGCCGCTCCTGGAAAAATTTGTAATGAATGTTACGGCATTGAATAGCTATTTAAATTGTCCGCTTGGTTTTTATTATAAAAATTTGATCCGCATCCCTTCGGGAAAAAGCGAAGCCACTGAGTTCGGCAGCGCTATTCACTATTCATTAGAAAAACTGTTTAGAAAAATGCAGGATGGGAAACAGGATAAATTTCCATCCAAAGAAGAAATGCTGACCGATTTTAAATGGTACATGAATCGCCACCGCGAAAATTTCACCAAACAGGCATTTGATAGAAGAATGGAACAAGGCGGCATTATATTGCCGGCGTATTACGATAAGTATATCAATAGCTGGAACAAAGTTGTTTCGATAGAATTAAATATACGGGGCGTTGTAGTAAACAATGTGCCAATAAAAGGTAAGCTGGATAAATTAGAGTTTAATGGCAAAGAGGTAAATGTTGTTGATTATAAAAGCGGCGACATAGATAAAGCGATGCCTAAAATGAAACCGCCGCATGAAAAAGATCCGAATGGCGGTGATTATTGGAGACAGGCCGTATTCTATAAAATATTAATTGATAACTATAAACTGAAAGACTGGAAAGTGGTCAGCACAGAATTTGATTTTGTAGAACCGGATAAGAAAAAAGAATACCGCAAAGAAAAGATCGTCATCAACCCGGAAGATATCGAAACGGTAAAACAACAAATAGTGGCCGTGTGGGATAAGATACAGGCGAGGGAATTTTACACCGGTTGCGGCAAAGAAGATTGCCATTGGTGCAATTTTGTAAAGGATAATAAGCTGGCTGTAGCCTTGCACGAGCTGGATGAGGAGGAAATGGCCGAATAGATTAAGCCATATTTATGATTTTAAAATAAGCGCAAACACCCGAAACAGTTTAAGTTTGCAAATAATTCAAAACACAATGAAGTTGTCACGTATTGTCTATTTTTTTCTATTCGGTTTTGTACTAGCGGTTTGTATTGTTACAGGTTTTGGTTGTGCACAGATCGGCAACCCTACAGGCGGACCAAAAGATACGTTGGCACCAGTGCTGGTAAACACACATCCAGCAATTTATACAACTAATTTTAAAGCCAATACGATAACGATGTCTTTTGATGAATACATCGACCTAAAAGCTATACAAAACAATTTGCTGGTATCGCCTTATCCAAAAAGGAATCCTACAATTACTTCAAGGGGTAAAACAGTTACCATAAAATTAAAAGACACTTTAAAAGCAAATACTACTTATGCTATCAATTTCGGCAATGCCCTGATAGATGTACATGAAGGCAATCCTTATAAAAACCTTACCTATGTTTTTTCAACAGGCAACACTATTGATTCGCTTAATTTGGTTGGATCAGTAACGATCGCTCAAACGGGTAAAACAGATAGCGCCATCCTGGTATTATTATATCCTGGTGATGCGCCCGATTCTGCCGTACAAAAATTTAAACCTCAATATGTAACAAGGATGAAGCCCGGCGGTAAATTTATATTTACGAACCTCCCCTCAAAAAGATTTAGGATATATGCATTAGGAGATGCCGATGGCAGCAAAACTTATAATGCACCAATAGAGGAATTCGCATTTATTGACAGTACCGTGCAACCGGAAATTTCAATAAATAATCCTATTGAATTATTTGCGTATCAGTTACAAAAGCCGAAACCTGTAGCTAAGGCCGCACCTACGGGGAAAGCAAAAAAATTCAAGTACACAACGACAGTAGGAAGTGTCCCGCAGGATATTTTGTCTGATCTGGTGATCAGTTTCAACGGCCCCATAAAACATTTTGATGAAAGCAAGGTCATATTAACGGATACATTTTACAACCCGGTTCCTTTCAGGCTATTGATCGATAGTACCGGAGAAATCATAACGCTAAAACGAACATGGAAAACTGATGAAAATTATAAACTGATAATCTTCAAAGATGCATTTACTGATACACTTGGCAACTTTCTAAACAAAACCGACACCATCGCATTCCATACAAAAAAAGAAAGTGATTACGGAACATTGATATTGCGTTTTCCCAATATCGATCTGTCTAAACATCCTGTATTGCAATTTGTACAAGGCGACGCGATCATTGAATCTGTAAAGCTTACAGCAACAGAGTGGGATGCCAATTTATTTACCCCGGGAGAATATGACCTGCGTATTTTATACGATACCAATAACAATGGCGTTTGGGATCCCGGCGATTATTTAAAAAAGATACAACCCGAAAAAGTGATCTCTTTCGATAAAAAATTAAAGGTCAAAGCTGATTGGGATAATGAAAGAGAAATTAAATTATAATGGAAAATTGATAGTTAACAATTGACAATTTTTGAATGTTAAAATTTATTAAACCTGACAATAATTATCAATTATCAATTGTTAATTGTCAATTAACTTCGCGCCATGGTTTTCTCCTCCACACTTCTGGAAAATGCGGTCAATGAATTTGCGAAACTGCCGGGCATTGGAAAAAAGACTGCCTTGCGTTTGGTATTGCATCTTATTAAACAAGATGTAAATGAAGTAGAGCATTTTAGCGAGACCATTGCTAAAATGAGAGAAGAGATAAAATTCTGCAGCCGCTGCCATAATATTTCTGATCATACGCTATGCAATATTTGCAGCAATCCATCGCGCAAGCAAGAGCTATTATGTGTGGTAGAAAATATCCGCGATGTAATTGCCATCGAAAGCACCCAGCAATTCAATGGTATTTATCATGTGTTGGGAGGCATCATTTCACCATTAGATGGCATTGGTCCGGAGCAGCTGAATATCGATAGCCTGGTTCAACGGGTTGAAAAGGAGCCCATCAGCGAGATAATCTTTGCGCTAAACCCCAATATCCAGGGCGATACAACCCTGTACTATATCAGCAAAAAAATAAAGAACAGGCCCGTAAAGATCACCACCATCGCCCGGGGTATCGCTTTCGGCGGCGAGCTGGAGTATGCCGATGAGATGACATTGGCCAAAAGCATCAGCAACCGAATTTCCATCGATAATTATATTACCGGAAATAGCTAATGCAAGCTCCCCATTCATTTTGCGTTCCCATATTCTTTTAGTAATTTTGCCTTTGCCCTTCAGGCAGATTTGTTTATTGTTCAGCCTGGAGAAAAGCCAATATTTGTCACTACAAATATTTTCTTAGAACTAATAAACGAGATCAATTTGGCACTTCTTCACACAGGTTGTTTATCGTTTATTACATAAGATCATTTTTTAGTGAACATTGGTAACATTGTTCAGCATCGTTGTCGTTGTTAATCCCGATTTTATCGGGATGCAAACTTCAACATATTATTATCTTTTTTCTGAAGTGAATTAAACAGGTAGAACATGAAAGACATCAAAGAAGAATTAAAAAAACGGATCCTCATAATCGATGGTGCAATGGGCACCATGATCCAGCGCTATAAATTAGAAGAAGAAGATTACCGCGGCGAAAGATTTAAAAACTGGCACTCCGATGTAAAAGGCAATAATGACCTGTTAAGCATTACACAACCACAGATCATCGAAGCTATCCACAAAGAATATTTAGAAGCGGGTGCTGATATCATCGAGACAAATACTTTCAGTAGCACCGTTATTGCACAGGCAGATTATGATATGCAGGCGATCGCTTATGAAATGAATGTGGCTTCTGCACAGTGCGCTAGAAGGGCAGCGGATGAATACACGGCAAAAGATCCCAGCAAACCAAGATATGTAGCAG
>DATHHR010000152.1:0-3384 GCA_035317105.1 Ferruginibacter sp. | reverse complement strand
GCTGAAGAATGGCTATATAGTAGTGCTACAGATTATTATGGTGGCAAAGGCTTGCTGGAAATTATACAGTTGGATACATTGATGTAAGTTTGGCACAGATACGCAACGCTCATTGCCACGCTGCATATCTGCGCCAGATGGAAGCTTTACAATAGCCGATAATTATATTGCCAGCATTGCCATAAATTATCTTGTTAATGATATCAGGTTTTGGGATATTGGGTGATGAAAAAAGGAACCAATCAAATATTATGGGTAATCTCTATAAAGCAAGATCGCTTTAACAGCAGATAAATTATTTTTTAACTGATTTAGCGTACTGTATCATACATCTTGTTTGAATTGAACTTCTTTTCTGATTTTGTCTTTAGCTACTGTCATTGTTATATTGGTTTATTAGATAATAAAAACACGTATCTTTTACGTATCCACCAAATCTTTTTACATATTCTCCTTAATTTATTCTTGAAAGTCAAGCAGGTACCTATAAGAAGTGTACTTTTGTTTAAAACTAAACTATGCAAACAGACTGGACGAAAATTTTAGCAATGAGATTTGTTCAAGTATCAGTAAGCATATTAATGATAGCTTTAATTATAACCGCCATAACAGGTTTAGCGACTAATAAAGCAATTAATATGTGGGGGTTAACTTTTAATACAAAAGAAACTGTTTTTATACACGATACGCTCACCCTTTATAAAACAAACCATGACACAATTACCATCACCAAAATCGAATATACCCCAAGATCAAGAGAAGGTATTAGTACATCAGATAGACCCAACTTTAGTGTTACTTCAAATGGCCAGACGGGCGGTACCACAGCTGGTCAGATCATGGATTCTCATAAGTAGTTTTTTATTTCTTATTGGCAATATTTCCTACTCGCAAGAACTTTCTTCTATCGAAAAATCACATTTTCAGCATGATTTCGAAAATTTATTAACCAAATATGGATTAACAAATAGTAATTATTCAATAAATGTAAAATCAACAAAACAATCTGGCGGTCAAACGGCTTTTATGATTAATAATTATCCCCAAGACGATCCAACGCTTTTAGTATCTGAAGATGGGGTATTTCCTAAAGATTCGACAAAACAAAATGGGGAATATTTTATTCAATTTCAAAGTATTGGTGCTGGATCTACAAATTTTAATATTATGTGTTACATGTTAACAGAAGATGTTAATGGCAATTATGATTTAACCAAGCCTGATTTTTTTCATAATAATTTAAAAATTCCGCTTCATAAGGCTTGGCAAGTAGGTTTTGGTTCTCCGGATTACCCCTTACCAAAAGAAATATATTTTTATCTTAAAGGTACTTATACCACATTGGACGGAACTAAATCATATAATATAGATGACATGTATGACTATGGTGCTGATGATAATCATGTATCGATCCCGCTAAATCCAGAAAGAAATAGAATTCTGGAGTTAATTAGCGCTTTCCCATCTGCTACCCTAATTAGTAAATAATGCAAATTCTTGATATAAAATCTTCTATTAAAAAATCAGTAGAAAAGAGCAATAAACTATTTGTATTAATAGGATGTTTCTTATTACTTATCAGTAATATTTCTTATTCGCAATTGTTGTCATCCCGTGATAGCATAAATTTTAAACATGATTTTGACAAGCTATTAGCTAAGTATGGTTTGAAGAGTGACGGATATTTTATAAATGTTAAGTCAACTAGTCAATCTGGTGGCCAGACAGCTGGTATTCTGTTTAATATAAATAACAACTATGCTAATAGTGAGACGACACCAGCTGATTTAGAAGTAAGTTTAGAAGGAAAACAGGTTTTTTGGGACTCTACATATACAAATGAAAGTGAACTATGTTTACAGGTTCTTGTAGATAATTATGGTCAAGAAAAAGCAACTAAAATTAAAGATTCTAGTTTTATTATAAGAGAGTTTGGTGGAAGATATTTTTTGAGCCCATGTCCTATAATAACTATACAAGAGACTAATACAGATGTTCAACCTAATACTACAAGAAGATCAACGATTTTTATTCCTAAAAAGAAATTATATAATTTCTCTGGTTGTTTTTTAGTCTTTTATATACACTATACGGATAGAAAAGGTTCTATCGGATTATTAAAAAATATTGTTGACATATCAAATATGCAATATAATACTACCTTGCGATCTCCTGACTCTAATAAATATGCAGAATTAATAACTTATTTAAAAACAAAGGACCGTTGGTAATTTTTGACCTAAAATTTCCGATAGTCATTTAAAAATAACACTATGAGTACTCGTTTTAATGATAAAACTCCTTTTGAAAAGCTTGATGCTGTTCTACATACTTTGCATAAATATGAAAGAAATAAAGAGCTAATTAAAGGAGAACTTTATTTGTCAAATAGTTTAGATGATAAAAATGAATTACAATCTATTTTAGATAAATTGATTAAGGATAAATATGTTATTCAAAACGGAGATCAATATAGAGCTACTTTTGAAGGAGAATATTTAATGGCTGCTGGTGGTTATAAAGGAATGGAAGAAAGTAAAATAACTGATATTTCTTATCAGAAAAAACTACTAACCGAACAAAGAATTACTCAAAGAATTATGGTTGGGTTAACTCTTGTTTTAGCAATAGGGACAACCGTTGCAGCAATATATTATGGACATGAAATTTACCATATTTACCATTAAAGAATAAGTAATAACTAGCCTTCGTTGGTGCCCCAAATCATAAATCATCGAACGCCGACGTTGGTGTTGTTACCAACATCATAAATTTAATGGAGTAACAAATAATTGATATTTTTATTAAATGCAATCCTATCACTCTTGATCGCATAACAAAGAAGCTTATTGATCCTAAGCATGAAAATAATATTGCTAATCATTCTCATTAAGCACTATTAACTCCTTATAAAAGGCTTTCATAAAATTATTTTTTATTAACCGTATAGGATTTATATATTCGCAGGGCTTATATGAAACTTTATTGACCTAACTAAATCCGTACCATGCCTGCCATTATAATATCATTTTTTATCATATTAGCGATTCATCGCGGTTCATCATTATATTATCCTGTTTATTTAAAAAAATATTTTAATTCACCCAACCTATTCAACTAATTAGCAGTATATCCCTATGTAAAGGCATTTATTATATAGATATTAATTGTTAAGCACTTAAATTGTCAGCATCCTAATTGTAAAAAGTAAAACATTCTATGGTACCAAATCTTAAAACCCGCCCGCAAAAAAACAATGCTTTTTTTAAATCCGTTCTGCTCTTTGTTGTAGTAAGTTTATGTAGTTCTAATTTTTTACATGCACAGGTTTGGTGGAGTACCACAGGCAATTTAAGTACCTCGCCAACGAATTATATTGGGACA
>DATHHR010000151.1:0-6217 GCA_035317105.1 Ferruginibacter sp. | reverse complement strand
AATAGCTATTGGCGATAAAGTTGCCGTAATAGGAATGGGTATGACAGCCATCGATGCAGCAACACAAGCAAAACGTTTGGGTGCAAAAGAAGTAACATTAGTTTACAGAAGAACGGAAGCAGAAAAACCTTGTACTGATGTTGAATTAAATATTGCCAAACTGGATGGTTGCAAAATAATATGGCTGGCGGCACCAAAGGAGATTATTGGTAACGAGGGAAAAGTCGTACAACTAATTTGTAGTGTAATGAAATTAGGCGATGCAGACGCAAGCGGTAGAAGATCACCTATTGATACGGGCGAAACTTTTACTCTGGAAGTAGACATGGTAATTAAAGCAGCGGGACAAATGCCTTTTACTCAAATTATCAATGAAAATAATATCCAAAATACAAATGGTAAAATAGTAATTGATAAAACAGCAACAAATATCAAAGGAATTTTCGCCGGAGGCGATTGCGTAAATGGCGGTAAAGAAGTTGTTGATGCAGTGCAAGCAGGAAAAAAAGGAGCAGCAAGTATTCTTAAATTTTTAGAAAATTGAATCATGGCCGATCTATCATCAAATTTTCTTGGTATAAAATCTCCGAATCCATTTTGGCTCGCAAGCGCGCCTCCAACGGATAAGAAGATAAATGTATTGCGTGCTTTAGAAGCAGGTTGGGGAGGTGTTGTATGGAAAACGCTGGGCGAACAGGTTAAAAATGTTTCTTCAAGATACTCAGCTGTTGATTTTAATGGTACGCGTGTTATGGGTTTTAATAATATTGAATTGATCAGTGACCGGCCATTAGATATTAACTTAAAAGAGATTGCAGAAGTTATTAAGCTATTTCCTGACAGAGCGATGGTTGTTTCGTTGATGACAGAAAATAATAAAGCAGCCTGGCACGAATTAATAAAAAAAGTTGAAGATACAGGTGCACATGGCTTAGAATTAAATTTCGGGTGTCCGCATGGCATGACAGAACGTGGGATGGGCGCAACAGTAGGACAAGATCCTGAAATTGCAAGAATGATCGTTGAATGGGTAATGGAAAAAGCTACCATTCCTGTCATTACTAAATTAACGCCGAATGTACACTCAGTTGTGCCAACAGGAAAGTCTTGTGTTGAAGCAGGTACAAATGGTTTGTCGTTGATCAATACGATCCAATCTATAACAGGTATTGATCTGGATACCTTAGTTCCTAATCCTTACGTAGCAGGAAAATCTGTTTATGGTGGTTATTGCGGCCCGGCAGTAAAACCGATCGCATTAAAAATGCTAACAACTATTTCTCAGGATCCAACAACAAAAAAAGTTCCTGTCTCCGGTATCGGTGGTGTTAGCTCATGGAAAGATGCAGTAGAATTTATGTTGTTAGGCGCCACTAATGTTCAGGTATGCACAGCAGTGATGACACATGGTTTCAGAATTATCGAAGATCTATGCGAAGGACTTAATAACTGGATGGATGAAAAAGGCTATCAAACCACAACAGATTTTATTGGCAAGTCGATCGATAAAATAACGCATTGGGAAGACCTTGATATCAACTACCATCATATAGCCAATATCAATCAGGATAAATGTATCCACTGCGGTTTATGTTTTATCGCTTGTGAAGACACGGCGCACCAGGCTATTAATTTAGATTATGGCAACCCGTATAATAAATATACCATCAAAGAAGAAGAATGTGTAGGTTGTAATTTATGCCAGCTGATCTGCCCGGTTACCGATTGTATCACGATGGTAGAACATCGTAAAGGCGATGAATATTTAAACTGGAAAGAATTTCAAAAAAGAGGTTTGCCTTTAAATGACCATTAATTTATTAATTATGAAAACTCAACAGAATTATAGAATACTCTTTGCCTTTATTGATTTTGTTTTTCAATCCTTAGCATTTATTATAGTTCATGATACAATAGTATCATATTGGTCATATCATTATAATACTAGGAATGATATAAGCTTTGGGATTTCGTTAGAGATTATTCTTATGATATACATTGCCTTAATATTTATACAAAATGCTGTGATAATTTTTAAGAAAGAAAAATCAATTGTCATATCGATTATAATTTCGGCTTTTTTTATTTTTATTTTGACGTATTTTCTTAGTTTTAGATACAACCCATTAAGAACACTAAACGTTGCATTAGTAGGACTTTTCTGTATTTGGATTAAATTTGCATTTGATCACTTTTTAGGTAAACTTGTCCCAACTGATATATAGTTGTCTTAATTATTCAACAGCTTTAAAAGCTGCGCCGATCTTTTCAATCACATCGGAAGCGAGTAAACTTTCCAGGCTTTGCTCTTTCACTGCTATATCTGCAGCCAAACCATGTAAGTAAACCCCAATTTTAGCTGCGCTGAAAGAAGAGTATCCTTGGGCTAATAACGCTGTGATCATTCCACTCAAAATATCTCCCGAGCCACCCTTTGCTAAACCAGGATTACCCGTTTTACTTAAACAAGCTTGGCCATTTTCAACAATCAATGTTTCGTAGTCTTTTAAAACAATTACCCAATGATATTGTGTAGAAAGCTCGATGGCTTTATTTATCCTTGCTTCTTTGGTATCACTTTCACCAAATAACCTGTCAAACTCTTTTACATGCGGCGTAAGCACTAATCCTTTTGGCAACAGATCCCAAAGATCTCTGTGCTGTGCTAATATTGTCAACGCATCGGCATCTAACAAAACACTTTTTTTGTACTGATGCAAAATGTCCATCATCAATTCGGAAGAAATACTATCTAATCCTATGGCAGGTCCAATGCCAATGGCAGAATATTTATCAAGATCAAGCAATTTATATTCTCTGAATAATAACATCGCTTCAGGAATGGTTGTCTGTAAAATGAAACGTTCTTCTTCTGGAATATTTACCGTTAACAACCCAGTGCCGGTTCTCAAACAAGCACGGGCAGCTAAAACTGCAGCGCCCATTCTTCCCCTGTTTCCTGCTACTAATAAAGTATGACCGTACGTTCCCTTATGAGAATCGGCTACTCTTGGTTTTATTAAACCTTTTATTATTTCTTTTGTGAGATATGGTATTTTTTCTGAAGACATATTGCACGTTTTAGTTAAACGACTGCATAACAGTCAAATATTTATAGTGTAATTGTATAATCCTAATGAAGAACTCCGTTGGAGTTCAACCTGCTGTATATTGAACTCCTGACGGAGTTCCGAAATTTGAAATTTTTTGTACTATAAATATTAAAGTCCTACGGACTTAAATTCTATCGTTCATTCATCCATTCTAAATAACCCATTACTACCCTGATTTCTCCGTAAGAATAATTGTCACCTAGTTTTTGCCTAATTGGTGCCAGTTCTTCTGTGCCGGATATTTTAATAGCATTCATTATTGGCTCGATCTTTTCCTGTGACACTAACTTTGTAACTTCTAGTTCGCCCTTACTTACATAAAATGCAAGATGGCTTAATATAGTTTGTGGCGATAAATTTCTTTCAAAGGCTATTTCGCTAACGGTTTTATCATTTAAAAATAATTGCAAAGTTTGTTTCTTAGTATCAGTTGCCCTTTCTTTTGTTACAGCCTTGCGTAAATTTTTAGGCGCTTTCAAATTGATCTTGGTGGATAAATTATTTTTTCTGCAATAATCTATCACATGATCTAAAAATAAAGAACCATATTTTGCCAGTTTAACATCACCAAATCCTGAGATCTTAGAAATATCTGTCATGGTTAATGGCAAATATGTTGCCAATTCCAGAAGAGTAGCTTCAGAAAAAATCATATAAGCGGCAACCCTTTCTTTATTTGCTAAATCATGCGTTACTGATTTCAATTCTCTAAATAATTCGTCGTGTGCCGGAATGTTGTTTTGCATTTGCATTGCTGCAGGCTGCTCGGCTTTAGTAGTTACCGCTTTGACCAATTTAACCTGCTCTTCTCCTTTTAAAATTTTACGGCTTTTTTCGGTTAGCTGTAATACAGGATATTCACCTTCGCTTTGTTTTACTGCTTTCATTTGCAATAATTCACGCGCGTATTGTTTCCATTGGTCTTTGCTGATATCTTTTCCGATACCGAAAGTTTTTAATTGCTGGTGTTCAGTTCTGATAGTGCTGCTGCCGCGTAAAAAATCGACTACATAATTCATACCAAATCTTTCGTTCAACCTCGTTACTGCACTTAAGAATTTTTGCGCTTCAATAGTGGCATCTACTTTTTCTTCATCGCTTAAGCAAACATCACAACTACCGCAATAATCAGGTGCTGATTCCCCGAAATAATTTAATAAATATTGTCTTCTGCATTGCCTGCTTTCACAAAGCTGTGCCATCTGCTGCAGCTTCTTCAACATTATTTTACTTTGTTCAGCGTTGCCTTCCACCTTGGCAAAATTCCTTAACTTAATTACATCACCGCCGCTGTAAAATAAAACGGCTTCGCTTAATAGCCCATCACGGCCGGCTCTTCCTGTTTCCTGGTAATACCCTTCAATATTTTTTGGCAGATCTGCATGCACAACAAAACGGACATTGCTTTTATCAATGCCCATTCCAAACGCAACCGTTGCTATAATTATTTTGATCTCATCTTTTAAAAATTTGTCTTGCCTTTCTTCACGGATATTTCTTTCTAATCCCGCATGATACGCTGCGGCTAAATAACCTTCTTCAACAAGATCCTCTGCCAATTTTTCCGTAGAGCTTCGGCTTAAACAATAAATAATGCCACTATCATCCTTACGGGCTTCTAAATAATCTACCAGCTGAGAAAAATAATTTTTCTTTGGTTTGATATAATAGAAAATATTCGGGCGATTGAAAGAATTTTCAAAAACTGTAAAGTCAGTGATCTCCAATTTATCGATAATATCTTTTTTAGTCAACGCGTCTGCGGTAGCCGTTAATGCAATGATCGGAACTTGGGGAAACTGTTTTTTTAATTGTCCTAGAACCAAATACTCCGGTCTGAAATCGTGGCCCCATTGACTGATACAATGCGCCTCATCAATAGCAAAAAGCGAGACATTGATATCTTTTAAATAAGTAAGGAAATTGTTTTGCCCGAGTAGGCGCTCCGGCGCAACGTATAATAATTTGAGCTGTTTATTTTTTATTTGATTGATGATCGCTGTCTGTTCATAAGAAGACTGAGATGAATTTAAAAATGCCGCGGGAATACCATTTAGCTTTAAAGCGTCTACCTGATCTTTCATTAAAGCGATCAAAGGAGAAACAACAATAGTAACCCCATCAAATAATAAAGCAGGAATTTGAAAGCACACAGATTTACCGCCACCGGTTGGCATCAAAACAACAGTATCTTTTTTTGCTAAAACATTCTCAATGATCTCCTGCTGGTTATGCCTGAACTCATTGTAGCCAAAGTAATGCTGAAGGGTAGATTGTATATTATAATTTTCTGTCACTTATGTATCAATTCTGTATTGCAAGCTACAATAAACGGGTGAATTTTTCCGGGTCATTTTTTGCGTGTAAAAGCAAGCTTTGACTGTTTTAAAAATAATTAACAATTAATTAGTCCACCTTTTTGGTAGACTAATATTTACCTCCTATCTTTATCATGAAAATCATATAGCCGCGTGGCCGAGAGGTTAGGCTAAAGTCTGCAAAACTTTTTACGGTGGTTCGAGTCCATCCGTGGCGTCTGAGCTAGAAGATTCTTCGTTAAGAGAGACAATCAATCGGGCGGTATTTCTATACTGCCTTTTATTTTTTTAATACGGCTACTACCGTGCCGTACAATATTTCGGCTCCTAAAGCAAGGTCTTCATAAGAAGCATATTCGAGTGGGTTATGACTAATACCATCTTTACATCGAACAAATATCATCCCATAATCACAGGCATAAGACAAAGCCATGGCATCATGAAATGGGCCGCTCATTAATTCGGGTGTATCAGTAAGTCCGATTGTTTTACATTCATTGGCGATAATGGCTTTTATCCAATCAGCGCAGTAACGGGGTTCCAGGTTAGTATCTTCAGTTATCTCGTAGGTCAGTTGATATTTTTGGGTGATGGATTTTATTTTATCCATCAATTGTTTTTCATAATTATGTCTCCTGTCCAGGTCAATATCTCTCAGGTCGATGGTAAACGTAACTTCTTCGGGAATGATATTTCTTGAAGCAGGAAAAACATTTAAAGTGCCCACCGTGCCAACAGTAGGAGCACCGGGAATCTGATTGGCTATTTCATTTAAAGCAATGATAA
>DATHHR010000150.1:0-9469 GCA_035317105.1 Ferruginibacter sp. | reverse complement strand
CACCGGAAACACGATCCTGCTGTATTGAGAAATGACCGTATAGCCTTCTACATAATCAAATACACCATCAGGCTGGGGATCCAATTGTTTATCGAGCCTGTCTAAATTCAATAATGATATGATAGGCGTTCCCTGATTTTTATCTCCGAATGGCACATAGTTTTTTGTACCTAAACTTGGTTCCTGGTATTTTACGTTTAAAGTAAAATCTATCGGAGACAATGTACCATAGCCAATAGAATAGACGTTCTTCATCATCAAACCCCAGATAGGCAAATTGGTTCTTTGCGAGGTAGCTTTTAATAATTTCAGGTACAATACCTGCGATATTGCCCCTGCGGTGGTATCGGGTGGAACATCGGTTGATAATTCACCCACCTGGTAAATCCTTCCGTTATAAGAATATTGATAGGCGACTGCCAATACATCGTTCGGTTGCAATGGCGAGCTCAAAGAAATATAACCTACCTGGGGATTGTACGTATACTGTGTTGAATCTAATTTACGGGCATATGTATATTCAAAATCCTGCACCTGCGTTAGGCCCATGCTTTGTAGACTGTTCACCACTAATGATGGCTGGCGGTTATTCGGATTGCTGATTATTTTACTATACAGATCATTGATACCATTCGACGGAGGATTAACCCCATTAGAAGCCGGCGGAAAATTACTCAGCACATTCACCGAAGCAAGATAAGGATTGCTTTCACCTATATCCATCAAACCCAAAACGTTTCTTGTATTCGTCGTTGTACCGGTACGGTTAGTAACCCATACTTCCATGTGAAGGATATGGATAGGCGTAGTGATCGCAGGAAGGTTTGCCATCACCTTGTTATAGTTGGCCCTGAAATACTGCGCTAATAAAAAGTGCCTGTTCTCATCATAAGCATCTGCTTTTATGTTGATGACTTGGGCTGCTGCACCACCTTGCAAATTAACCGTTTGCCGTTGCGATTTTTGATTGGCCAAAACCGCAGTGATATATAATTTACCAAATTGCAATTGTGTTTTGATACCAAACAATTGCTGAGAGCCTTGTATAAATGTTGTAGGTAAAGTAAAATTAACATCCCCCGCTTCAAAGCGTTTTATTATTTCATCATCAAGACCTTTATAATCAAGTTTTATTTGATTGTCTTGCCCAAAGTTTGCGAGCGTATTATAATTGATAGGAAACTTTAATTTATCGCCGATGCTGGCATTTACATTCACCTGGGCATTCATGTCAAAATCAAGTCCGCCTGTTTTTCTTGCATTCACAGGGAGTGCGGGGTTTTCAATATTCTGTCCTTTGTATCCAGCCAATACATCAACATTTCCTTGCGGGACAATACTTACTTTACCATTACCAAAAAGCCTGTTGAACAAATTATCATACACGTTCAGTTTAGGTGACGGATCGTTCTGATTTAGCTGCGTTAAAACATTCGCCCTCTTTTGAAAATAATCATCCTGCATTTGCTGGTCGCGCATTTTCCAATACTCATCAAACGTATAGGTTACTGGTGTACGGTAATATTTATCGCCAACTTTTTCGTACACAGTGTACAATTGTGTTTTAGAATCATACGCAATAGAATCATCTATATTGGGTGGCTGAGAAAGATCGTAGGTACTTTTTTTATTATCGCTTATAAAATCTCCCCTGCGATCGTGTATAGGAAAACGTAAACTGTCATTATAATTGGGCTGTGTAGTATCGGATGAAGATGCAAAATTTTGTGCAGCAGCGGGCAATCCGATAATTACAAAAGTGATTATCAGTGCCAGAGTAGAAGAAAAGCCTACGCCCTTAAAATTTAATTTGCATTTAAGCAACATCCGGTAAAGTGTCGTTAAGGTAGATTTCTTCTAAATAGCTTTGAGGGATTTTTTAATAAGTTCTTCTAAATTAGTGATGGATGGTTCGGCTAAAACTAACTTTTGTATTGACGCTTCTGCCTGCGGCCTTGATATACCTAATGCGATCAAAGCATTCAAAGCATCTTGCTGTAAGCTGTTGCTGGCCGTTACCGGTAAGCTGGTATCCGTTATTATTTTGCCAACCTTATCCTTTAGTTCCAAGATCAATCGTTCTGCAGTTTTTTTGCCTATACCTTTGACCCCTTCCAGGACCTTAACGTTGCCTTGAGCAATAGCACGGTTTATCTCTTCCGGCTTCAAATTAGACAGCATCATCCTTGCGGTAGCTGCACCAACGCCGGATATGCCTATTAGCATAATGAACATATCTTTTTCCATCCTGTCAAAAAAACCATATAAAACATGGCCGTCTTCCTTTATTTGCAGGTAAGTATACAGCTTCCCCTCATCCAGTGACTGGATGTGAGAATAAGTATTGAGGCTAATATTAACCTCATATCCTACCCCGTTTATATCTACATAAACCTGGGCAGGGCTCTTGTAAGTAAATTTACCTTGCAAATATGCGTACATAGCGTGTCAGAGTGAATCACGAAAATAACGATATTTTGGGAGTGAACCCACTAAAGTTCAATGCTTTATTATAATTCCTAATGAAATAAGCTTTGATATAACCACTATAATTTTTTACCGTATTTTTGCCAACTTTTCGTTCATTATTGAACGATTACCAAAAAAGCAATAAATTTTATACAAGATGCAAAAAATCAATGCGGCTATAACAGCTGTTGGTGGGTATGTTCCTGATTTCCGTTTGACTAATAAAATGTTGGAAGAAATAGTAGATACCAATGACGAGTGGATCAAAACAAGAACCGGAGTTGAAGAAAGAAGAATTTTAAAAGGTGATGGATTAGCTACTTCAGATATGGTGGTTCCTGCGGTGTTAGAGCTTTGTAAAAAAAGAGGTATCACTCCAGAAGAAATTGATTGCATGATCTGTGCTACGGTTACACCGGATATGGTATTTCCTTCTACCGCTAATATTGTTTGTGATAAAATAGGCGCTATAAATGCTTTTGGATATGATCTGAGCGCTGCCTGCTCAGGATTTTTATTCGCATTAACGACCGGCGCCGCACTGATAGAAAGTGGCCGATACAAAAAAATAGTTATTGTAGGTGCCGATAAAATGAGTGCCATTGTTGATTACACAGACAGAAGCACTTGCATACTTTTTGGAGATGGCGCAGGTGCCGTTTTATTAGAACCAACTACAGAAAATATTGGTGTGCAAGACAGCTTATTAAAAAGCGATGGCGCAGGTCGTAATTTCCTTAGAATGGAAGCGGGCGGATCTTTACATCCTGCATCAATAGAAACCGTACAAAACAAACAGCATTATATCAGGCAGGAAGGCCCGACAGTTTTTAAAGCGGCAGTTAAAAGTATGGCTGATGCTGCGTATGACCTGTTACAAAGAAATAGTTTAACGGGCGATGATATCGCATGGCTGGTACCACACCAGGCGAACAAAAGAATTATTGATGCCACAGCCAACCGCATGGGATTATCCTTAGATAAAGTAATGCTAAACATTCAAAAATATGGCAATACTACAGCAGCAACCATTCCATTATGTTTATGGGATTGGGAAAAGCAATTAAAGAAAAATGACAAATTAGTGTTAGCTGCTTTCGGCGGCGGATTCACCTGGGGAGCAACGCTTATTACCTGGGGATACGACACTAATTAATTTATAATTGGTTAATGGATAATTGATAATTTAAGAACATCATATAATAAAAACGCCTGATAAAATTCAGGCATTTTTTATGCGTTATCAGGTATATCTTTTATGATATGCCGAAATTTATATTGCAAATAGTATATTCCTAACGGATAAAAAAATAATGCCATCCCCATAAAAAAAACATCCAACCAGGAAGGATCTTTAAAGAATACTTTTAAATAACCAGCAGAAAAATCAAATAATGTTATATAAATGATGATAATACTAACCAGCGACACAAAAAAGCTATCATCAAATACACTTAATATACTAAAAAACATAAGTGCTAAATTAGAAAGACAAAAAACAAGGATATCAATATACAATCTTTTGTATTTTATTTGACGAATCTTTTCCTTATCAAACTTTTTCAAAACATCTATAATTTGTAAAGCAATAATAACAAAACTTACAACAAAGAGCAGTACAAGTAAGGGCATTACCCTTATATTAGAAAGTATAAAATAAGGCAGCGTAAATAAACAAAAAAGAATTGCTTTGTTAAGTGTAAATAAGCGCATAAATATTATGTTCTTTTGTTAGCTATTTATCAATTCTTTTAGTTCCTGCATATAGCTCATATTCAAACAAGCGGCAGTCAATTTTGCTGGTGTAAAATTCTATTCTTCTGCTTGGCTTTAAGCCTATTTTTTTCCCTAATTCCAAATTGCCTGTAAAAATATACCCGGTGTATCCTTTGCATTTTTTCTTCATAAAATCACCGATACGCTTGTAGGTAATTTCCAGCTCTGCTTCTACGCCTAACCGATCGCCGTATTCAGGATTAAAATAAATTACACCCGGTTGGTCTTCAGGAATATTTGTTGTTTCAAAATCGCCTACTCCAAATTCGATATAGTCTGCAACACCCGCTACACCTGCATTTATCTTCGTTACATTGATAGCATCCGCACTGATATCTGTTGCGATTATTTTTAATCCGGGCACATCAATTATTTCTTCGTTTAACCGTTGTAGTGAGTCATCGTAAAAAGCTTTGTCATACCCCACCAAATGCATAAAAGCATAATTAGAACGATACAGTCCTGGCTTTCGGTTTGTTGCTAACAAAACTGCTTCTATCGCAACCGTTCCCGAACCGCACATCGGGTTTACAAAGGCTGATCTCCTATCCCATTTTGTGGCTAATAAAGTGGCTGCGGCTAACGCTTCTAACATCGGCGCTTTGCCGGGGATCTTTCTATACCCGTGTTTAGATAATGTTTCTCCTGATGTATCAATAAATAATTCTGCTACTGATTCTTTCCAGTATAAATGGATCACTGTTTTATCAAGCTCTGGTCCGGAGTTTGGGCGCAGGCCGGTAGCATTTCTAAAATGATCAACAATGGCATCTTTCACTTTTACATTGGCGTATAAAGAATTGTTGATCGTTTCATTATCTACATTGCTGGTGATAGAAAAATAACCATCAGCCGGTAAAATAGCCTCCCATTGAAATTGTACTAAATTATCGTACAGCTTATCCGCATTGTACGCTTCGAATTCCATTAAAGAGAACAATACCTGGCTTGCACAACGCAGGTGCATGTTGAGTTTGATACAATCTTTGATCGTACCTTTTAGCTCTACCCCGGTTTTAAAAACCCTGACAGGCGTAAACCCTAATTCAATGATTTCTTGTTGTAAAAAAGGCGATAACCGGTTACTGCACGTAACTATAATTCTACTGGTTGTTTGGAAAAGTTGCATAATTGAATGCAAACATAAGTAATAAAAACGCAGGCAATAGGCAATCGTTCTATAGCGGTATTAATTCTCTTTTACAATTTTACTCAGCTCCACTATATCCATGAAATTTGTAAGAGAAGGCGTTACGCTATTGGCAGACATTTTTTCTCTCCAGCTTTTAAATTTCGATTTCCAAAAGCTTTGATCGTTATTATCAGTTTTATCATCTGCGATGTAAGCTGTAAGTCCTGATAATTTTGAAGACACTTTTACGGCCTGCCCATTCGGACCGGCAACCGTTATGTATTTTACTGAATCATTGTTAACTGCTGCTGTTGCCGGCTTTTCGCATTTTGTGCAAGCACATGGCTTGTAGCTATAAAAAGAAATGATAGCAATAATGGCAGATAGTATCAGCGAAGCAAATAATACCGCAAGACTGACGTTCGGGGTTTCTTTGTGTGACATATTATTCATTTTTGATTAGCAAGTATGTTGTAAAAAATCAATTAATTTTTGCGTAGCTTTTTTACGATGGCTGTATTTATTCTTTTCTTCTATACTCATCTCTGCAAAAGTCTTTTCACTTCCATCAGGAATAAATACAGGATCGTACCCAAACCCTTTTTCTCCTCTTTGTTCGTTGGTGATAACGCCTTCGCAAATACCTTCGAACTGGTGTTCTTTTCCTTCCCGTATCAATGAAATAACTGTGCGAAATTGTGCACGCCGGTTATTTTCATTTAACAAATTTGATAAAAGTTTTTGAATATTAGCAGCATCAGACCTGCCTTCGCCAGCATATCGCGCACTTTTAACACCAGGTTCACGATTCAATGTTTCAACTTCTAATCCTGTATCCTCACTAAAACAATCCTTTCCTGTAAGTGAATAAATGGTCCTTGATTTTTCTGTTGCATTCGCAGCTAAGGTACTGTGGGGCTCGGGTATATCGATATTGATACCTGCTTCTTTTAGTGTTATAACACTAAAATTATTACCTAATACTTTCCTGATCTCATCCACTTTATGTTGGTTATTGGTGGCGAAAATGAGCGTATCCATTTTGTATAATTTAACGTTTTATTAAAGGGAGAAAAGCTGTTTTAAGCAGAGCCAAAGCTTTGTTTTTTCAGCTTTATCATTTTGTAAAAGCGTTAATGGGGGCGCACTCAGGTAGGTTTGGTTATTATAAGCCTGTATTTGATACGTTGGAAATTGTAATGGCAGCGATATGATCGATGTTTCAACACCAAATAAAATAACCGTAGATGGTTGTAACGTTATTGATAGGTTTGTATATGAAATGGCCGCATTCTTTGTCGTATTCAATATAGCTACATCCTGCATCGTTAGTTTACAGGCCGCTAAAATACCCATTAAAAAATTGAGCTGGTCATCCGGTAAATAAAGCGCTTCATCATCTGCCACCAATATCAATATCTTTTGTTGGTTATTGCCTAAAATATTGAGCGGTACTGTTGTAGACGGCTTTTCAACTTTCGCATCAGGCGTTTTATCTGATAAAACCAATGACTTTTTATACAGATCCTGTACAGCACCCGCAGTCAATTGAATATTATTTAAACTCATAAAACTGTACTTTAATGTAGTTTTTTTTTGTTACTTTGTAGTAAAATTAAGGATTATGATCGCAGCGGCAGATTTTAAAATAACCAAGACAAAACAGAGCAAGTTGAAAGACTTGAATTTGGAGAATATCCCATTTGGGAAACACTTTACCGACCACATGCTGGAAGTAGATTGCATTAAAGGCGTATGGCAAACACCCGAAATTAAACCATACCAGCCATTGGCTTTAGATCCATCTCTGTCTGCACTGCATTACGGCCAATCTATTTTTGAAGGCATCAAAGCATATAACGATGTTGATGGCAAGCATATTAATATATTCAGGCCTTACGAAAATTTCAAGCGCTTTAATATTTCTGCTGAAAGAATGATGATGCCACAAGTACCGGAAGAGATATTTATTGATGGTATGCGTGCATTGATAGAGCTCGACAGGCATTGGATCCCTAAACAAGCAGATCATTCTTTATACATACGCCCGTTCATGTTCAATGCAGATCAAATGATCGGCGTTAAACCCGGAGAACATTTTAAATTTTTGATCTTATTAAGTCCAACTGGCCCCTATTATGCTAACCCAATGCGTATCGCGGTAGAAGAAACCTATGTAAGGGCGGCAAAAGGCGGACTTGGATTCGCTAAAACTGCAGCTAATTACGCAGCATCTTTATATGCGGCATCTGAAGCTCAAAAGAGCGGATACGACCAGGTATTATGGACCGATGAGATCGAACATAAATATGTACAGGAATGTGGCACCATGAATGTATTCTTCATCATTGGAAATACAGCGATCACACCCGGGTTAGAAGACGGGACAATTCTTGCAGGCGTAACAAGAAACAGCCTTTTAGTATTATTAAAAGAAATGGGCTTTACCGTTGAGGAAAGGGCTTTAAGCATTGATGAAATAATTGCAGCACATAAAGCCGGTCAGTTACGTGAAGCTTTTGGAGCAGGAACAGCGGCTACCATCTCTTTAATTAAGGAGTTAAAGTATAAAGATTATATCATGAAATTTGATGTAAGTACCTGGAAAACAGCTCCTGAGCTTAAACGCAGGTTAGAAGCTATACATATTGGCGCTGAACCAGATACGCATGGTTGGTTGAACCAAATTTAGACCTACGGTAATATCCAAAATACAATAAAACAAATTCCAAAACCAGCAATAGTTTTGGAATTTGTGCTTATAATCAGCCTGAAATTCGGATTTTGAGATTTGGATTTTGGGATTTGAACTTATTTCTATCTTTTTTGATATTTATCTATCTTTTATTTTGGAATTTGATAAAGGACTGTTACCTTTGCCGTCCTAAAAATAAGGGTCAATAATGCCTACAATACAACAATTAGTAAGAAAAGGAAGAGAAATCATCAAAGCAAAGAGTAAATCCAGAGCTTTAGATGCGTGTCCGCAACGTCGTGGCGTATGTACGAGAGTATATACTACTACACCTAAAAAGCCAAACTCTGCGTTACGTAAAGTAGCAAAGGTTCGTTTGACTAATAAAATTGAGGTTATTGCCTACATTCCGGGTGAAGGACATAATTTGCAAGAGCACTCGATCGTATTGATCCGTGGTGGAAGGGTAAAAGATCTACCAGGTGTACGTTATCATATAGTACGTGGTAGTTTGGATACTGCCGGCGTAAAAGACCGTAAACAAAGCCGTAGTAAATACGGAACTAAGAAAGAAAAAGCAAAAAAATAGTATAAACCTACTCTTTCGGTAATATGCCGTTAGATAAAAAATAAAGAACCATGCGTAAAGCGCAAGCCAAAAAATTACCGTTAGCACCAGACCCAAAGTTTAACGACAAATTAGTTACTCGTTTTGTAAATAATTTAATGTGGGCAGGTAAAAAAAGTGGTGCCTACATCATTTTTTATGATGCAGTTGATAAAGTAAGCAAAATAACTGGTGAAAACGGTTATGAAGTTTGGAAAAAAGCTTTAGCTAATATCACTCCGGGTGTTGAAGTTCGTAGTCGCCGTATTGGTGGGGCTACTTTCCAGATCCCTGCTGAAGTACGTGCTGATAGAAAAACTTCTTTAAGCATCAAATGGATGGTAAAATATAGCCGTGACAGAAACGGACGTAGCATGGCTGATAAATTAGCAAACGAAATAGTAGCAGCAAGCAAAGGTGAAGGTGCCGCATTTAAGAAAAAAGAAGATACACATCGTATGGCTGAAGCTAATAAAGCTTTCGCTCACTTTAGAATATAATTTAATATAACTTTGGCATATTTTTAGCTGTTCTGAAAAGAGCAGCTTTTTTTATTTTAGAATGTTAATAATAGTTATAATTGGTTGATATAGAAAGATATATACCCGATTATTATCGCCTAATAACTGTATAATTAGTTCAAAATAACAGCGTCTAAAATATAATAAAACAATAAATATTACGTAGCTTGCGCTTTGAATATCCGAATCTCGATCCAATACCCTTAGTAAATCCTAATCAAGCTTGCTGTAAATTTTTAATTTACATTAAATTTTTATTAATTATAAGA
>DATHHR010000149.1:0-64487 GCA_035317105.1 Ferruginibacter sp. | reverse complement strand
TTTTAAACCAGATAGCCGCTTATATGCTAAAAGCGACCAGCGATATTTGTCCCAATTGGCTGATCAATACCCCTACACCGAATAGCGCTATTGGAAAACGCTGTGAACCGTTTCGGGTAGAAATGGTGATAAGAGGAAATTTAACCGGGCACGCATGGCGCACTTACAGCAGTGGATCAAGAACATTATGCGGCGTTACAATGCCCGAAGGATTAAAAGAAAATGATCATTTCCCTTCACCGATCATCACGCCTTCAACCAAAGCCGAAGTTGGACATGATGAAGATATCTCAGGAGAAGAAATTATAAAAAGAGGCATTGCCAGTGAAGCAGACTATACCATTTTAGAAAAATACACACGTGCACTTTTTCAAAGAGGAAAAGAAATGGCGGCAAAGCAGGGATTGATATTGGTGGATACAAAATATGAATTCGGAAAAATTGGCGACACTATTTATTTGATGGATGAAATTCATACACCCGATTCATCAAGGTATTTTTATGCTGATGGTTACGAAGCAAGACAGGCCGCCAACGAAAGACAAAAACAATTAAGTAAAGAATTTGTAAGAGAATGGCTGATCGAAAATAATTTTATGGGCAAAGAAGGTCAGACTGTTCCGGAAATGACGGATGAATGGATCAACACCATCAGTAAACGTTATATCGAACTATACGAAAAAGTAATTGGCGAGAAATTTGCACCGGAAGAATTAAGCGATGAAGAAACAGCAAAGAAAATAACAACAGCATTAAATAATTTAGGCGTATGAAAGTAAGAGCGATCATAACAGGAGCAACAGGCATGGTAGGCGAAGGCGTTTTACACGAATGCTTATTAAGCGATGATGTTGAACAGGTATTGGTGATCAACCGAAAACCTTGTGGTGTTGTACATCCAAAATTAAAAGAGATCATTCATGCCAATTTCTACAACTTCTCTCCGATCGAATCGCAATTACAAAATTATAATGCCTGCTTTTTTTGTTTAGGCGTTACTTCAGTAGGTAAAAAAGAACCGGAGTACACCAAGCTTACTTACGATCTTACCACATATGTGGCAGATACCCTGGTAAAATATAACCACGATATGGTGTTCTGTTATGTTTCAGGTGGTGGAACAGACCGGACAGAAAAAGGAAAATCAATGTGGGCAAGAGTAAAAGGCAAAACAGAAAACCATTTATTAGCTTTGCCGTTTAAAGCCGCCTATATGTTTCGTCCAGGTTATATACAACCAACAAAAGGTTTAAAAAATACTATTAAAGCTTACAACTATATTGACTGGATGTACCCTTTCTTAAAAAAATTATTGCCTAAGTACGTTTGTACTTTGCGAGAGCTTGGATTAGCAATGATCCATACCGTAACGAAAGGCTATCCTAGTAACACACTTGAATCGCCGGATATTGTTGCATTGTCTAAGTAATTCCCCGGTTTAGTCTGCTCATTTCTATCTAAATCATTTATTATACATTTTGTATATTTGAGAATATCCCGATCTGAGTATGGAGCTTTCACCCAAATATAAAAAATGGATAAAAACTTTTCTTATCCTATTGATCGTTCGCTTTGCGGTGAGCCTCATTTTATATTTTGTTATAGAATACAAATTCAAACGGATCATTCAGTTCACGGTAACTAAAGAAACGAAAGGCGCTTACAGATTTGAAGATTCAACATTAGAAGTCTCGCTCTGGAACAAATCAATCATTGTAAATGGCGTTTCCATTATTTGCAATGATACTTTACATACTACACCGCACTATGATGTAAGAATACCCCGCATGTATTTAACCATTCAATCATGGAAAGACCTGATCCTTCATCAGACCTTTGGAATTGATAGTCTTGCGGTAATATCTCCTGCGGTAAAGATCCACGAACACAGAGAACATATTGAAGATACTACCGCAACACGTTTTCACATAACGGATATTGTGAGGAGCTTTCAAAAAATATTGGTTCATTTAAAAGTGCGTGCGCTTCATTTGGAAAATGGATCAGTAGCGTACGGTAAGGTTGGCGTTGCAGAACCGTTGATCTGTAACAATATTGATTTTACAGTTTCTAATTTTACAAAAGAGAACAACGATAGTGCACATACTTTCGCTTCCGACAATATCGACCTTAGCATGAATGATCAGCATTGGGCATTGCCCGATGGATTGCATGATATCAATTTTAAATCACTACACTTTTCAGGCAAAAGCGATCTTTTTGAATTAGATTCCTGTTATATCCATAAAAAAGCACAAGACAATAAAGGCGAGATCACTTTAACAGCAGATAAATTATTTTTTAACTCTGCCCAACTACCGGCTATCTATCAAAAACAACAACTCATAATTGATACGCTTATTTGTATAAAGCCCGTCTTAACCGTTCCGGGAGATAATAAGGATACCAGCGATGATGCAAAAGCTAAAATAGTAAAGAAGTCTACCGATTTTATTTTCGATTATATCAACTTCAACTATATCAGCATCGAAGAAGGCCAGTTGGTATTTACCAATAAGAACAAGCCTTCGTATGGCACACAAAAAGCTACGCTCAAAGTATATAATTTACAAATAAACCCCGATAGCGCTACCAAGATCCAGGCTGATAGCATTTTGTTCAATGTGAAGCGCCTTACATTTATCACAAAGGATAGCCTATTCCAATTAGCCGTTGATGAATTTATTTTTAAGAACAGCGATCTGCTTTTTAGTCATGCTGTGTTTGGCCCTACGCCTCAAAACAAGTCGGGTAAGGGATTAACTTTTTCAACGCCGTCTTTGTACCTTAAAAATATCAGCCTGGATGCTTTAGTAGAAAAAAGATTAAAAGCCACACAGGCGTATTTATACAAGCCCGTTATTTCCATAACTGCCAATCAAAAAAAGAAACCGCAAAGGTCAGCTTCTACTATTATAGATGCCAATAATCATATTTATAAAATACTGCACAGCATTAGTGAATTGATCAACGTGGATAGCTTTCATATAGTGAATGGCAATCTAAAATATAAATTATTGGGAGCCCAGCCGATAACGATGAGCATGAAAAATGTAAATGCAGATGTTTTATTGCACCACTTTTTTTTGAGTGATTCATTGATAGATGTTAAACGTTCCATGCCGAAACTTGATATTGGACAGGTAAATGTTCAGGCAGGAAAGATCACACTACAAATAAACGATTTTGATTTCAAAGGATATAACCGGCGCAATTATGCAGATAACTTCCAATTGACCTATGGAGAAAATTTATCTGTAAAGGGCACGCAATTATCCTGGCAGGTATTAGACTGGGATCAATACGTGAATTACAGAAAGATAATGATCGATCATATCGAAGTAAATAAACTATTTGTAAACTCGACAGGCAATGGTGAAGAAGCTGCTAATAAAACGGCAAAAGACCTTCCGCTCATTCATATCGATAGCATAGATGTGAATAATTTAGATTTCACAAAATCATCTGCAAAGAATAATATTCATTTAACTGCGAGTGCTATTCGTGTTGATAATATTAATTCTGTCAAAAGATTTTTTACCTGGAATAGTGCCATGGGGATATTTAATGATATCAGTTTCAGTGATCAAAACACAACCGTTTTTGCAAAAAAACTGGTGCTTGATAATAATTATACCAATGTTATTGAAGGCGCTATAGTTGATATACATAAAGACAGTGGCTACACAAAGCTTGAAATACCTATAGCAAAAATAAAAGGCGATATACATTCCAGCGATTTCGGTATCAACAAGCTCACTTCCTTTATTGTTGAAGATCCTACGATCAATATTTATAATACGGCTGTGGCAAAAAAGAAGAGCAGGCATTTATCAATACCCCTAAATTTTAATACGGATAATCTACTTGTTAACAATTCACAGATCAATTATGTTTCAGAAACAACAATAGATAGTTCAAAAATTTCTGCAAAAGTATCGATCGCTGCAAGTGAAGTGCATGGACATAAAGAAGGCGATGCCATGCTGGAATACAAAAAGATCGCAGTTACTTTAACTGATCTTTCTATACACAAAAAACAGCTCTCGATCAGTATACCAAGATCTTCTTTACAGCTTGATAATGGTGCACTGACAAAAGATGCGAATGATAAATTATCATTGACGTCTGGCTTATTGCTGAAATGGGACGATGCGGTGATCAAAAACAAAAAAGGCAACACTGATTTAGCGATCAACAATTTATCCGGATCTTTTGAAGACAATACTTTTTCTTACCATGAAAGATCAAAGTACAAATGGTCCTATCTTTTGGGTAGATCTGCCATCACAAAAGGCGACCTGCATTTAAAAGGAAAAACACAAACAATAAATATACGATCGTATAGCTGGCTGCCTGCTGAGAATACACTACACATCAAAGGCTTTGATGTAACGCCAAACCTTAGCATGGAAGAGACATTTAAAAAAGCAAAATGGCAGGCAGATTATGTGGTTATAAAAGGTGATGATGTAACGGTCAATAACCTGCACATTAATCAACAAAAAAACGATTCGTCTATTACTGCAGATAAGATCATTGTTAACAATGTTTCTTTAACTGCAAGCAGGGATAAAAGGATGCCTTTCCATCATAATATAGAAAAGCCGATGCCTACCAAACTTATCAGTGCCATTGCATTTCCGTTTTCAGTGAATACTGTTGTAATAGAAAACAGCGCTGCAACGGTTCAGGAAATATCTGCCAAAACAAATCAGATGGGTATTATCCCACTGAAAAATATAAATGGTACTGTGTCGAATATCGGCAATATAAATAACAAAAATAAGAACCTGACAGTAACTGCTACCGCATCTTTATTCAGTACATCGATAAGGCATTTCTATTACAGTGAGCGTTATGACGATTCTCTTTCAAACTTTACTATGTCTGTCAATGTTTCTCCTATTAACTTTGTTGAATTAAATCCAATAACAAAGCCCCTGGCTGCTATAGAGATCGAAAAAGGAAGTGCCGATACTTTATTTGCGAATTGGAGAGGCAATAAATATGCAGCCGTAGGTAAAATGAATTTATATTATAAGGACCTTGCCATTAAAATATTAGATCCGGTCAACCCAACTAAAAATTCTCTTAAACTTAGGATCGAGAATGGCCTTGCAGGCAACGTTGTCAATCCAGACAATAAAAAAGAAACATTGATATTTTTTGAGCGTGACAGGGGGAAATTCATATTTAATGATTGGCTGAAAACAGTATTAAAGGGCGCGCTGTCGAGTATAGGCTTACAAAAAGACAGCAAATACATTAAGCACTATAATGAGCTGCATAAAACCCATCCATTACCGCCAATACCTCAATAGGTCACACTTTTTTATCGTGTATAGATGGCCGTAAGCGGTGTTTTGATTTATTAAAAACCATATTGCCTTTATCAATTCCTTTGCGCATTTCTTTTTGTGTTTCTACCGGCAAGTTGTAAACTGCCTGGCAATCTTCACTGCAACAGCCATCGTATTTTGTTGCACATACTTCACATTGAATAAAAAGAATATGGCAGCCATCATTTTTGCAATTGGTATGTGTATCGGCAGGTTGCCCGCATTGATGGCACAAAGAAATAATATCTTCTGTTATACGCTCTCCCAGCCTGTTATCAAAAACGAAATTTTTACCGATAAATTTACTTTCGATCTTTTCTTCTTTGGTTTGTTTGGCATAATTAATAATACCGCCTTCTAAATGAAAAACATTATTAAAGCCATTGTGCAACATATAAGCGCTCGCTTTTTCGCAACGGATACCGCCAGTACAATACATAATGATATTTTTATCCTTATGTTCCTTCATCATTTCAACAGCCATTGGCAATTGCTCACGAAAAGTATCACTGGGTATCTCTACTGCTTTTACAAAATGCCCTACTTCATATTCGTAATGATTGCGCATATCTATCACGATCGTATTCTCATCAAGCAATAACTCATTCATTTGTGTAGCATTTACATACTTGCCTTTTTTCTCCATGCTAAAGCCCGGATCAGTAATGCCATCTGCTACGATCATATCCCGCACTTTTATTTTTAATACCCAGAAAGATTTCCCGTCATCATCAATGGCCACATTTAAACGAATACCATTTAGTGGAGCGACAGAAGAAAGGTAAGTTTTAAGCGCCTCGAAATTACTATCAGGCACACTTATCTGCGCGTTGATACCTTCCTGCGCAATGTATATCCTGCCAAAAACTTTTAAGGCATTCAGGTTAGCATACAGCTCATCCCTGAATTGTTTATCATCGTCGACAGGAAAATATTGATAGAAAGAAATAGTTGTACGATGCTCCGTTTCGGCGTACAACAATTGTTTAAGCTCCGTTTGGGAGATACGATTGTATAAAGTCATAAAATTAATTTGATCCCGATCTTGATCGGAAAACTTTTAAAAGTTGGATGCTTGCAGGGCAAACCAAATACTTTGCAAAAATACAAAAAAATTAACCGCAAAGAACACAAAGAAATACCACAAAGTATCGCAAAGTTTTCTTTGCGGGTCTCTGCGCTTACTTACCGTTCTTTGCGGTTAAACGATTAAACCTATTAAAATTTAAGCGGATTTTGCTGGCGCCTGAACTTGTTTTGTCCACCCAGCAAACCTTGTGTACCAAGCCTTATGCCTGTCTCTGCGGTTTTTCCATCCCTAAAGCCAGCTACAAAATCTATTCTGAATAAGCGTAAAAAATTCTCTATACCCACAAATACTTCAGTGTAGTTGCCGTCTTCATTGATGTAAAACGCGTTAGAACCCAGCACTAAATTCCAATCGTATTTATTAAATAACGGGATCTTGTTAGTGAGTAAACCGTTTAAATGATACTCGATATGTGCTTCAGTATAAAAGCGGGATGTATTACTGTATAAATAATAATCGGCTAATTGAAAGCTGTTCAGATAAGCACTTGCGGCAAAATATTCATTCCCGTTGATGTGCGTATAATCTTGTATGAATACTTTATTGGTATTCAAAAATCCACCAAGCACAAAATTATATTTCAATATGCCTGCGAGTTTAAAATTGAACTCGTTCCTGATAGATAAGTTCCATTTATCAAAATCAACATCACTGCCAAAGATATTTTTGATCCCTTTGATATAATTCAATGTAAAGACCGGATACCTTGATCCTAAAGAAATTTTTCCATTGGGATATTGAATGAATCTTTGTCCCGGTTGATAACTAATATTGGCATCGATCAAAAATGCCTGGTAAGGCGTAAACTGCGCCGCTATTTTTTGATAGGGATAATTGGGTGTGATATGTGGCAGGTCTTTTTTGAAAAAGATAAAATCTGTTGTATTATCTAAAGGTATCCTGTCTTCGTACAAACCATTAATGCCAACCTGTAAGCCATTATCAAACTTCCTGGAAAAACCTGCCGACACAAAATAATTCTCATAGGTCTTCATAAAATCTTTTCCTGAAAAAAGTGTACTGATACTATTTACATCAGCAGTGATCGGGTTCGCATTGTTGAATTGACTCACTCTTTTGCCACCCCCTAAACTCCAGGTGTCTTTTGCAAATTTATCATCTTTAAAATGCCTGGTAGTGTACACAATATTGGCCCATGCATTTAAATGTGTATTACTAAAACCATATCGGACAGTCGGACTAATCGACAAGTGAGCATGCTTATCATCCAGATCCTTATCAAAATGGCCGTTTGCATTTATGACAACTCCTTCTGCGAGGTTGTATTCCATTTTTTGTAATAAAGCGTCCACTGCCCATCGATACGTAAAGGTCTGGCTGTAATGCATTCTATCAACACCTAAATACAATACTTTAAAAGGGTTTATAGGACCTTGTTTTTTTCGAAGAGAGTCAACAACCCTTTTGGTTAATGCCGAGTCTTTCCCAACCTGGTACAGGCTATCTTTTACTTCATAATCTTTTATTTCTTCTTTTTCTAGCGGCACGGGGCGCGTGCTATCCCAATAGGTTGCAGGGTTTTTATTTACTCCTGTATCGTATTTAAGAATAACATTATCGAAAAAACCCTTCGGAAAGGTTGGATCGATCCTGTACTTTGAATAAACGCTTATGAAATTGCCGATAGCATCGATAGAGAATTGCTGAAAATTAAAATGCAATACCTGGTTCTTAAGCTGCCATACAGTATCATTTACCGGAACATAAAACTGTGTGATAGTCAATGTATCTAAAAATTCTAAAGATTGTTTTTTTATGAGTGATAACTCCACACTATGGATGCGCCAATCATCTTCAGTAATATTTATGACACCCGAAAACAATGGCTCATAATTTCTACGCGGTGTAACGCGGATACTATTGATCTCTTTGCCATCCTCCCAAAAACTGCCGAGGTATTTAAATTTATAATAGTTCATAGCACCGTTAGCAATGGGTGAAATAAAACCACGGGGATTCAGGCGATTGCTAAAAATGCTGACATTATTCTGGTAAAAATTAATAAAGGTAGGAAAGGCAAATCCAAAATTTCCGCTACCGCTAACACGGCTTTTCTTTATTTCTACTTTATATTTATTGGGCTGTTGAGAAGAAATTTTTCCGACAGATTCGGATAAGTATACAATACCTTTTCCTGTTGAGTCTAATTGTAATGCTGCTTTATCATCTGCAGATATCTTTTGGCCAAATATCTCGTTTGGTAAATGGCGCAGCTTTATGATGTTCTTTGTGTAGAGGTCACAATCAAAAGATCTTACCTGCTTATTATAATACGGCCGTTTTTTTATGGCTTGCCTGATAATTTCATACGCAGGATCTTCTCCGGGTTTTACCACTACTTCTTGCAGTGTAAGCTTTTGTTCTTTTAAAACAAATACCAGTTCTTCATCGCTGCTATCGGTTAGCTGTATATTTTTTTCCTGTTCGATAAACCCTATGTATTGACAAACCAACGTATACTTACCTGGTGGAACGCTAAGCGAATATTTAGCCTTATTATTTGCGCTGGCGCCGATGGTTGTGCCTTTGATGGTTACTGATGCATAAGGCAATAGATCGCCCGTAGCATTATAAACAACTCCGTAAATTTTCTGTGAAGATGAATGAAGAGAGATACCAATAAATATAAGCAACAGAAATTTACGCATCGCAAACGAAATTAACTTTCATTTCGTTATTGAAAAATAAAATTCTCTAAAAATGCTATTTGGTTTTTCGGGCAAAACTTCCTGCCAGTGCTGCAAAGCCGGCAACTAAAGCTCCTATCAATGCCGTGATCAATATCAATGCAAAAGGGTTATCAGATTTTAAAATGATCATAGAAACCTTATGCGCCAATATATGCTCGTTATTGTTGCTGATATATAAGGTCAAAACAAACCAAAAAATAAATAATGCAAAAAAACCTGAAAGAAAAGCAACAAACGGCTTCTGCGGAATTAGTACAGCAACAATAAATGCTATAATAGCGATGCTCCACCAGGGACAATACAAACAGATAGCAAAACTTAGTGCAGCTGTTATTATTAAAGAGATTAAAAATTTCATTTTATTTATTTATTCGTTTCTATTATTTAATTACTGAATACCATTTTCCATTTTACGCGCGGGTCTTTTTCTTCTCCTTTTTCCATCATCCAAAGTATATTGTATTTTCCTTCTACCCATTTGTTTACATAATCATCATAATATTTGCTGCCGGGGTTTCCGCTTTGTCCGCCCGGATAAATACCATAGGCTTCAGTTTGCGGCTTAAGGCTCACTACCATTCTCCAGCTTGGGCCATGGTCATTTTTTGCCGCATTCACGCAATAGGTTCCTCCACCGATAGGTAAATGCAAACTGCTGAATGCTTCTAATTTGGTGAGATGGCTGATATGTGTATCCTTATATTTTGCCCATTCTAATTTCCCTTCTTTATCAGCTTTGCTTAATTCTACCACTGCTTTTTTAAAAGCGGCTGTTACATCATCCGATAATGTTTCTACTTTATCTGTTCCAATATTATCTAAAAATTTATAGGCGCTATCACGTAACACACTTTCCAATAAAGTGCTTTCAAATGGGCGCATGATCACTTTTGGTGCATGTGCGTACTCATCATCATACACCTCTTTCGTAAAATCTTTCCATGCAATATTAAATACCGTAGCTCCTTTTGATGCAGCATCGTCTGTAAGGTTCCAGTATTTTAAAATATTGAAATACCTTGTTTCTTCATCATTCAGCTGATCTACTTTCATATTGTTTAAAAATATGGGTACCGCCATCTCTGCAAAAACATCATATTCACTGGTCTGCAGGTCCATCATATCCTGCACCGTTATATCATTCATTTCTGTAAGCTTCCTGTTGATGTATAATCCGCGATACATCGGGTAATCTCTTCCCAAATAATACGGATAAGTTGAATCTGCGGGTTTTTGATTGGCACTACTTACAAAACCTCTTGCAGGGTCATATTGAAAAGGCACTTCATCCTGGGGGATCATGCCCTGCCACATATAACTGCTATCAACACCCGGCATTATAAAATCTCCCTGCCCTTTCCATTTTGCAGGAAATTCTCCTTGCGCACGAATAGCAATATCACCGCTTTTGCAGGCGAACACACAGTTTTGTCCTGGTGTATGCAGGTTGGTTACTGCAGCATTATAATCGGCATAATTATTTGCGTGATCCAGCATATTAAATGCTTTCAGGTCATCGCTTGGATCGTGCGCTTTCCAGCGAACCGCATAATTTTTATGCACATCGGACCTGCCGCCGGTAAAGCTTTTATCATACATCACCGGGCCAAAAATGGTGTAAGCAACCGTATCTAAATAATCTGGTTTGTCTTTTATTTTGATCACTTCTACCCTAAAATCCGTTTTCTTCCAGGCGCTGTCAAACCAATATTCTTTCCGGGTATCGTCTTTAAATTTGATCTCATAATAATCGCGTACATCTCTTCCCCCATTGGTAAATCCAAATGCTGCGCTATCGTTAAACCCAATAACAACACCGGGTGCACCAGGAAATGTTGCACCATACGCGTTGAATGTTGGCGTAGATAATTGCATCTCAAACCAAAGCGATGGAAGATTTAAACCAAGATGTGGATCGTTACACAAAATAGGCGCACCGCTTCTTGTTTTAGAACCGCTTACCGCCCAGTTATTGCTTCCGTTATCGCGATCGGGTTTCTCTTCTTCCACATTAGCCATATCCTTATTATCGAAATAAACAGAATCAACGTTAGCAGGCGCTACCGGTTTTATTTTGGCGCTATCAAAGACTGTTCCTTTAGGAATGATAGGATCTAAAGAATCCTGTACCAGCGGAAATAATTTATTAAAATCATCAGGACTAAAAAAGCTTTTAGCATTTGTCATTTCAAAATCATCATCATGGCCCGCAAGGTCATAAGACATATATTTTAAGAAGAGTGCCGTTTTAAGATTGTTCCATTTTTCAGGTTTATAGCCAAGTAATTTATATTCGATAGGCAATTCACTTTCAGTAAGGTTATCGATATAGGCATTTACACCGGCAGTATATGCATCACATTCTCCTTTTATGACAGGATCTTTTTCTACTTCTTTTTCTGAAATTTCTGCGGCATACACCATGCCTAATCTTCTGAATTCTCTATCATGGTCTAAAGCTTTATCACCAATTATTTCACTCGCTCTTCCGGCAGCAGCTAATGTTTGCAGCTCCATTTGCCATAAGCGAAATTTAGCGTGCAGGTAGCCTTGAACAAAATATACATCGTTCTCTTTTTCGGCAAAAACATGCGGAACTAACCTATCATCCAAATACACATTTACTTTCCCTATTAATTGAGGGAATTTCAGATCAGCGCTAAAATTATAATTATCATCCTCCGCATTTTGCCAGATACCTTGTTGCGGGCTTAACAAACTTCCCAGCGGCGCTGGCAAAACAAGGTTGGTGTTTAAAGTAACAACAAGTCCAACGGTTACGGCAGAACTAAGTAAAAATGGCAAGACTTTCATAAGAATATTTATACGCCTAAATTAAGTAATTAATATATGTTGCGGGCTGCTTTTTTTTAACAATACTACTCTATCTGTTGTAGGCACAAATATTATATAGTAAAATATGTAATTTATTGTAGCTTTATGAATCCGAGACTTATGATAAACACCTTATCCCAAAAATCTAATACCTCATTTATCAATATAAAAATATGAAGCACATCTTTACACTATTTGTAATAGCGTTTCTTTTTGCCACGATCTTTACGGCTTGTAAAAAGCAAACAGTTACCAACACGATCTACGTAAAAGATACGCTTGTAACCAAAACTATCACTGTGAAAGACACAGTGCATGGTGGTAACATTATTGGTTATTGGCCGGGCACTTACAATAGTCCTGGTAATTATCCTGCATCCCAATTTTCTTTTTTATTCAGGAGCGATAGCACAGTAAGAATATATATCGATGGCAATGTTGGCGATACGGCAAGCGCCGTAAGTTTTGGAGAAGTTACTGAGGGCGTTTATCGCATCATTAACTATACTGTTACAACGCAATTTGTTGTCGGTGGCAATTTGTATTCTACTTATGGAACAACAGATAGCAGCTTTATATTTTATGAAGGAACAATTGGCCAGGGCCTGCAAACCAGCGGTTTTTTAGTCGATATCGCACATAAACAATAACCAATAGTTAAAACTAACATATGAAAATTTTTGTCACCATATTTACAACAGCCTTTCTTTCATCAGTTATACTTAGTTCTTGTAAAAAAGAAATTGCCGGCACTACCTCTACTATAAAAGATACGGTTTTAGTGAACGACACTGTTAGAATAAACGATACTACCCCACGCCCTGCAACGATCGTTGGTTTTTATACGGGGAAGATTGGAAATAATACTGATTACCCAAGCTTTCAAATGGCATTCTTATTCAGGAGTAACGGAACGGTAAGAGCATTTAATAATAATATAACTACACCTGGATATTTTGATACCTCAGCGATCCCACCTGCAGAGGGTGTTTACCTTGTATCGGGCGACACTGTTACAACTACCTGCAAGTACTTATACGATACCACCAACGTTTTCTCAACAATGGCCGTTATTGATAGCGCCTGTACTTATATGGAAGGCAGCTGGGGTTCAGGAAGTATGAATACCGGCGGCGGTTACTTTTTTGTTTACAAACAATTTTAATCATTGCCATTTTACTATCCTCGCTTAATTTCGCTGTATGGAAAAGCAAAGTGCGGACGTTAAAAATATCCTCGGGCTACAATTACCTACCGACCCACGTTGGGTGGATCTTACTACAATACATTTAGAAGATATCTTATCGGACCATGCTTATTGCGAGCAAAAAGCTGCCCTTACCTGCATTTCACTTGTCCAAAAAAATTTCGATAAAGAAAAAGTTGTGGCGGCATTAAGTCCGCTCGTTACAGAAGAATGGGGCCATTTCCGTTTAGTGCTCGCAGAAATAAATAAGCGAAAATTACAATTAGGCAAACAACGTAAAGATGAATACGTGAATAAACTCATCGAATTCCAGGTAAAAGGCGGCGGCCCGGATGAGCGTTTTTTAGACCAGATGCTGATAATGGCACTGATAGAAGCCAGGAGCTGCGAGCGTTTTAAAAGATTAAGCGAGGGATTGGAAGATAAATACCTGCGTAATTTTTATCGCCGTTTTATGGAAAGTGAAGCGGGCCATTACACTTTATTTCTCGAGTTAGCAGAAACTTATATTGATAAAAAAATTGTACGCAAACGCTGGCAACAGTGGCTCCATTACGAAAAAGAGATCATCAATAATCTAGAAGTTCGCGGAGACAGGATCCATTGATGTATCAAGGCAAAAGTAAAAACCAAAAAGCAGAAGTAAAAGCAGGCATAATAGCCACTGGTTTTGGTTTTGCCTTTTTACTTTTTACTTATGATATGGCACGATTACTGTATTTAAACACATAATAACAGTTAGTACAAACAAGCTGATATTTATTGTTTTTAAGGGTTAAACAAGTCCTGCCGATTCTTCGGGAGGACTTTATTTTTCGCTCAATTCTTAACATTGTGTTGATAAATATAGTGTTGTTTTTTCAGCCCCAATTCATTAAATTTGAAATAAGACGAATGGATCTACATTGTAACAATCTTTAAGAAAACTTTAAAACCAAACGCACTTTGACAGAAGCCATCATCAACCTAGAAACAGTTAACCCGCTAGAATTTTTTGGTGTTAACAATGACAAATTAGACATCCTTAAAAAGAAGTTCCCGCTGTTAAAAATCCTAAGTCGCGGAACGCAAGTAAAACTAAGTGGCTCACCCGAACAGATCGTTGATGCAAAAGAAAAAATTCACCTCATCATCCAGTACATCGAACGTAACGGGCATATGAGCGAAAATTATTTTGAGCAAATATTAGGCGTTGGCGGAGATGATCAACCAACAATTGATAATTTTATTGAGCGCAATCCAAATGATGTATTGGTATTCGGCCCTAATGGAAAAACAGTAAGGGCAAGAACTATCAATCAAAAAAGAATGGTTACGGCAGTAGATAAAAATGATATTGTTTTTGCGATCGGGCCTGCCGGTACGGGTAAAACTTATACCGCGGTTGCTTTAGCCGTAAGGGCACTTAAAAACAAATCAGTAAAAAAGATCATCCTCACAAGACCTGCTGTTGAAGCGGGTGAAAGCCTGGGTTTTTTACCGGGCGACCTGAAAGAAAAGATCGATCCATATTTACGCCCTTTGTATGATGCATTGGATGACATGATCCCTGCAGATAAACTGGCTTATTTTATGACGACCAGAACAATTGAGATCGCGCCTTTAGCGTATATGCGTGGACGTACTTTAGATAATGCCTTCATTATTTTGGATGAAGCACAAAATACGAACGACGGACAATTGAAAATGTTCTTAACACGTATCGGCGCTAATGCAAAAGCGATCATTACGGGCGATCCAACACAGGTCGATCTTCCTAAGAACCAACGCAGTGGTATCGACAAAGCCCTTCGCATTTTAAAAAATGTAGATGGCATTTCCCATATCGAACTGGATGAAGAAGATGTTGTAAGACATAAATTGGTTAAAGCCATTATCAAGGCTTATGATAAAGACAAGGACAATTAATACAATTGATAATTTTTTAATGGATAATTGATAATTATCCTGAATATTTTAAGAGGCGGTTTTACTGCCTCTTATTTTTTGTCCATAATAGATTATATTAATAAAAACACAAAGTGCTGTCAGTTGTCAATTATCCATTATCAATTATCCATTAATCGTTACTTTTGCTTACCACAACAGGCCGATCATGATAAAAAATATTTTTGCTGTTTTTCTATTGAGTAGTATGCTGTTTGCTTGCCATAGCAAAAAGGGCAATCCTACAACAGCTTTGGATACCGGAAGGTTATTTATCAGGACCACACTTGATGGGAATTTTAACGATGCGGAAGACCTGTTATATAAAGACACGATGAATGTTGAAATATTCGAGTCTTATAAAGCATTTTTCAGCAGGCTGCCGGATGATACAAAAGACAATTATAAACAATCGGATTATACGATCAATAAATATACAGACCTGAATGATTCAACCGCGGTCATCGATTATTCTAACTCATACATGAATAAGCCGATGCAAATAAAAGTGTTAAAAATAAACGGGCAATGGAAGATCGATTTTAAATACACCACGTCAGCTGATTCTACTAACTAACAATAAAATCTAACACGATTATGCAACAACATGTTCTTCACCCCTGGCACGGCGCTCATTATGGCAAAAAAGCACCGGCTATTGTTAATGGGTTAATTGAAATTCCTCAGGGCTCACGTGCTAAATATGAAATTGATAAAGAAACAGGATTATTAAAACTAGACAGGGTTGTTTATTCTTCTTTTCATTACCCTATCAATTATGGTTTTATCCCACAAACATTAGGTCAGGATCATGATCCGTTGGATATATTGGTGATGTGTTCTGAAAGCATCCAACCGCTATGCCTGGTAGAAGCAACAGTGATCGGCAATATGCAGATGATCGATAACGGTGAAAAAGATGATAAGATCATCGCGGTAGCAACAAAAGATCCTACGGTAAATCACATAACCAATATTGATGAATTACCTAAACACTTTATCGCCGTATTAAGAAATTATTTTGAGCAATACAAAGCCCTGGAAAATAAGATCGTACTGATCGATGATTTCCAGGATAAAGCAGGCGCCTATAAAGTTATTGAAGAAGCTGTTGAGCTCTACAAGAAGACCTATCCTAAACAATAACATGTCTAAAAAACCAGGTATGAATATACAAATGTGGATCATACTTATTTTGATCGGTGTAGCATCTGGCATGCTAAGCGGGTTTGTAGGTGTAGGCGGCGGATTAATTATTGTTCCTGCGCTCGTTATCTTTCTTGAATTTTCTCAAAAGATGGCGCAGGGAACTTCTTTGGCCATCTTACTTTTACCTGTCGGCATATTAGCTGTTATGGAATATTACAAGCATGGTTATATCGATATAAGGATCGCATTGATCATATCTCTCGGCTTTGTGGTAGGTGGTTTTTTTGGTAGCAGAATAGCACTTGTTCTACCACAGGATACTATCAAAAAGGTATTTGCCGTTTTTATGTTGATAGTGGCAATAAAGATGTTATTCTTCGATAAAAAAACTGTTGAAAAAGATCCTGCGGCAATAACCAATACTTCAGAAAAAAATGGATAACCCGGATATAATATTCCCCGAATAAGTGTAGTATACTGATGACTGTTTTTACAGTCATTTTTTATTTGACCTATGTTTAATGATAGTAAAAGTGGCCGGTAATATAGAAATAAGAAAAACAACAGAATAAATGGTGTAAAAAACACGGTATTATATATACAAAAGGATAGTTACTATCTACATTTGTGCCGGCTATGCTGGTCGATAAAAAATAATTAGGCGAGATCTGTTTCTACAGATCTCTGTTTGTTTGTAGCTGGCACCCTATTTGCTAAATTTAGCAATACCGGGGACTGCAGATACAGCCCTTTCTTTTATATGAACGGTAAAAGAGCATATTGAATTTATTTTTATATTACAATTGAATTATCCAAACACTATTATGAAAAAAACAACAGAAAATCTACCATCTCAATTAGAGATATTCAATAACTATGTGTACGAATTAAATGATTTAGGTGGCTGTCTTAAATCTTTAAAGCGACTGGTTAAAGAATTGCGATCTTATTTAAAAAAACTAGATCCTAATAAGTATGAAGTAATAATTGAACATTTACGACATAATGTTGATGTTACTGTAAGGATGTCGGAAATAGATTTTGGAACGAATGATTCCTGCCGATTTGCAAGAAGTAAACAAGAAGTAGATTTTATTTTAAAAAATATCATAAAAGATGCAAGGGTTGAGATCGACAAGACTAAAATTGTCTATGTGCATCATAGGGAATTAAGCATCTAATTATTTGCCCTTCACATCGTTCAGAAAAGACAACCGCTTATTTTTTGTTTTTTATTGATTATCAACTACTTATATTATATATCATCAGTAATTATTGCCATTTAATCTGTCATCCTGTCAGAATTAGCCCCATTTTACTATCTTTGCCACCTAATTTTTGGTGATGGAGCATTTACTGAACACAGATACAAAATTACATAATGAAGATCGCCAGGGTGAGGCTTTTTCTCCCCTCGCAAAGGATAGTAATCTATTTAAAAAGCATTTTTATATAGAAAGCTATGGCTGCGCCATGAATTTTGCAGATAGCGAAGTGGTAGCTTCCATTTTACAAGAGAATGGTTTTGGCGCTACAAAGAATGTAGAAGAAGCTGATCTTATCTTCATCAATACTTGTTCCATCAGAGAAAAAGCAGAACAAACTGTTCGCAAAAGGCTGACAGAATTCCGCAAATTTAAAAAGACCAATCCCGGTTTAATGGTAGGTGTTTTAGGCTGCATGGCCGAAAGGTTAAAATCAAAATTCATCGAAGAAGAAAAGTTGGTGGATATGGTTGTGGGCCCGGATGCTTACCGCACATTACCCGGCTTAATTGAAGAAGCAGAAACAGGACAAAAAGCGATCAATGTATTATTAAGTCGTGATGAGACCTATGCTGATATCGCACCTGTTCGTTTAAACAGCAACGGTGTTACAGCTTATGTAAGCATCATGCGTGGTTGCAATAATATGTGTGCTTTTTGTGTAGTGCCATTTACACGTGGCCGCGAAAGAAGCAGGGATGCCTACTCTATCGTTAAAGAATGCGAAGATCTTTTTTTAAATGGCTATCGCGAAGTAACCTTACTCGGACAAAATGTAGACAGCTACTATTGGATAGATGAACAAAAAGAAGAGACAGTAAGCTTTGCCATGCTAATGGAAAAAGTTGCATTGATATCTCCATTGCTTCGCGTACGTTTTTCTACATCACATCCAAAAGATATTACGGATGATGTATTGTTTACTATTGCCAGGTACGATAATATTTGCAACTACATTCACCTGCCCGTGCAAAGCGGTAGCAGCAGGGTTTTGCAGTTAATGAACAGAACATACAGCAGAGAATGGTACATCGCAAAAGTGAACCGCATTCGTGAGATCATTCCCAACTGTGGTTTATCAACTGATATGATCACGGGTTTTTGTACGGAAACAGAAGAGGATCACCAGGAATCATTGAGCTTAATGGAATATTGTCAGTACGATTTAGCCTATATGTATTTTTATTCTGAAAGGCCCGGCACATTGGCTGCAAGAAGATACAAAGATGATGTACCCGAAGACATAAAGAAAAGAAGGTTAAAAGAAATGGTTGACCTGCACCGCATTCAAACTTTGGAAAGCATGCAAAAAGACCTGGGTAAAACTTGCAAAGTATTGGTAGAAGGAACTTCGAAAAGATCGGAAGAAGATATTTATGGAAGGAACGATCAAAATAAAGTAGTGGTCTTTGCTAAAGGCGATCATAAAGTTGGTGATTATGTAATGGTAAAAATAGAAAGCTGTACCTCAGGTACATTATTAGGAAAGGTTATTAGTTAATTATTTTGAATGTTGAATTTTAAATTTTGAATGAAGCATAAAAGAGGTTGCCTATTTCATTCAAAATTCAACACACAAAATTCAAAACAATAGTAAAATGGATCTACAAGCAATAAAAAACAGGTTCGGAATTATTGGCAATGCCCCGGGGTTAAACCAGGCTTTGAATATCGCATCGCAGGTTGCCCTTACGGACCTTAGTGTATTGATCAATGGTGAAAGTGGTGTTGGTAAAGAAATTTTTTCTCAGATCATTCATTCACTTTCTGCAAGAAAACATAATCCTTTCATCGCCGTAAACTGTGGCGCTATTCCCGAAGGAACAATTGACTCTGAATTATTCGGACATGAAAAAGGTTCTTTCACCGGTGCAGGAGAAAGCCGTAAAGGCTATTTTGAAACAGTAAATGGCGGTACTATTTTTTTAGATGAAATTGGTGAAATGCCACTGGGCACACAGGCAAGGTTATTACGCGTTTTAGAAACAGGCGAATATATAAGAGTGGGTAGCAGTAAGGTACAAAAAACAGATGTACGCGTTATTGCCGCCACCAACAAAGAATTATTACAATTTGCTTTGAATGGCAGGTTCAGAGAAGATCTTTACTATCGTTTAAATACGGTACCAATAAGGGTTCCGGCATTGAGGGATAGAAAAGAAGATATCGATCTGTTGTTTAGAAAATTTGCTACAGATTTTTCTGATAAATATAAATCCCCTCCCATTCATTTGAATAATGAGGCAAAAAGCATGTTACAGAATTATAGCTGGCCGGGCAATGTAAGAGAATTGAAAAATATTGCTGAACAGATCTCTGTATTATCAACAGATAAAAATATTACCGCAAAAGAATTAGAACAATTTTTACCGGAAAATAATACCAACAGATTACCGGTATTAGCAGGCGGTAAAGATGGCGTTAGTCAGCAGGAATTTGCCAATGAAAGAGAGATCCTTTACAAGCTTTTCTTTGACATGAAGAAAGATGTAAACGAATTAAAGAAAATGTTCTTTGATGTCTACCAAAATTCAGGCGGCTCACAGCATATCCCTGTTTACAACAATAATAACGATACGCAATTAGCAGAAATAAAACCTGTCAGCTCAACAAATAATTACGGTCAGCCTGCACAACCGGTCTTTATCAATCAAAATAATCATGGTCATGATATTCATCACCATGAAGATGTGGAAGAATCATTAAGCATCATGGATAAAGAAAAGGAACTGATCATTAAAGCATTAAAAAAACACAAGGGCAAACGAAAAGACGCATCAACAGATCTGGGGATCAGCGAAAGAACCTTGTACAGAAAATTAAAAGAATATGATATTGATGAGTAGAAATAAAAAACAAAAAACAAAAAACAAAAAACAAAACTCGAGATTTGGATTTTGGATTTTGAATATTGGTCATTGGGTATTAGGCTTGCTTATAATTACTGTTTTTAATTATGCTTCCTGCAAATACTCTTTTAAAGACTCGGCTCCTATTCCACCCGAGGTAAAAACTTTTAGGGTAAACCAGTTTGGAAATCAGGCACCCTATGCCGATCCGCAGCTTGCGCCACAATTAACAGAAGCAATGAAGCAAAAAGTGATCAGCAATACCCGTTTGCGCCAGACAAATGAAGATGATGCACAGTATGATATTAGTGGGTATGTGTCTAACTACGCTGTAACTACTACAGGTATTTCGGGTAGCACGGCTTCACAAAACCGTTTAACGATAACCTTTCATGTTATTTTTAAAGACGCTGTTGACAATACGAAAAATTCGGAATCAGATGTAAGCAGTAGTTTTGATTATAGCGCCAACACATCACTTACAGATGCTGCACAGGCGCTTAATACGCAGATCATTACTAACTTAACCGACCAGATATATAATAAAATATTCTCTGACTGGTAATTGCTAGGTGTTTTGTAATTTTAATTAATGTTATTTATTATTTTTGATTGATGGGTGAAAGTAATCGACTTTTTGAATCCTTATTTAAACGGGATATAACTGCTTCAGATAATACGGAGTTTCTTTTGCAATTAACAAAAGAGCATCCTTATTTTACAGCCGCGCAGTTTTTTTTGTTACAACAAACAGGAGAAAATACAACAGGATATTACAAGCAAGCCGCAAAAACTGCCCTGCTTTTCAATAACCCTTTTTGGTTAAGCTTTCAGTTAGACCAGGCAAAAGAAAGAACGACCAGCAGCAATTCACTCAGTAAGGATTTTAGTCAGCATTTTACTAAAGAAGCCGAAGAAGATATTTATACAGAGGAAGAATCACTACCCGAAATAGCACCCCTGCATATCAACCTAAAATTAGAGACGGCTTCGGGTAACAATTCGCTGGAAGATGAGCTGTTATTTCAACCCTTATTTACGAGAGATTATTTTGCGAGTCAGGGTATCAAATTAAGTGACGATGTTTTAGGATCGGATAAATTAGGCTCTCAGCTTAAAAGCTTTACTTCCTGGTTAAAAACGATGAAACAGATCCATATCGGGCAGTTATTATCTGAAACGGCTGGAAATAACGATAGCCAGATCCAAAACCTGGCTGAAAAATCGAATGATAAGCAGGAGATCCTCACGGAAACAATGGCAGAGATACTGATACAGCAAAACAGAAAGGACCTTGCCATAGGATTATACCGAAAATTAAGTTTGCTTGATCCCGCTAAAAGTACTTACTTTGCAGCCAAAATTGACCATTTAAAAGAGCAGTAATATGTTAATTGTATTCGTAATTCTAGTGATATTGTCTTCAGCTATTTTAGGCTTAATCATATTGATCCAGAACCCTAAAGGTGGTGGATTATCAGGTTCTATGGGCGGTTTTAGCAACCAGTTAATGGGTGTTAAACAAACTACAGATGTACTGGAAAAAGGTACCTGGATATTTGCCGCTATCGTGGGCAGTATCTGTATCATATCTCCTGCTTTTATCCCTAAAGACGGTGGCGCTTCAACCAAAACAGATAATTTAATGAATAGTGCACCTGCAACGGTTCCACTACCGCAACAAAATAATACGGTTCCAATACAACAAGGAAGCGCTCCGGCAGCTACTCCAAACGGTAAATAAAATATTTTGCAAAAATCTTGAACCCTGCTCTTAAAGGCGGGGTTTTTATTTTATTTTCACAACCAGATTTAACCAACGCTTGTATATCATGAAAAAAATTTTATTCTTACTGGTCCTTCTTGCTATAGCATTTGCTGCCTGGTTTTTTTTAGCAACTGACACTAATTTCAAGGAAAGCAAAAAAGCATTGTATATAAAAACAGGCAGCTCTTTTGCGGCTGTTATGGATTCGGTTGAACAAGACAATATTTTGCAAGCGCCGATACTATTTAAATACATTGCGCAAATAGTAGGATACGATAAAAATGTTAAGCCGGGTAAATATGTGATCAAAAATGAGACGAGCTTATTTGCATTTATTAGGATGCTCCGGGCAGGCAGACAAACGCCGGTAAATTTGGTTATCATTAAATTACGTACACGTGCAGAGTTTGCAGAAAAAATTGCTACGGATTTTGAATGCGATTCCGCTACTTTCAGCGACTACATTAACAGTAATGATTCTTTATTGAATTATGGATTAGATACCAATACTGTAATGACTGCCGTTATCCCTAATACATATGATATCTTATGGACAACCCCTTGTTCTAAAATATTCAGAAAACTATTTACTGAGCAGGAAAAATTCTGGACGGTTGAAAGAAGACAACAAGCGGCGGCATTAAATTTAACGCCAAAAGAAGTATATATTTTAGCAAGTATTGTTGAAGAAGAAACAACAAAAGATTCAGACAAAGGAAATATTGCAAGCGTTTACCTTAACCGTAAAAACAAGGGCATGAAATTATCTGCCGACCCTACGGTAAAATTTGCCATGCAGGATTTTACATTGAAAAGAATATATGATAAGTATTTGCTTGATCCATCTCCATACAATACTTATCAGCATTTGGGATTGCCTCCGGGCCCGATCTGCACACCTTCAATAAAAACGATCGATGCGGTATTGACTGAACCTGCTACTGATTATTTATATTTTGTAGCAAAGCCTGATTGGTCAGGCTTATCAAATTTTTCATCGACTTTTGAAGAACACCAGATCAATGCAAGAAATTATCAGCATTTTCTTGACAGCTTATATTTAACCCGACAATAGCATTTATACCTTAGATGAATAAATTAGAACGCATTTTAATTACGAAAACTCCTATTGCTTTTTTCTTAAAAAAAAGTAAACACTGGCGGCTACCCGGTTTTGAAGGTGTGCCATTGTACGATGTGATGGAGTTTTTTTACAAACAGGTGAAGACCGTTGGGTTAACGGAAAGAGCTTCTGCTATTGCCTATAATTTTATTATGGCTATTCCGCCGTCATTTTTATTTCTGTTTACCTTATTGCCAAGGCTACCCATCATTAAAGCAAAAGAGATACAAAAGCAGGTAACTTTTTTAGTAAAAGATATTGTCCCTGCAAACGGTTACAATCAAAACATTATCAATTTTATCAACGATACCTTTTTTAAAGCGCCGAGAATTGGGATACTTTCTACCGGGATCATCTTAGCATTATTTTTTGCGTCAAATGCCATGATGGGATTGATGCGCTCTTTCAATAAAGATTATATAGGCTTTGAAAAAAGAAGAGGCTTTAATAAAAGATGGATGGCCATTAAATTAACCACATTACTTTTTGGTTTAGTATTGGCTTGTCTGCTTTTATTAATTACACAACGTGCTTTCTTAGTTTTCATTGGTGTTCAAAGTGTAACGGTAAGAAATATTATTGTTTACGGCAGATGGGTCTTTATTATTGCGTTAGTATATTATTCTATTGCTTTTATTTATAAGTATGCACCTGCTGTACAGAAGAGATGGACGCTTGTTTCGCCGGGAACAATTTTAGCGACTACCCTTTGCTTATTTGCGAGTTATGTTTTTACAGCCTTTGTAAATAATTTCGGCAGGTATAATGTTCTATATGGCTCGATCAGCACGGTGATCGTTATTATGGCGCTCATTTATATTAACTCACTTGTATTGCTGATAGGATTTGAATTGAATGTTAGTATTAAATCACTAAAATCAATCGCAGAACACCGGTTAAAAGAAGAGAAAGCTGAAAAAGCTGCAATACATCAGCACCTTAAATAATTTACACAAATAATCAATAAAGAAAAGGTTCCAGTTTAGCTGGAACCTTTTCTTTATTGCAATTGATTAATAATATTACTGAACTATGAATTTCTTAGTAACATTATTAGTACCATTTCTCATTTGTAAAATATAAGCCCCCGGCAATAAATTTGCTGTGCTTAAATATATCCTGTCTCCTTCTATTGGTGCGTTTCCTCTTTCTAATACCACACCTTCAAAATTACTTACCTGAAGATCTACCTGGCCCTGCCATCCTGGTGTTACGATCGTTAGGCTTTGATGTGCCATTACCGGGTTTGGCATCAACACTATATCTGCAGCTTTTATTTCAATAACATCATCAGCTTCTACATAATCAGGTCTTGCATTCGTAATGGTAGATGTTGACGCACTTAATGTCAATGTACCAAATGCCGAAGTATTTTGATAGTCATTAACGTTACCGTTCCACACAGCCTGGTTTGCTCTTCCAGATCCATTGTCATCATCATCGTTACCCAGATCAAAACCAATGCTTGTACCCGCTGCAGGAGCTGTAATGCCTAATTGAGACCATGGAATAGCGATCTCTACGGTGTAACCTCCGCTAATGGCGGACCATGCATGTTGCAAGCCGCTTATTGACAACTTAGAGAAGATACCTGTTTGATTATACGCTGCAATGATCTGGTTATCCAGGCCATCATAAGTAGTTGATTTATTATTATTGGCATCGATGTATATTTCAACCGCATCATCGTTCCAGAAATTCGCTGCAGCTGATTGAGTGCTGAATAAATTTGCATCCAATACTTTAGCAGCGATATACAAATTTGTATTATCCCATAATACGCCAAATGTTGTTGTATTATTAGGTGTGCCTACTGTTGTTTTGGTTACTGATTTATTCAGGTTCCATCCTGTTTCAGATAAAACACCATCAACAGTTATTGCACCCGGTGCTTTAAAGCAAGTAACTACACCCGCAGGATCTGATCCTTGTGCGATAGTGAATGTTACAGCTTTGCTTCCTGTACCTCCGCTATTGATCGCGTTGACTGTTGCAGTAAATGTACCCGCAGTAGTTGGCGTTCCACTTATTAAACCGGTTGATGTATTCACTGACAAACCTGCAGGCAAAGCACTTGTGCTATAACTTGTTGGTGTGTTAGACGCTGTAATAGCATAACTAAATGCTGAGCCCGTTGTTCCGCTTGCCGTTGCAGCGCTTGATACAACAGGAGCTGCTACCGGTGTACTTGAAACAAAAGTTAAGTAGTTAATATTAAAGCCCAATGTTTCTTCATAGATGCGTAATATATGCTGCCCGGCAGTTAAGCTTGATGTTGTAACAGTTACTGTCTGCCATGTTTGCCAGCCACCTGTATTAGGCACTGCGATCGTTCCTGAAATATTTACACCATCAGATTCTATATGTAAAGTTTCGCCTGTATTTGGAGAAGCTAATCTTACTTGTAAAGTGTATGCACCGGTTGTTGTTACATTAACAGTGTACTTCATCCATTCTCCCGCATTTGTCCAGCCTACATCATATCCTCCGCCTGCATCTGTTGTTGTTTCAATATCTACACCATCAGCAGTTCTGTATTGTCCGCCTTGATTTGTAGCTTCCGCATCGTTGTAGGCAACCCCTTGTCCGCCGTTATCATAATTCTCTGCCTGCACAGTTCCGGGAATTGTTGCAGCCGTTCCATTGAATGGAGTTTCTGTTGAAGAAGCCGCATTTATGGTGATCGACAATGTTTTGCTTCCTGTTCCTGTTGCATTTGTTGCACTGATAGTTACAGTTGATGTTGCTGCAGCAGTTGGTGTGCCGCTTATTACTCCTGTTGAAGTATTGACTGATAAGCCAGCCGGTAAACCTGTTGCATTATAACTTGTTGGCGTATTAGATGCAGTGATAGCATAACTAAAAGCCGCACCGGCCGTGCCAGTTGCTGTTGCCGCACTGGATATTACCGGCGCTACGCCTGCTGCATTGATAGTAATGGTTACGGTTTTACTTCCTGTTCCAGCGGCATTGGTTGCACTAACTGTTGCAGTAGATGTTGCTGCTGTTGTTGGTGTACCACTAATTACTCCCGTTGAAGTATTAACTGATAAACCCGCAGGTAAACCGGTTGCGTTATAACTTGTTGGTGTGTTCGATGCAGTAATAGCATAGCTAAAAGCTGTACCTGTTGTACCACTTGCTGTTGCTGCACTGGATATTACCGGTGCTGATGCAGCTGCAACAAAAGTAATATAATCAAGGTTAAAACCACCCGTTTCTTCATATAGACGAAGTACGTGCTGACCAGCAGTTAAACTCGATGTTGTAACACTGACTGTCTGATAGGTTTGCCAGCCTCCTGTATTTGGCAATGCAATACTGCCTGAAATATTTACACCGTCAGATTCTACATGAATGCTTTCTCCCGGATTTGGACATGCGACCCTAACTTGTAAAGTATACACACCGGCTGTAGTAACATTCACTGTATATTTCATCCATTCTCCTGCCGCCGTCCATCCTACATCGTATCCTGTTTCAGGTGCTGTTGTTGCTTCTACGTCTACTCCTTCAGTAGATCTGTATTGATTGCCGCCATTATTAATAGCATCAACATCGTTATAAGCAACACCTTGTCCGCCGAGGTCATAATTTTCAGCCTGTATTGTTCCCGGTATTGTTGCAGCCGTTCCACCGTAAGGTGATTCTGCAACTGGTGCCGTTATTGTAATGGTTAATGTGCCATTTCCTGTACCACCGCCATTTGTAGCACCAATTGTTACATTGGTAGTTGCCACAGTTGTTGGCGTACCGCTGATAACACCCGTTGATGTATTAACCGATAATCCTGCAGGCAGGTTTGTAGCGCTAAAACTTGTTGGTGTGTTTGATGCTGTAATAGTATAACTGAACGCCGAACCTGTTGTACCACTTGCAGTAGTGGCACTTGAAATTACAGGCGCAGGATTTGTTACGCCATCAGCAGCATCCATCGCTGCTTTCGCTTGTGGAATATTTAATGCAACAAAATAATTAAATGCCTGATCTAACTGAGATTGTTTTGTAGTGTTACCTGCATATTTTTTTCTTAAAGTAAATAATCTATATACTTGTTGAAGATCTGCCTGTGTATAAGATACTCCGGTGAACGCCTGTACCGCAGTCAGATTTGCATACCCCTGTTCTACTGTAGGTTCAATAATTGTTCCTTCGCTGAAATCATTCCATGTGGCTATTTGTATGCCATCCAATACGCCTTTATTAGCATTGCATAATGATAACATCGCAGTGATCGTACTTGTTCCATTATATGTGTATGGAATTATACCATCTACATCTGCACCGCCACCACCATAAAAATCATTGAAGCCCGGGTAAGCTGAACCTAAAACAACATTTTTAGATCCAGCGGTATTGGTATAATAATTAGCATTGTTAGCATACCATGCTGGTGGCGAACCTCCTTGTCCTGCCTGAGGATAAGGCCATACAAATTCACCGCCTGCATCTGAACCTATTTGAGAAGACTGTCCGTATAAAGGCAAAAAACCTCCGGTGTTTCCGCTAAGGATCGTATTCCATTGACCGGGAGATTTGAATTGCTGAGGACCAAAAACACAAACCAATGGTGCACCTGTGCCGGGAGCATTTCTCATGTCTCCCACTTTTATATATTGTGAATTACCGAAATAATTATTGACTGCATAGCTACCATTTGCCTGTGCACCACCCATGCCTGCCCATGCTGCATCTTCCATCACTAACCCAAATTTCTCGCCTACGCTTGCAGTCTTATTTATTAAAGCATTCGAGTTTGTTAACAATGGTCCTGCGTCTGCAGCGCCGTCTCCTGCTTGTCCGTACCAATCGATCATCACACCATCTATCCCTGATAGTTTCATCAACAAAAGATGATACTCAATTACATTAGGATCTTGTCCATCATATGGCCCGATCAAAGGATGAAAATGCGAGCAGATATTACGTGCCTGCACTTGTGCACCTGTATAATCCGTAACCGTTGTGAAATTATCCGGATTAGCAACATTACTGTTAACGTGGCTCCAGTGCGGTCCCCATTTATTGAAATCTCCTGTATTACCATTTCCAAAACTTGTTACACCTGAACCAGGATTTTCCGGTGCAGAGAACCAGGGCATGTAATGAACATACACTTTCATTGGATTTGTTTTGCTTACTTGTGCGGGCTGAGCTTTTACAATGAAGGATATAGCAATAGTAAAAGCAGTCAGCAGTAGCTGACGCGGTAGCGTTTTATTCATAATAGCAATCGTTTAGAAAATAAATTTACTAACTATTATTTGTAATAAGCAAAATTATATTGACTATTAATTACACACATGAGTAGATAACTGTATTCTATATATAAAAATGCAGAAATCTATTTAACATAAATTTCTGCACAAATAAATATTGATGTTCTATACCGTTTTACGATCTGCCATTAAAAGTGCGCCGCCTGCAAGCAATGCGATCACACCTGCATATATCGGCCAATCAACAGTTTTATGTTCTGTCTTATTTATTTCTACCGGGCCGATATCCGCAACATTTTTTTCCTGCGTGTAACTAAAGCCCTTAAATACTAACATGGCAATTCCGAGTACGATCAGAATAATAGCTATTGGTTTCATAACAATTGTTTTAATGATTAATAGATGGAACAATAAAAACAATTATGATGCCAACGATCTATTTTATCTCATTCAGCCAACCGCCGGTAAAACCGGCTATGCGCAAACCATTAACTAAATACGTACACTGCTTCATTATTTTCCAGATAAGTTCTGTCTGATAATTTTCTATCATGATAACGATGGGGCCCTGATTCAACCCAAATCTCCACGGCGATACCCAGCCATTTTTATTATTGGATGTGTCTGGATATGTGGGATTAAAGCTTGCATCAAATCCATATAACCGATGGTGTTTTAATTCGAGCTTTTCAATGGCATGCCGTATCGTATCAATTACAATTTCGGGTGCAAAAGGCAACGAAGCTACAACGCCCCAGGGTGATATCGTTCCATCATCAGGACCAAACGGTGCGCCTCTGGCGATGTAATCGTAAAATGTAAATTCCTTATCCGCTATTTTTAACAACGCCGGTCCCGGGCCATCACTAGCAGTAAGTCCCCAGCAATTAGGCCCATAACAGGCAAAGCCCATTGGGTTATCAATGGCATATTCGCGATGAACATGTGTTGCACGTTTGCTGTTTTCAAAATAATCAAATCCTGATTCTTTATTAAAACGATCGAAAATATTTCGAAAGTCGATCCACATGTGTGAGAACTGGTGAATAAATAAAGGGCCCGCATATAAATAGGTAAAGTTATATGCTGTTCTTAATTTGAATGAAGCTGTCCAATCGTCATATCCTTTTTTATCAATAGGAAAAGTTGGCGAAGCCAATGCTAACATATACATCAACATGGCTTCGCTATAATCTTCACCCCAGTGAAATGGAAGAAAACCTGTTTCTGGCCTCCAGCCATGACTTATAGTTGTAGCACCGTTTAACGCCCATTGCCAATCTACACGGCGATATAAAAGATCGGCTAAATTTCTTATCTCTTTTTCAGTTTCTGTATCATCAGTAAAATAATTAGCGGCACACAAAGCCCCTGCAATTAAAAAAGTAGTATCAACGGTTGATAGCTCGCATTCCCAACAACGTTTACCGGTACTCATTTCAATAAAATGATAATAGAACCCTTTGTATCCTGTTGCATCTGGCTCAGGCCCCTGATGGCTGTTGTAAAAAAAGCGCAATGTTTTTACTATTCTTTGTGCTGCATCTGTTCTTGAAATAAAATTTTTATGAATGCCTGCGATATAGGATGCAATACCCATACCTACCACAGCAATGCTTGAAGGGAAACCCGGCTGTGTTTTATCAACCGTCAATCCAGTTACAGGGTCAACCTGATGAACAAAATAATCAAATGTTTCACGTTGTAAACTATTGAGCATTTCCCTGTCGGTCTGTGATGCTATTTTCTTTTCTTCGATCATTACATTTCTATTGTTATCAATGCGGCTGCTTGTGGAAGCAATTGAACTTCCATTATAACAGTATTATTTTCAAATTTAAATAACAGTGATTCTTTAACTAACGTAGAAATAGTTTCTAAGGTTGCTACCTGTTCGGGTTGTAAGCTATCCGGCCTACCCATTTCGATCCAGGCTTGTCTTGTATTAGCATGTGTATCATCTATCCGTTCAATAAATACTTCTTTTACTTGTTGGATATTGTTCAGCTGAATTTTTATTACTTCAGTTTTTACAGGATGAAGGGGTAGTGAAAAATTCGTGAGTACGATATTGATCATGCTTTTATTTTCAACAACCCATACATCTACCGTTTCATGCTGCCCGTCTACTTTTAAAATATTATTTCCCAGGCGATGTAATAATTGATAGGCACGATAAGCAGGTTTTGGCACACCATAAATATTTAATAAGCCAAAGCCTCCGTGAAAAGGAACAGAAGAAAAATAATTTTCTTCAAAAATATCAGAGAAGGTCCAGTAGCTATACCCTTCTACTTGTCCGTGTGCTTCCATGATCGTTTTTGTTATGAAAGCAGCAGCATATGGTTTATCATGCAGATCATCGAACGGATTGGATGAGGTGCTCCATTCGGTATAATAAACAGGTTTGCCCTTTGCCTGTTTTTTTGTTTCAATAACTTCTTCCCGCAATACGCTTCGCCGGCTGGCAGCTAACTCACTGATCGTATCATCGCCCGGTTTTCCAAAAGCATCTGTGGGGTAATGGTGCGTAGAAATAAAATCGTATGGCACTGCATTGTTTTCACAAAAAATTACAAACTCATTTATCCAGGCATTATCGGCAGTTGCGGGGCCTCCTACCCGCAATAAAGTATTTACATCTTTGATCGCTTTGGCAGAATGCTGGTATAAATTAAAATAATCTTGTTGTGTGCCGGTCCAGAATGCAGAAAGATTAGGTTCGTTCCAAATTTCGAAGAACCATTTACTCACTTCTTCTATCCCATATCTTGTAACCCAGTGCTGCACTAATTTATTTATCAGTGTTGCCCAGGCATTATAATCTCTTGGAGGTGTTATATTTCCTTTATAATGAAAAACAATATCATTGCCGGAAGAAAGCGCGGATGGCATAAAGGACAATTCCATAAATGGTTTCATGCCAATAGACAATAAAAAATCACAGATCTGGTCAGCATTAAAAAACGAGTAGACCAATTGATCCATCTCATTCATCAAAGTGCCCATATCATCTGAAAGCAGGCCATGAAAACGAACATGTTGAAAACCTAATTCTTTGTGGCAGCGCAATAATTGTTTTTGCCAATCTGCCCGAAGCGCCATGGTGGCGTGGCAGCTCCCTACTGTATGTTCCCAAAAATGAGGAAAGGGTTCTGTGCTACCTGCAACATCGCAAATAAAAGTATCGCCCATAGTAGTGTTGTTTACGGGTGAAATTTATATTGCCCCCATTTCGCTTTTTGCTAATGCATTCGAAACAGTATAAAAAAGATCTGTCATTTCAAAAGGTTTGCCAACAAAATAATTGGCGCCTGCTTCAAGACACATTTCTTTTGCACTAGGTAATGCGGACATCATTATTACCTGTATAGATGATATAGCGCTGTTTGTTTTAATGCTTTTACAAACTTCGCAGCCATCAGCGCCTGATAATAGCATATCCATTAAAATAATATTTGGCGCTAGTTGTTCAATATAAGCTTCAATGTTCTCGGCAGTTTCTTTAGTATACACTTTGTACTCTTTTAATTGCAGCATAGCTTTTAACATGAAGAGAATATCTTCATTGTCGTCAATGACCAAGATTATAGGATTCATATACAAGCAAATTTTATAATTTATCTTCCAATGGCAGTGAAAAAGAGAAAACCGATCCTTTACCCGGTTCACTTTCTACTCCTATTTTTCCATTATGCCTTTGAATAATTTCTGATGCAATAAATAAACCAATTCCAAAACCCGGAAAAGTTTTTTCATCTTTCCCTTCTACACGATAAAAACGCTGGAATATTTTTTCCTGGTCATTCTTATTTATTCCTATCCCAGAATCTATTACTGCTACTATTACGTTATTTTCCACGATACTAACCTTAACCGTAACCATATTAAAATGTGGAGAATATTTAATAGCGTTTGTCAGGAAATTGATCAATACCTGTGCGATCCTTAATCTATCTGCATACACTACGCTTTCTCTTTCCGGGGTAAACATAATATCATGCCCTGGTTGTGTATGTTTTATTTCATCGATCGTTTCCCGGATCATTTCATTCATAGAAAATTCTTCTTTGTTTAACTGAAGATTGCCGGATTTTATTTTCGACATATCTAACAGGTCTGCGATCAGTTTCGTCAATGTCCCTATTTGTTTGTTTACTGTTGTAAGTGAACTCTTTAAAAAAGTATCGGGACTATCCTTGTGCATACTCAACAATATCTGCACATATCCTTTTATAGAGGTGATAGGTGTTTTTAATTCATGGCTGGCCATGCTGATAAAGAAATCTTTTTGTTGCTCCAGTTTTTTTATATCAGTAATATCTGTAACAGAGCCCGCATATCCTTCAAACTCTCCATCCATATTATAAAAAGGATATCCTTCGATAAGGCACCAGCGTATTTCATTGTCGGGCTTTAGCAATCTGAATTCTGTTGTATATTTTTCTCTTCTCTTCATGGCATTCTCAAAAGAAGGTACTGCAGCTTTATCTTCTTCCACAACACGGCTTAACCATCCCTGACCATAATGTTCTTCTAATGGCATTCCTGTCCAATTGATCCAGGTTTGGTTTACGAAAACATTTTGTCCTTTATTATCCGTCATCCATAAACCAACCGGCGGTGCATTTGAAATTGTTTTAAATAACAATTCGCTCTTTTGCAATTTATCGCTGTATAATTTACTATCGTGAATATCAGTACTGGTACCTATCCACATTTGGATATTACCGCTGCTGTCTCTGTGAGGAATGGCTCTGCTCAGTTGCCACCTGTACTCTCCGTTATATTTTCTAAACCGGTGTTCAAAAACAAAATCTTCTCCTGTTGTGATCGAATGCATCCATTTTTTAATATTTTCTTGTTTATCATCAGGATGAATAATTTGAACCCAACCACCGTTCATCGCTTCTTCTTCTGTTAAGCCGGAATAATCATATACAGCCTGATTAAAATAGATCAGATTTCCCTGAGGGTCGCTTGTCCATATGAACTGTGGCATGGCATCAGAAAGTAAACGGAATTTTCCTTCACTTTCTCTTATGGCTAATTCCGCCTGTCTTTCATCGGTGACATCCATTATTGTTCCCATTATTTTGGTAGCAATATTATTATCATCGTAAAATACTTTTCCCTTTGCCTGTATCCAACGCAGGTCATTTGCAATTGTTACAATACGCATTTCCAGGTTCAGGAATCCGCTTTCAATTGCATCTTGTAAAGCCTTATTACGCATATCAAGGTCATCCCGATGAATTCGTTCAAGTAATGAGTTATGAGACGGCTCTTCGCTATCCTTATAACCAAATATCTCGAGGTACCTTGAAGAATAAATAGCCTGCTGATTTTTTATATCGAATTCCCAGGTGCCCAATTCAGCAGCCTGAATGGCTATGTTTAACCGAAGCTCGCTTTCTGCAACAAGCCTTTCTATTTGTTTTTGTTTGGTAATATCACGGGCGATCTTTGATGCCCCTATAATATTTCCGGCCGTATCCTTGATGGGTGAAATAGTTAAGGATATATCAAGTAAGTTCCCTTCTTTAGTTATTCTTTGTGTTTCAAAATGGTCAACGCTTTCTCCATGTTGAATGCGCCGTAAAATTTGAGGCTCTTCATCAAAACGATCCAACGGAATAAGCTTTGTAATATGTTGTCCGATGATCTCTGCGCCTTCGTATCCAAAAACTCTTTGCGCCCCCGCATTCCAGCTTGTTATGATACCATCCAATGTTTTACTGATAATGACATCTTCAGAAGATTCCACGATCGCGGCAAGCATGGCCACTTTTTCTTCTGCAATTTTATTTTCTGTAGTATCAGCCAGCGTTCCGATCAATCTTATTGGAGTGCCCTGCTCATCATACATTACTTTGCCCTGCGTTTTTATCCAGCCAATAGTTTTATCGGGCCTTACAACACGGGCTTCATAATTATAATAACCTGTTTCCATCGCCATATCAAAAGCCCGTTCAACAATGCTTTGTCTATCATCGGGATGGATCTGATCACGCATATGCTGGTGCGTGATCTGCGTTGTTAAAGGGTGGCCAAAAATTTCCGCCAATCTTGGCGAGTGAATAATGCTTTTTGTTTCAAGATTAAGATCCCAGGTGGCTAATTTCGTTCCTTCAATGGCTAAACGCAAACGAGCTTCTTCAATTTCTATTTTTTGTTTGGCCATTACCCTTTGGGTCACATCATTTACAGTAATCATTATTCCTGAAATAGTCCCGTCTGTTTCTAATAAAGGAGAATATTCATAATCCAAATAGAATTTCTTCAAGCCATCGTCACCTTGTATGTATACTACTGATTCTTTTTCTCTGTAAGGTTGTCCTGTACTTAATACATTTTTTAATAAAGGAGGATATTTTTGATCTTTCAACTCAGGAAATACATCAAATAATCTTTTACCGATAACGTCTTTTTCTTCCTTACGCCAAATATTTGTAAACATCTCTGTATTTGCCATTTCGATAATATGGTCCTCTCCTCTAAAGATCGTCATAGGAATTGGGGATTGCATGATCACATTACGGAATTGTCTTTCACTCTCTGCCAATAAATATTTGCCCTTCACTAAAGAAGTAACCTCATTGACAGTTACAATGACACCTGATATAGTATTGTCTTCTTCGCGAAGCGCCTGGTATGCAAAATTAAAATAGCCAATATTTACAACACCTTTTCGCTTAACTGGTATAGCAAATTCTGTTGCAGTAACTTCTTTGCCTGTTTCTATAACACTTACAAGTAACGATTCTACAGATTCTCTTACTTCGGGTATTACATCAAATAATTTTTTCCCCACAAAATCTTCTTCTTTTCTATCAATAAGCTCCAGGTAATTTTTATTGGCCATTTCTACCAAAAAATCCCGTCCCCGTAAAATAGCTATCCCTACAGGTGCCTGTGTTACGGTGTTGCGGAATTTCTTTTCGCTTATTTGAATATTATCTAAAAAATTCTTTTGGTCTGTGATATCTCTTATTGTAGCTAATACCCTAACCGGGTTTTTATCTTCTCCATAAAAAACTTTACCATAGGCGGTTATCCAATGTATTGTTTTATCTGGCCATAGAATGCGTACTTCATAATCGATCTTACCCGTAACACGACCTAACTTGTTAGCTTCCTCTCTGATATGAATATCGTCGGGATGAATATGGCTAAACAATTCTTCGTATGGGGGTGTGCTATCAGGAAAGCCGAAAATTTCGTATACCCTTTTTGAACAGGTAAACTTTTTTTCGGGCCATGTTAGATCTATTGTTCCGAGCATGGCTGTATCTACTGCAAGCCTTGAATTTTCATTACTATACTCAATTTTTTTACGGGTCTCTACCTGTTCCGTAACATTATACCCCATGGTTAGTATACCATAGATCTTATCATCGGGGTCACGCAATGCCTTGTAAATAAAATTCACATAGGTAGGAACTATTTTTCCATCAACCTCTATCTGTACAAGGTTTTCATTACCATAATATGTTTCTCCTGAAGTATAAACATTTTTAAGCAGGTCCATATAAGGTTGCCCTTCCAACTCCGGCATTGCCGCTATTATTTTTTTGCCCAATACATTTTCTTTTTTGCCCCATAGCTTAAGCGCTTCTTCATTTGCCAGCTCAACAACAAAATCTTCACCCGTAAAAACTGCCGTTGCTATCGGAGACTCATTTATAAGATTTTTAAATTTCTGCTCCCCATATATTACTTTCTTCTCATTCAGAACCTTATCAGTTGTTTCTACACAATTCACAAATATACCTCCGATCTTCCCGGATTCGTCTCTTACCGCACTGAAGCTAAATGTCCAGTAAACATCTTCAATCTTTCCATTGCGATAGATGGGAACCAAAGTATCTTCAAAATAAGGGGCTTCACCACCAGCTAACACCTGGTCAATTAGTGGCTTGATGATATGCCATATTTCTGTCCACGCTTTTTCGGCAGGCTTTCCTAAAATTCCAGGATGCTTTCCATCATTACCCAGACTTGGACGATAGGCGTCATTATAAAAACAAGTCAATTCTGATCCCCACCATAAAAACATGGGAGACCTTGCATGTAAAATAATACTAAGTGCTGTACGTAAGCTTTGCGGCCAATGATCAGGGTTACCAACGTGTGTATCAGACCAGTCTTTGGTACGCATTAATTCCCCCATTTCGCCACCGCCAGATAGGAATTGATACTTATGTTTAGATAATGTTGCTATAGTGGGATCTGTCATTATATTATTCTATACCGGTTTTTAGTAGATGTTGATTCAATTTAACCAATTACGCATTTAATTAATGTGAAAAAACTGTTGTTCTTTAAAATTGATCCTATAATTCAAGCAATATTGATTTTAACGCAAATTATGTGCTAAATATATTTTCCCTCATAAAGGCATGATATTGGTACTACTATACCGATAAACTTTATATAAGCGTATCGGGATCTATTCAATATCAAACTAACTAAAAATTTCAACAGAATATGAGGCCACCGGAAAGAAAGAATCAGCAAAAAGACCTTTTTGAAATGCTTCCAAAAGCTATTACGGCACTTAAAAAAAATATTATAGAGCCGTTCTTTGGAGATGATGCCGCTAATAAATATGCTGATAACAGGCCTCCGTTAAGATCGGAAATATTTACCGAAGAACAGCTGGAACAGCACGCCAAAGGGCTTGCACGGAGACATACCCTCATTTCAGGACACCCTTCTGAACAATTATTAAAACGACTGGCAGAGAATGAAAGCATCTTATTAGAAGTTCATGCACGATTAACAGAAGCGATAAAAGAGAACACACGTATTGTTCCTGCAGGAGAATGGCTATTGGATAATTTTTATTTGATAGAAGAACATATCTACACCGGAAAAAAGCATTTACCTAAAGGATATAGTAAAGGATTACCCCGATTATCGAAAGGGGAATCGATCGGTTTACCGAGAGTTTATGATATAGCTGTGGAAATTATTTCCCATAGTGATGGGCGTGTGGACATAAAAAGTCTGTTAAATTTTGTAACTGCCTACCAAACGAACACTTTTTTAAAGCTGGGAGAATTATGGGCGATCCCCATCATGCTCCGGTTAGCGTTGATAGAAAATTTGCGCAGGTTATCTATCCAGATATCAATAGATATCACCAACAAATCCTTAGCGAATTATTGGGCAGATGAAATGATAGAAACAGCAGAAAAAGACCCCAAAAACCTTGTACTGATCATTGCCGATATGGCAAGGTCTAATCCTCCTATGGATAGTTCTTTTGTCGCAGAATTGACAAGGCGCTTACAGGAAAAAGGAAATTCCCTTACGCTTCCACTTAACTGGATAGAACAACGTTTATCAGAAAATGGTTTAACGAGCAGTGAATTAATTCAACAGGAAAACCAAAAACAAGCTGCCGACCAGGTATCGATCAGCAATAGTATTAGCAGCCTGCGTTTTTTAACTACAACAGACTGGCGTGACTTTGTTGAAGCCACCAGCATTGTTGAAGCAACGCTACGAAATGATATCGATAATATTTACGCTAATATGGATTTCCATACGCGCGATAATTATCGTCATGCTGTAGAAAAGATCGCTAAGAAAAGTCATTTTTCCGAACAGGAAATAGCAGCCATGGCTATTGGCTTAGCAAAAGAAAATATTGATGTAAGCTCCGATCTGCGTTTAACGCATGTTGGTTATTACCTTATCGGCAAAGGATCGCGAAAAACAGAGAAGATGGCGAAGATGAAGTCTTCGAATCTGGAAAGATGTGGAAGGATCTTTAATGGCATTCCCTTATTTTTTTATGTGGGTGGTGTTGTTGTAATATCCGCTATCTTATCAAAGATATTGATCAATGAAGCTTATTACGAAGGATTATTTGGATGGGCCTTAGCATTACTCGGCATTGTATCGGTATTTGCTACGAGCCAGTTAGCCGTATCATTGATAAACTGGACATCAACTAAATTATCGAAGCCTTGCCTGTTACCAAGAATGGATTTTTCAAAAGGTATTCCTGATGAATACCGAACCTTGGTTGTTATACCAACAATGCTGACAAGCTTTCCCGGACTGGATGATCTGATAGAAGGCATTGAAGTACGTTTTTTAGCTAACCGCGATGCTAACTTATATTTTGCCTTACTGACAGATTTTAAAGATGCTTCGCAAGAAACATTGCCTGAAGATGAACAGTTATTACATGCAGCCAGAACAAAGATCAACGACCTGAATAGAAAATACGGCAGAGATACAAATGATACATTTTTTATTTTTCATCGTCCGCGCAAATGGAACGCGTATGATAAGATCTGGATGGGTTACGAACGCAAGCGTGGAAAATTAGGCGAGTTAAATTCGTTGATACACGGTGAAGGAAAAGAAAATTTTTTAATGATCGTTGGGGAAGAAGAAATTTATAACAAAGTAAAATATATCATCACGCTTGATACGGATACGCAATTACCACGTGATACTGCCTGGAAATTAGTCGGCACAATGGCGCATCCTTTAAATCATGCGTTGTATTCTGAAAAGAAAAAACGTGTTACGGAAGGCTATACGATCCTTCAGCCAAGGGTATCCAATAGTTTGCCTGATGAAAGCAGTTCGATCTATGCAAAGATCCATGGAAATGAGCCTGGTACTGATCCGTACACAAGAGCGATATCAGATGTTTACCAGGATCTGTTCAACGAAGGCTCTTTTGTTGGTAAGGGAATTTATGATGTAGCCATGTTTGAGCAAACATTGACAAATGTATTTCCTGAGAACAGGATATTAAGTCATGATCTGTTAGAAGGATCTTATACACGTGCAGGATTAGTGACCGATGTACAATTGTATGAAGCATACCCTTCGAGGTACAGCACCGATATGCAACGCCGCCAAAGATGGATAAGAGGTGATTGGCAAATTGCTACCTGGATATTGCCTTTTGTACCGGCACAAACAAAAGGTTTTGTAAAGAACCCTTTATCATTACTTTCCAAATGGAAAATTTTTGATAATATCCGCAGAAGCCTTGTGCCTGTTTCTTTTTTATTGTTGTTCTTATATGGGTGGATATTTTCTGCTTCGCCGATGTTTTGGAATACGGCTGTTGTGCTGATAATCCTTACGCCAAGCATTATAAATTTTATCTGGGATCTATGGAAAAAACCTGCGGATGTGCTGTTCTCGCAACATTTTGTTTTTTCTGTCCGTGCAGGGAAGGATCATTTTATTCAACAGGCGATCGATCTTATTTGTTTGCCTTATGAGGTCTACTTAAATAACGACGCGATCTTTCGTACACTTTGGAGAATATTTGTTTCAAGAAAAAATTTATTGCAGTGGAACCCTTTTAGCAGTATACAGAACAATCAGCGTAATATTTTCCAGGCTTATGTAAGCATGTGGTTTGCACCTTTCTTTGCTGTGGTCATGTTTCTCTATTTAAGTTTTTATAATCACTTTGCGCTTGTTATTGCTACGCCGATATTAATTTTATGGGCATTGGCGCCAGGCATCGCATGGCTGGTAAGTTTACCAACCACAAAATATGAAGATCATCTTTCTGTAGATCAAAATATTTATCTAAGAACATTGGCAAGAAGGATCTGGGCGTTCTTCGAAACTTTTGTTACCGAAGAAGACAATTGGCTGCCACCCGATAATTACCAGGAGCACCCGGTTGAAAGAGTGGCGCATCGTACATCACCAACGAATATCGGCTTATCCTTACTAGCCAATATTACCGCGCATGATTTCGGTTATATCACTACCAGCAAATTGGTTGAACGCACTTCCAACACGATAGGCACAATGCTTCGTATGGAAAGATACCAGGGGCATTTATACAATTGGTACGATACGGTTTCTTTGGTGCCGTTATATCCAAAATATATTTCTACTGTTGATAGTGGTAACCTTACCGGCCACCTGATCACTTTAAAACAAGCATTATCATCTATCGCAGATAAAAAGATAATCAATGACAATACTTTTGAAGGTATCATAGATACATTGAGAATACTGGTAGAAAGAACAAAAGAAAAATCTGATGTCAAAAAATTCTTACAGCAAATAATCGACGCCTACCCTGCAGAAACAAATAGCCTGACAGAAACAAAAAAATACATTGATAAATTAGATACAGTTTTTACTGAAATACTGGTCAACCTCGATCTTGATCCGGATAACGAAGATGATTGGTGGGCAGAAAAAATATCCATACAAATAAAAAACATCAAATATGAATTAGCCTCATTGGCACCATGGTTATTACTACCTCCTGTTCCAAAAAAATTCGATCTGCTGATTCCGGAATTACCGCTTGTTCCTTCCTTAAAAGAATTATCAAGGATCGAACAGCTTTTATTACATAAAATAATTCAATGCTATTCTTCTGAAAATACACCCGAAGAAAATGATTGGTTAACTAACCTTAGAGAAAGCATTACAGAATCAGGAAGGCGCGCAAAAGAAATGATATTAACCCTAGATCAGCTCGCAGTAAAATGTGCTGATCTGTCAAATATTGATTATGATTTTCTGTATGACAGATCGCAACATTTATTAACGATAGGCTACAATGTTGACGAACAAAGAAAAGACAATAGTTATTATGACCTGTTAGCATCAGAAGCAAGGCTCACCACTTTTGTTGCGATTGCACAAGGAAAATTACCACAGGAAAGCTGGTTTGCTTTAGGCAGGCAATTAACCAATTTAGGTACTACACCTATTCTTCTTTCCTGGAGCGGCTCTATGTTTGAATACCTGATGCCAAATTTAGTGATGCCAACCTATGCCAATACTTTGTTGGAACAAACCAATCTTGCTGTTGTTCAAAAACAAATTGATTACGCAAAAAAACGAGGTGTGCCCTGGGGGATTTCTGAATCTGGTTATAATATGGTGGACGCACAATTGAATTATCAATACAAGGCGTTCGGTGTTCCGGGTTTAGGATTTAAACGTGGCCTTGGAGAAGATACTGTTATTGCCCCATACGCGTCTATCATGGCATTGATGGTAGCACCTGAAGATGCTTACAAAAATTTACAGGTATTAAAAGAAGCGGGCTTTGAAAGTAAATATGGTTTTTACGAAGCTATCGATTATACAGCAGCCCGTTTATTAAGAAGACAAACAAGTTCTGTTGTACGATCATTCATGGCGCACCATCAGGGCATGAGCTTTTTATCGATAAGCTATTTGGTCCATAACCAGCCAATGCAAAAAAGATTTGAATCGGAAGTACAAATAAAATCTGCACTATTATTATTGCAAGAGAGAATACCAAGGATCACCACATTCTATTCTCCAAGTGTGCACGCATCGGATATTAATGTAGTGCCTGCGGGTAGCGATACATCTATGCGTGTAATTAATACGCCGCATACCACTACGCCTGAAGTGCAATTATTGTCTAACGGCAGGTATCACTCCATGATAACGAATGCTGGCGGTGGTTACAGCAAATGGAAAAACATTGCCGTTACCCGCTGGCGCGAAGATGCCACTTGTGATAACTGGGGCACTTTCTGTTATATCCGTGACCTGGATAATAATATATTCTGGTCATCTGCCTATCATCCAACTTTACAACAAGGCGAAAATTACGAAGCAGTTTTTTCTCAGGGCCGTGCAGAATTCCGCCGCAGGGATATGTCGCTTGAAACACATACTGAAATTGTTGTATCTCCCGAAGATGATATTGAATTAAGAAGGGTACATATCAACAACCGCTCCCGCAAAAGAAGAACGATCGAAATTACCAGCTATGCAGAAGTTGTATTAGCACCGGCAAATGCAGATGAAGCGCATCCTGCTTTCAGCAATTTATTTGTACAGACAGAAGTAAACAAACAGCGCCATGCTATTATTTGTACGCGCCGTCCGCGTGCTGAAGAAGCCACACCATTTATGTTTCACCTGATGAAAGTGCATGATGCTGAAATTAAAAATATTGCTTACGAAACAGACCGGCTACAATTCATCGGCAGAGGCAATTCAATGAGTGGTCCGAAAGTGATGAAACAGGAAGATGAGCTTTCAGGAAATGAAGGCGCTGTACTTGATCCTATTGTTTCTATCCAATACAGAATAGTTATCGAACCACATGAAACAGTGACCATAGATATGATCTATGGCATGGGTGACACAAGAGAAATATGCAATAGCCTGATCGAAAAATACCAGGACAGGCATTTGACTAACAGGGTACTTGAATTAGCATGGACACATAGCCAGGTAATTTTAAGACAGATCAATGCCACAGAAGCAGATGCGCAATTGTATGCAAGGCTTGCCAGCTCAGTAATATTTGCTAACGCCTCTTTAAGGGCAGACACATCGATCATTGTAAAAAATCGCCGCGGACAATCTGCTTTATGGAGTTATTCCATTTCCGGTGATCTTCCAATAATATTATTACAGATCGAAGATGCCGCCAATATTGAATTGGTAAAACAAATGGTACAAGCGCATGCTTACTGGCGTTTAAAAGGTGTATTGGTTGATCTGGTAATTTGGAACGAAGATCATGGAGGCTACAGACAAGTGCTGCACAATGATATCATCAGCATGGTTGCGCCAAGTATGGTTGATGCAAAAGATCAGCAAGGTGGCATTTATATCCGCTCTTCGGATCAGATATCAAACGAGGATAGGATATTATTTCAAACAGTGGCACATATTGTTATATCAGACAGGTTTGGATCTTTGGAAGACCAGATGAACAGAAGAAATAAACTGAAATCTACTATTCCATATTTCAGTCCAACAAAATTCCATGCATCTGTTACAACATCTATAGCGCCAAAAACAAACCTGCAGTTCTTCAACGGCATTGGTGGCTTTTCACAAGATGGAAAAGAGTATGTTATTACAACCACACCATCACAAGCAACACCGGCGCCATGGGTGAATGTATTAGCCAATCCAAATTTTGGCTGCATCATTTCTGAAAGCGGACAGTCATACAGTTGGTTAGAGAATGCACATGAATTCCGTTTAACACCATGGAACAATGATTCTATCATCGATCTAAAAGGCGAAGCATTTTATTTAAGGGATGAAGAAAGCGGAAAATTCTGGTCGCCCGCTCCACTCCCATGCCGTAGACAATCGCCCTATATTACAAGACATGGATTTGGGTACAGCATATTTGAACACAGCGAAGATGGTATCGATTCTGAAATGACCGTGTATGTTGATATTAAAGCGCCCGTTAAATTTATCGTTTTAAAATTAAAAAATAACTCAAAGAGAGATCGCCGCATTTCTGCAACAGGATATATTGAATGGGTATTGAGTGACCTGCGGGCAAAATCGTTGATGCATATCAATACAGAGATAGATACTGAAAGCGGAGCCATCCTTGCAACAAACCCTTACAACACAGAATTTGAAGGCAGGGTAGCGTTTTTTGATGTAGATGATTTAAGCAAAACTTACACAACAGACAGAACGGAATTTATTGGGCGCAATGGAACACTAAGCAACCCTGATGGAATGAACAGGGCAAAGTTATCAGGGAAACTTGGCGCTGCCCTTGACCCCTGCACTGTATTACAAACAGCTTTTGATTTACCTGAAGAAGGCGAACGCGAAATTATTTTCCGACTTGGTGCAGGTTTAAATATGAGCGAAGCCTTGAGCACGATAAATAAATTTAAAGGTCGTGCTACTGCTAAAACGGCTTTAGCAAATGTTACACAATATTGGCAAAAAACTTTAGGTGTTGTAAAAATTGAAACGCCAGACGCTGCTGTAAATATTATGGCCAATGGCTGGTTAAATTATCAAACACTTGCTTCACGCATTTGGGGACGCAGCGGTTTCTATCAATCGGGCGGTGCATTCGGGTTTAGGGATCAATTGCAGGATGTATTATCCTTATTGCACAATGATCCTGCGCTGGTACGTGAACAAATTATTTTATCTGCCTCCAGGCAATTTAAAGAAGGTGATGCGCAACACTGGTGGCATCCGCCGATCGGCAGAGGCGTTCGCACAACCTGCTCGGATGATTTTTTATGGTTGCCATTTGTATTGAATAAATATATCACTGTAACAAAAGATAGTAGTATACTAGATGAATCAGTTCACTTTTTAGAAGGCCGTTTATTGAACGAAGGCGAAGAATCTTATTATGACCTTCCGTTAAGATCCAGTCAGGAATCTAGTTTATATGATCACTGCGTAAAAGCAATTGAACACGGATTAAAATTTGGCGAGCATGGCTTACCCTTTATCGGCACCGGCGATTGGAATGATGGAATGGACAGGGTTGGTAATCATGGAAAAGGTGAAAGTGTTTGGTTAGCCTTCTTTTTATATGATATCCTCACAAAATTTGTTGCAGTAGCAGAAATAAAAAAAGATACAGCCTTTGCTGAAAGATGTAAAGAAGAAGCAGAAAAATTACGCATCAACATAAATGAAAATGCCTGGGATGGCGAGTGGTATCGCCGTGCGTATTTTGATGATGGCACGCCTTTAGGCGCTAAAGAAAATGATGAATGTAAAATTGATTCCATTGCACAAAGCTGGTCTGTATTATCAAAAGCAGGCGATCCAAAACGCTCCTTACAAGCCATGGGATCAGCGAGTAAGTATCTTGTTAAAAAAGAAGATAAAATAATTCAGCTCTTTACGCCGCCATTTGATAAAGGGACTTTAAACCCTGGCTATATTAAAGGTTACGTACCTGGTGTAAGGGAAAACGGCGGACAATACACACATGCTGCAGTTTGGTTGATAATGGCATTCGCAGAAATTGGAGATAAACAACAAACTTGGGATCTGTTACAAATGATCAACCCTATCAATCATGGAAACGATGTTGCATCGATCACTGAATACAAAGTAGAACCGTATGTGATAGCAGCTGATGTTTACGCACAGCCGCTGCATAAGGGCCGTGGTGGCTGGACATGGTATACCGGCTCCGCAGGATGGATGTACCAGATGATCATAGAATCGTTTATCGGGTTAAAGCGAGAAGGCAATACGCTTCAGTTCAATCCATGCATTCCGGCAGAATGGGGATCTGTAAAAATTGATTACCAATTTGCAGAAACAGTTTATCATATCGAATTAACACAAACAAAAAATAACGACGGTACTATAATTAAAATTATCGTTAATGGTGTTGAACAAGATGGCAATACATTTAAGCTGATCAGCAATACTGAAATACAACCAACAAAAACATTGGTATATGAGTAAGATTATACCAATGTTGAAAGTTACGTAGAGCATATTCTACGAAAATTATACAAGCCTGCTACTATATTCCAGTGGCAGGCTTTTTGTTTTAATAAGTATTGTGAGGGACATATTTCAATGAAGGAGTATGGCTTATTAATTACACTAAAAACTTAAAAAGAATTACGATGAAAAAGATACTAACAGTATTATTAGCAACAACTTTTATTGGTGTTGCTACAACAAATGCGCAGGTTTATCTGCAAGGCGGATTAAATATCGCTAACATCAGCACATCAGATGATGGCCAAACGCAGAGAAGCAATGCTATTGGTTCATTCAATGCAGGCTTTATGGGAAGGTTTGGAATTTCAGATTTTTTTGACCTGGAAATGGGTGCATTATTCACTGGCCAGGGAGCAAAATCTGTAACAACCTTCGCAGGGAATGATATTACTACAACATTAAGGCCTTATTATGTTCAGGTTCCTTTGAACGCTGTTGTTAAATTTCCTTTAGGCGACCCGAAAGTTACTAAAGCAAATATTTTCTTATTTGCCGGTCCTTATGCGGCTATCGGTGTTGCAGGACAATCTAAAACTGTCAATTCTTTTGATGGCACAACACAAACAAATACTATAAAATTTGATAACGAAGATCCTTTTACATCCGACCAGGAAAATGCAGCTTATGATAAATTAAAGCTTTGGGATTTTGGCGTTAATATGGGTGGAGGGATCGACTTTGGTCCGGTGTTAGTAAAAGCACAATACGGTCTTGGATTAACAAGGATCAATTCTGAAGAGGGAGATGATGAAAAGAATGATAAAGATAAATACCGTACAGTAAGTATTTCCTTAGGTATTAAATTATATTAATAAAAAATTGTTGAGAAAGCTGTTCCTTATTGAGCAGCTTTCTCATTTTAAAAATATCAGTCATGGGCGATCATAAAGACCTATCAAACAAAGAGGCTGTAAGTAAAATAAAAGAGATCGTTATATCTGCTGAAACATGTATGTTCACTACAGATTTAAATGAAGCGCCTTTGCAAACAAGACCAATGGGAACTTTAGATGTAGATGATGCAGGAAATATTTGGTTTTTCAGCAGTAGCAGCAGCGGGAAGAATAAAGATATTTTATACAATAATAAAGTGCAGTTATTTTATTCGAATAAAAGCGGTGCAGAATATTTAAGTGTTTACGGACAGGCATCGATCATAATAGATAAAGAGATGGCGCAGCGGCTGTGGACACCTATTGCCAAAGCCTGGTTTAAAAACGGCGCGGATGATCCTGATCTGACCATCATTAAAGTGAGGCCAATAAAGGCCCATTACTGGGATACAAAAAATAATAAGATGGTGAGCCTATTCAAGATCTTTACTAGTGCATTTACAGAGACAGTAGCTGATGACAGTATTGAAGGAAATATCATATTTTAAATATAACGACCAACTACCAACGACTGACAACCGTAAACCATACAATTATGTGGAATCATATAGTTTGATGCGGTGGTCAGTCGTTGGTAGTCGGTCGTCTTTTACTAAATTCCTGTGATCGTATTCTGATATGTTCTTATCTTATTGTATAAAGTTTTACGATCTACATTCAATATCTCTGCAGCTTTTGTTTTATTAAAATTTACATCTTTTAATACTTTCATGATAGCGTCATATTCTGCTTTTGCTGTCATTTCTTTCAAATTAAAATCTTTACCCATCGGCAGTATTTGCGGTTCCATCTTTTTATGTTCGCCGGATAATTCGTAAGATTCCAATTGGTCGTTCATAAATACTATTTCCTGTGGCAAGGTTTCAATCGTTACAACATTATCTACACATAGTAGAACTGCGCGCCTTACCACATTCCTGAGCTCACGCAAATTGCCCGGCCATATATAATTGTAAAACATTTCCTGGATCCCTTTTTCAAAACCTGTAATTTTTTTACCCAGTTCCGCACTTGTTTTTTGTAAAAAGAAATTGGCAAAAAGAACAATATCTTCTTTTCTTTCTTTTAATGCCGGTATATGTATCGAGAACTCGTTGAACAAATAATATAATTCTTCGATAAATCTCCCTTGCTGATATGCTTCCTGCAGGTTTTCATGCGATGATACGATGAACCTTAGGTCTAATGGTATATCAGTAGTTGTACCTGGCTTTATATATTTTCTTTCTTTGATAACTTTTAGCAGGTAGGTTTGCAATTCGAAAGGCAGACAAGCTACTTCATCCAAAAATAAAGTGCCGCCATTTGCCATTTCTATATACTTCAGCAGATCTTGTGCAGATAATTGTTTTGATAAATTGCCGCAGTCTATTGTAATGAACGTATTTTTTTTTCGCCTGCTTTTATTGTGTATCTCTTTTGCCGTTACTTTTTTACCTGTTCCGCTTTCTCCATAGAGTATCAGGCTATAATCTGTATTAGCAACAATTTCTATCTGCCGGAATAATTCAATAGACAATTTTGATCTGCCAATTAAAAATTCTCCGTCTTCAATAATGATCGTATTGTTATCTTTTTTTAGAACACCCGCATTGTCTACTTTTAATGAAGCATGTTTGCTTAAAGCAGATTTCAACACATTCAAAACTTCTGTAGGTATAAGCGGCTTGGTTATATAATCATAAGCGCCCAGCTTAATAATATCTAATGCTATTTTAATATCAGAATAGCCCGTGATGATCAAAACGATGGTATTTGGATTATGTGCTTTGATCTCTGTTAAAACATCTTTTCCTTCCATATCGCCTAAGCGATAATCACAGATAACAATATCAAATTTTCCTTGTTCAAATTTCGCAATACCATCTTCTCCTGAATAAGACGTATCAACCTCATATCCATTTCTATCAAGAAACCTGCTTAGCAGTACACACATATCCACATCATCGTCTATAACTAAAATACTATTTTTCATAAATGTTAATTTTCTCGTAATACCCTCATCCATCAAGGGTTATATATCAGTTAATTACCGAAAATACCCTGCCAGTATTTTCCACTTCAAATGCTGTAAACTATAGCCATAAATGGGGAAATTAGTCAACACGTTGTGGATATTAATTGCTGCTTCCTCTTGTTAACAAATAGGCTATTAATGCGATCACTGCAACAACGATGGCGATGCCACTCAAGACACCGACTTTAAAAATGCCTCCTATTACCTGGCAACCTGATAAAACTATTGTTAGTAACATAGCGATGAATGATGTAAATACTAAATGCTTTTTCATATAAAATATTTGAAGTTTAAAATAGTATCCATGACATAATCATGCCATTAAACAGGTATGGTACACGTTCTTAAAATTCCTCAGATGGTAGAAAACAATCCACGGAATTTATCTGATCCATAAAAGACAAATCATATAAAACTCTTTACAGCAAAGAATTACAGGTCATAGACCTACTCAATAAACTTTGGCTGCATTTTGGAATACTTATATGAAACAATTGTTAATCATTAAAAACTACCATCATGTCAACAGGAAAATTAATTACAGGAATATTGGCCGGCGCTGCTGCTGGCGCTATTTTGGGCGTTTTATTTGCGCCGGATAAGGGATCTGAAACAAGAGCAAAAATTGCTCAAAAAAGCAGTGAACTAACGGATGCTATTAAAGAAGGCTATGGTAAAGTAGCAGAAGCCGTAACAAGCAATTACGAAGCAATGAAAGAAAATGCCATGGAGTTTGGTAGGCAAAAAACAGCCACTGCAAAAGAAGAATTTGACAGAGAATATGCTTCGTAAGAGATTGAAGTAGTGTTTAGTAACACCACTTTTAAAGAGCAGGTTTGGATGATATCCGGATCTGCTCTTTTGTTTATTACGTATATCCCATATACGTATCTCTTTTCTACAATAGTGAGGAACAGGCTCTACAAACCGCACCCATTAAGGCTTTATAAGTACCCATTATAAATTGGTACAAGGTTTGAATTATACACTATAATCAAAAACATGTCAATTATGATAACAAAAGATAAAAACCTTGGCTTCCTTCGCAAGAAGATACAAGAGATAAAAATAGCCATGTTCAAAGCAGAGATCGATTCTGTTTTGACACTTCCCAATAATATTATTTCAACAATTAAAACCGATGACCATGGAAACATTTGGTTCTTTACATCATGTACTAATGATGATTACGCAAAAAATATTAATGAACAGTTCTATGCATACCTTGAATATTATCAAAAAGGGAGTGAGTGCCGTTTACGAATTGGAGGAAAAGCATCCATCGTTAAAAGCGATAACGAACTTATTGTTTCTCCATTAGAAGAAAAAGTAGTTTTGGTTAAACTGACTATTATGCAGGCGGAGTATTTTGAAAAGAAATTCACCACACCACTGAATGGAAAAATAATGAACATTTTAAGCCAGCTATTCTGGCCGGCAAATGATTATTCAAAAACATACAGGTTCTCTTAAATCAAGATAAATGATACAACAAGACATTTAAAAACCGGCTGCATATGTAGCCGGTTTTTTATTCAAATGATGCTAATGATGTTTGAAATATTGAATTTCCTGTTCGTGCTTTTTAGCTTTTTCCAATGAGTCGAAAGTCCCCAGGTTCTTTCGCTTATTCGTTTTAGGATCCTTATGAATGGAGTATATCCTGTATTGTCCGGATTTTAGTTTCTTTATCATAACAAATAATTTATAAGTTACTTATTCTGTATCAGCTTCGCTGTAGCTGTTATTCTCTTCGTCTTCTTCCCCGATATTCTCGTCTTCATCATCATCTTCAGATCCTGGCACATCCAGGTCTTCGCCAGAAAAATCGCTGGCAGAGCTCTTTTCATTCAATTCCTCGCCGTCTTCATCCGTGTCATCCAGTTCTGCATTATCCAGGTCTTCATCATCGCTATCAGTTGAGCTGTCATAATCTGTTGCGTCCAGTAGTGCTATATCTTCCGGCGTAATATCATCCTGGTTCAGTTCATCATCATCGTTGCCATTAACAATAGGATCGGTTTCTCTGCCCGCAGCATAAAAACGTGTATCCTCAAATGCATCCATGTTAGTTGTTTCAAAATTATCGTTTTTCATAATTGTCGTTTTTAATGTGAATAATTGTTTTGTTTGATAGCAGCAAAAACGTGCCAATACCCATTGGTCTCTCTTATTTAATAAAAATTAATATTTAAATAAAAGAAGCCAGGCAAATCACCCGGCTTCTTAATTAATTTGACTAACATTCGCTTACCGAACATCTATCTGCACATCAGCAGGCGGTGCCTGGTGATGACGGTGATAATATTCATCCGTATGGCGATGGTGCTCGTGATAATAACGATCCTCGTAACAACCACTTGATATGGTCGCAAAAGCTGTCAACATAACTATCGCGGCTAATAAAGTCTTTTTCATAATTTATGTTTAATTTGATTTATAGAACTCTTCCGTCCCTGGAAGAAGCATGTAAAATTTCTAACCCTTTATCTTTAAGCTCCACTCCTTTTTCTACTATTTTATCGGCATTTACGGCAACCAATTTGGCAACACCTGCCTCTACAGCAGTTCCTATTAATCTTTTTAAAATATTAGTAGGTCCGCGAAAGAATATTTTCTTGGTAAGAAATCCTACACCCAGGCCAAGTGCAGTTTTAAGAATAGTACCTTTAGTTTCCGAAGAACCGGTTATAGAATTGGTGATCTTCTTAAATTCGCTCTTAACAATATTAAGCGGCTTAAGGCTTTCATACGTTTCGTGAAATTGATCGATCAACGCTTCTTTTTGTATGAACTGCTTTTGTTCTAACTGATGAATGGCAGCTTTCAGACCAGCACTGTTATGGATTTGCATATATGATTAATTAAAGATGCTTTTTATAATAAGGTTACTAACTGGTGCTTTAAGCCATTTATCACGCGAAGCATATAAAACAATAATAACAACAAGATAGAATCCCGCAACAATAAAAAATCCATAATACATCTCTCCCATGCTTCGTCCTATTAATATCGCTAATCCGATACTAAACATCAAAAAGCAGGAAGCAATGAATAACGCGATTATTAATCTTGCGACAATGCCCGAAACTATAGTTGTTGATTTATCAATTGCATGAAGCCGATATAGCTCCATCTTTGTTTCAAGATATGCTTCTGCCTTTTCGAACAATGAGCCGATATGGTTTTGTTGTTTTTCCATTATAGCAATTGTATTGTTTTAGCAATAAAGAATTAAGACAAAGCATGTTTTGCATTTGCTTTAACGCTTGCCATTTTTTCTTTGCCTAGTTCCGTTAATTCTTTTTTAGTGCTTTGAAACTGATCCGTGATCGTTTCAACAAAATCTTCGATCTTCTCTTGTAATGAATCTTTTAGATCGGCACCTGCACTGGCTAATTTTCTTCTTGTTTTTGAACCTTTATATGGAGCAAACAAAAGGCCCAACGCTGCGCCTGCAGCAGCACCTATTAATATACCGGCAATAACTTTTTGCGATTTCATAATTGTATTTTTTTGATTAAGAATGTTGTTATACTTTGTTTATATCTAAAACGCTGCCAATCTGTTTTTCTTTGTAAATTCAACGCTATAGAGCCTTTTATCGGTTTTTACCTGTGCAATGTTTTCCCCAAATGAGAAGTTTATATCTCAAATTATTAATGAGCACTGGTTGAATCCTTTACTACTTTAACGTATCGGCTTTACCCTTTGGCTGTATATTTTGTTGCACGGCTTTTATTGAATCCTGTACCTGTTTGTCTCGTTTTTCATCTTCCTTTTTCTTTTTCTTGAAATAGCCTCTTAATAAAATATTATGTTTGGCTGCTTCCATATTATCGCTAAGCCCTTTTGTACCTGTCTGTAAATTTGTTAGCGTTGAATCTAATTTATTGGCAAATTTTGGATCAGTCAATTTACCTATCGCTCCTTGCCCGCTGTTTATTTTATCAGTGAATTTCGCAAAGTTGTTAGAGCTTGTTTGTAGGTTAGACATAGTACTTTTAAGGTCATCAGCAAACCCCTCATCTCCCATCAGTTTATGTAACAAGCCATTATTGTTATTCATTTTATAAGTAAACAAAGCAAGCTGATCGGTAATTAATTTGGCATTATCTGCCGTACTTTTTACACTTCCCATGATCTCATCCATATCCATAGGGTTTTCCGATTGTAAAAAAGCATTGTCTTCAACCGATGGTTGAGAAAAAGTACCCGGACCTATTACCAATACTTTATCACCCATCAATCCATCGGAACCGATAGAAGCTGTTGCATCTTTTCTGATAAAACGCTGCACATTTTTCTGTATTACTATTGAAACCAGTACGGCTGTATCCGCCATTATTTGTATGTTATCAACAGTACCCACATTTATCCCGTCAAAGCGTACATTGTTTCCTTCCTGTAATCCACTTACACTCCTGAAAACAGTTTTCAGCTTGAATGTAGATCCAAAAATATTTTTTTGTGTTCCTATTAAATAGATCGTAACGATAAAGATCAATAACCCAATTGTTACGAACATGCCGAGTTTCCATTTATAATGTATATCTTTTTTCATAAATTATTTATTAAAGAATGATCGCACCCATTCGTCCTGGCTGTTTTCTAATGATGAATAAGTTCCTTCGGCTACTATGAATCCGTCTTTCAAGATCACTATCCTGTCAGCAGTTAATTTAGCGCATTCCATATCATGTGTAATAATGATGGAAGTAGTTTTATTTTTTTTCTGGACTGATAATATCAGCTCGCTTATTTCTTTTGAAGTGATCGTATCAAGACCGGTGGTTGGCTCATCATACAACATTATTTCAGGTTTTAAAATAAGTGTTCTTGCAAGGCCTATTCTTTTCCGCATACCTCCTGATAATGCCGAAGGCATTTTATCAATAGCGCTTTCTAATCCCACATTATGTAATTGCTCCAATATCCTTTCTTCTTTTTCTTTTGCAGAAAGATGTTTTAGTGATCGCCGCAATGGAAAATTCAGGTTTTCTCTTACTGTCATAGAATCATATAAAGCAGCGCTTTGAAAAAGAAAACCCATTTTAACCCGTACATCGTTCAATTCTTTCTCACTTAGCTCACTGATATTTTTTCCAAATACATTTATTTCACCTTCATCAATGGCCATCAGTCCTACAATACATTTGATCAACACCGATTTCCCTGTTCCCGATTTTCCCAGCACTACAACATTCTCACCTTTTGCAACAGTAAGGTTCACTCCTTTTAATACTTCATGCTCACGGTCTGTAAAAGTTTTATGCAGGTTTTTGATCTGAATAACATCTTTGATCAGTCCACTATCAGTTGCGATGGGTATGGGTAATTCTTGTACTTGCATAGTGTATATTATAAAAGATCAATAATTTGTACTGCCAGCATATCAATTATAAATATGGTGAGCGAAGCCATTACTACCGCAGTATTGGCGGCCTTGCCTACGCTTTCTGTTCCGTTATCTGCAGTATATCCATTGTAACAACCGATAAGGCCGATAAAGAAACCGAAGAATACCGATTTGATCGTTGCAGGAATAATGTCAATGAAATTAATTTTTGATATTGCCTGGTGAAAGAACCTGATAAGTGTAACATGGTTGTGTATATTAACGCCTACATAAGCGCCCAGCATTCCAATGCCATCTGCAAAAAATACCAATAGCGGGATCATTAAAGTGGTGGCTAAAATTCTTGTGACCACCAAATATTTAAAAGGATTGATCGCAGAAACTTCCATCGCATCGATCTGTTCGGTTACTTTCATCGACCCCAATTCTGCACCTATCCCCGAGCCTATTTTTCCTGCAGATATCAACGCCGTTATTACCGGCGCAATTTCTCTTATTAATGATAAAGCTACCATGCCCGGCAACCAGGATTCTGCTCCAAATTCTGCTAAGGTCGGCCTTGCCTGCAAAGTAAGTACCAGCCCCATTATAAAGCCGGTTATAGCTACTAAGGGCAAAGATTTGTTTCCTATTTTATAGCACTGAATAAAAAATGCTTTAAATTCATAAGGAGGCAGCAATAATTCTTTAAAAAAGCGAACACCAAATTGTGTGATCTCACCAACACTTTTAAAAGCCTCCTTTAAATAGTTGCCAATGGCAGATTGTGTTATTTCGCTATTGGCACTGATATCCTGTGGCTCCATAAGTAGTATTATTTCTTACATTTGAAATTCAAATTCTTTAATAGTTTATCTTTCATTAGGGAAAGACAATATCTATACCACTATAATTTGGCTTGGTTTTTATGTATTATAGTTAATAGAGTTACTACTTTTGAGAATTAAATTCCCCAAACTAAAACCGGACGCTAGTATATTATGATCAATATCTTAAAGCAATTACGATTAGATTACCGCATTAAAGTTGGCTATGGAGCTGCTTTTTTGCTATTACTGGTTTCATATTTACTTACCTGGTATGCTAATCAGGAATTGATCTCCCAATCAAAATTGGTTACGCATAGTAATACTACTATCACGCATATGGAAGATCTGGCATCGTATGTAAAAGATGCCGAAACAAGTGTGAGAGGATACATAATAATGAGAGATGAAAGTTATTTAGCTCCATATTATGGCAGCAGAAAAAATGTCAACAACACTTTTTACCTATTAGAAGCTGATACAAAAGATAATACATCACAACAGATATTATTATACACGGCTAAAAGCCTGATCGATCAGAAGTATGATCGATTACAAGCCGGGATCAACCGTGTTAAAATAGATAAGATCAGCCTGGAAGACAGCACCTGGAAAAGCAACACGCAAGGAAAAGTGCTAATGGACAGTATCCGCTACGTGATCGGATTGATGAAAACGAAAGAGCAGGAGCAGTTTGCCGCAAGAAACAAAGAACTCCATGCAGGATATGTGACCATGAATATCATCATTGTCACCTCTTTGATATTGGCATTTTTATTCGCCATCTTTGGATTTATAACTTATATCAGGGAAAACAAAGCACGCAAAACTGCCGATAAAAAGGTTACCGAATACCAGGACGAACTGAGGAACAGAATTGAGGAGCTCGGCGTAGCCAATAAGGAATTGCTGCAAATGAGGCACACAGAAAAATTTGCTGCCACAGGAAGAATTGCCCGCACGATAGCGCATGAAGTGCGTAACCCTTTAACTAACATAGACCTGGCCGTTAGTCAGTTAAAAACAGATCTCAGTAACCCTGATGAAAATTCTACAATGCTATTTGACATGATCAACCGCAATAGTAAACGTATCAATCAGTTGATAACAGAGCTATTGAATACAACAAGATTTTTAGACCTTACTTTTGAAAATGTTTCTATAAATATTTTATTGGATGAAGCATTGGAGCTGGCAAAAGACAGGATAGAATTGAATCGTGTACGCATAGAAAAAAATTACAGCGATAGTATGTGTGATATTGCTGTAGATATCAATAAAATAAAAATTGCTTTTCTCAATATCATCGTCAATGCGATCGAGGCTATGGAACCTGATAAAGGCGTATTAAAGATCGTTACCCGTGGAGAAAATGGTAAATGTATAGTTGAAATACATGATAACGGAGTAGGTATGGATACAGTTGCTGTAAGTAAATTATTTGAACCTTATTTCACTACTAAAACAAAAGGTAACGGTTTAGGATTAGCCAATACCCAAAACATTATTTTAAACCACAAAGGCATAATCAGTGTAGATAGCAAGCCCGGACAAGGCACTACATTTATGATCAAATTTGATTTTGTTACAACAGTTTTTAATAACTAATTATCAGACTCTTCGGTACCGGGTTTATTTTTTTTGATCTTACTTTTTTTCCCGGCATAAAATTCATCTCCAAGTAATAACCCCCAGGGCTCCAGCCCTTCTACCCTGTCAAATATTATTTTAAGAATGGCTAATGTGGGCAATGCTAAAAATATGCCTGCAATTCCCATGATACTTCCACCTACCAATACGCCCGTTATAGCCAGTAATGCATTTATCTTTACTCTAGAACCTACTATCCTTGGCATTAATACATTGCTATCGACCATGTGCACTATCCCTATGGCAATAATTATCCAAATAATGTCATGCGAATTAGACGATGTTGTAAGCGTGACCAAAACTGTAAATAAGATCCCCGTTATGATACCGATGTAAGGAACAACATTTAAAATAGCAATGAAAACACCCAGGAATATAGCGTACTTAATACCCAGGCAAAGTAAAATAATTGAATTAACAGTCGCAATGATCGCCATCTCTGTTAAAAGGCCAAGCATATAATGCTTTACCATGCTTTTTGATTCCTGCAATACTTCTTCTACTTTACTAACATGTTCTTTTCTAAAAACAGCCAGCAGGAATTGCCTTATTAAATGCCTGTAAAATAATATAAGAAAAGTAAATATTGTCACTATCACCATGGTGATAAATGTTTCCGTTAAGGAAGAAAATGTTTGTCCTACATAGCTTCCGCCAGAGCTGGTTATTTGTTTTGTTGTATTGTGGATGAATACCGTTTGCTGCGTAAAGCTGATATTTAATTGGCTATTGACCCAATCTCTTAGTGCATAATAATGTTCAGACAAATGCCTTCTTATAGATGGCATATCGCCTACGAAAGAAGATATCTGTGTAGATAGAAAATAGATGAGCACTGCAATTACGCCTACTGCAAGTAGTACGGATGTAAGGTCTGCGATTGCTTTTGGTATCTTCAATCTTTCAATGGCGTTGGCCAAAGGCAATAATAAGATAGCCAGTAATATAGAAAAATAGACAGGCACAATAATGCTCTTCCCTATATTAGCTATCCAACCTATTAAAAAAAGCAGCAACAATTTTGCGCACAAGCGTATGTAATAGGGTAATTGATTTTCCATATTTTCTTTTTTAGAAGAATGCCCCTCACCTGTTGATGAAGGGCATACCTGCAAAATAATTATTCTAATTGGAATTATAACCTTTCGATCCAATCTTTTAATTCCTGCTTTGTTTTGCCTAATTTCTTCTGTAATCTACCAAGCAACTGATCGTCATCGCCCTCTTCATACAACAGGTCGTCATCTGTAAGTTGGGCGTATTGTTTTTTAATTTTCCCTTTGGTATCATTCCAACTACCATTCAATTGTAGTTTCCAGCTTTCCATAAAATAATTTTTGGATTAAAAAAGTTTAAACAGTTCCACCGCGTATCACTCTTAATAATATTGCGATGATCGCGATGATCAACAAAATATGTATCACGCCGCCGGCATGATAGCCTAAGAAACCAATAGCCCAGGCTATTATTAAGATCACTGCTATAACATAAAGTAAATTTCCCATAAAATAATGTTTTAAGGTTAAATAATAAAATGTATAACATATACTTTAAAAACTTTGCCAACTATTTCATTTCTTTAAAACACAGTAATAGCAATGGTTTTACTTCGTCGTTATAATTATAAAAATAAGGAGAAACATAAAAGCGGGGAGAATGCTCTACAAAAAGGGGATATTAACTGGTTACCTGCTCAACTGTCTGGTAAATGATCTCTCTGGTAAAAGGCTTACCTATAAACCCATCAACGCCTAATTCTAATGCTTTGCTTCTATCGGCAGAAGTATCGTAGGCTGTTATCATGATTATTTTAGTTGAGGGTGAATGTTTTTTTATGTATTCTATAAAATCCATTCCCATTCCATCGGGTAAATGATTATCTAAAAAAATTATTGAAGGTCGCTGTTTTTTTAAAGCATCGACTGCGGCTGATAATGAATTAACATAATTGGGATGTAAATTCTTGTGTTTCAAAATACCACTTAACAGATAACATATATCTATTTCATCATCTATAATTAACACGTTTGACATTATTATTAAAGTATTTATATTAGTTCCAACTGCTTATCACAATTTTCTTTCCAATTATCAAAAACATTTATTTTTTTGTAATAAGCCAACAATGTCGAAGATTAATGCCTAATATCGTTAAGACTAAGATGCTATCCGAGTACGATATTACCCATTTTGAGTAAATTTTACTACAAAATTTTACTTTTTTTTAAAAAAATTAATGGTGTAACAGCTAAATTTATTGAAAATACGTGTTTGGCAAGATATTTCATTAGTGTATAGAATATTACTCAATCTTAACCTTAACACAAACAACAGTAAGTAATAAACCCTTGGAATTAAATATACTACAGGTGAATTAGGGTATGTAGTGTCCTCAAACTAAAGGGTCAAAAAACTAAGTTGTATCTTTAGTAAAACAAAATAGAATATGAAGAAGAGAATTTTAGTAATTGACGATGATGCTGATATGTGCGTATTATTGGATCGTTTTCTTACTAAGAATGGCTACGAAGTAGATACGGCCCATTCAGGTACAAAAGGCATAGAAAAATTCAAAGATCAAAAATTTGATGCGGTATTATGTGATTTCCGTTTAGGCGATAAAAAAGATGGCAAGGATATTTTATTGGAGATCAAAAGCATTAATCCCCAAACCATTGTTTTGATCATTACCGGGTATTCGGATATTAAAACTGCAGTAGATGTGATCAAATTAGGTGCATACGATTATATCACCAAGCCACTGATCCCTGATGAAGTATTAAATGTTTTAAGCAAAGCGCTTAATAATATTCCTTCTGCAACAGCTGCCTCGTTAAAAGAAACAGGGCAATCATCTTCAAAAACAAAAGAATCAAGATCAGCTGTTAATAATGAATTTATGGTGGGTACCGCTGGTGCTACCAAAGAATTGTATAAGCAGATCGATATTGTTGCCCCTACTAATTTCAGTATTATTTTATACGGCGAAAGCGGAACAGGTAAAGAAGTTATTGCCAAAACAATACATGAAAAAAGCAGCAGGAGCAATAAGCCTTTTATTGCAATGGACTGCGGTACTTTATCAAAAGAACTGGCTGGCAGCGAATTATTCGGTCACATGAAGGGTTCATTCACCGGCGCATTGACAGATAAAGAGGGCCATTTTGAATTAGCCAATGGCGGTACTTTGTTTTTAGATGAAGTAGCCAATTTATCTGCCGAGATCCAGGCATCTTTATTACGCGTGATACAGGAAAGAAAATTCAAAAGAGTTGGCGGCGTAAAAGAAATGGATGTTGATGTACGCATCATTGTAGCCTCTAATGAAAACTTACAGGAAGCTTACCGTAAAGGAAAATTCAGGGAAGATCTATACCACCGTTTTAATGAATTCTCTATTAACCTGCCACCATTAAGACAAAGAAAGAACGATATCCCACTTTTTGCCGAATTCTTTTTAAGCAGAACACAAAATGAACTCAATAAAAGCTTAGATGGTTTTGAAGATGAGATAATGGATATGTTCATTAACTATTCATGGCCGGGCAACTTACGTGAATTTAGAAATGTTGTAAGGCGCTCTGTATTGCTTACAGATTCCGGTAAGATATCTACAGCTACCTTACCGTGGGAGATCACTAATGCCACGGCAGAAGCAGCGTATGAGCCGCAAAAAACAGCAGGAACTGCTGCCGCACCAAAAGATGCAACAGTAGACCTTAAGGATACTGCCTCAAAAGCAGAATACGAAGCTATCATGAACGTGCTGAAAGAAGTGAATTTTAATAAAACAAAAGCTGCAGAGCTATTGAAAATAGACCGTAAGACATTATATAATAAGATAAAAAATTACGAGGAATCGCAATAAAAAAGTAGCAAGATTTAACACTCACGCTATTATCTAATAAAAAAAGCAGATCATTTTGATCTGCTTTTTTGTGTCCCGTATCTATCTTGTATTTTATCTTGCTACTTTATACCTGATACTTCCTACTTGATACCTCCTACTTTTTAATAAATTGCAGGTAGGTTTCCAGCTGTGTTGATGTGATGGGTTTTTCCCAGATAAAATCATCTTCTTCGTATGTTGAAGCAAAGCTTTTATCTTTTCCAGACATCAGGTTTATTTTTATTTCAGGATGCTTGTATTTAATTGTTTTTGCTGCCTTCCAGCCTTCTCCATCAGGCAGCACATTATCTATGAAAACAATTAAAGGCTCCTGCTCATCAATGATCGTTAATCCATCGATCAAAGTATTGGCCATTAAAACCATATGCCCTTTTCTTTCAAAGAACATTTTTAATAATGCACAAAGGTCAGTGTCATCATCTAAAATAAGAATTTTCATAATTGGAATTTTATAAACTAATTAATTCGGTTATCTCTGTATTTTCAAAAATAATACCATAGTTGCCAGCATAGGTCCATGGCTGATCTGGCAATATGTTTCGTAGAGAAACTTCCACACAGAAGTTTTATAAGAAGCGATTTTTTCCCACCGGTATCAATGTTTGCACTAGAAAATGATTGGTAACAGTTTTGTAGTATACCTGATAACTAAAATGAATCTATATGTTAAGATGGACACTGATATTTTTTGTAATTGCTATTATAGCAGGGATATTTGGATTTACAGGCGTAGAAGCAGGAGCTGCTTCGATCGCTAAAACAATTTTCTTTGTATTTGTAGTACTGGTAGTGCTGAGTTTTTTATTAGGCGTTACCATATTCAAATCAAAATAGTTTTGATCCTCCCTATTTTCAAAGCATGGATTTCGAAAAGAAATTCATGCTTTTAATTTTTAAGCTGCAGGTTATTGCTCCAGATCATATTTTTAGATCGCCTTAGTTCTTTTGAGGCTTTATCTAAGTCACATGCCTGTACAAATTTCATCCCTACTTTAAATTTTATACCATGCAATTGTTCTGCATTGTAAAGCGATATTATCCTAATGATCTTTTCATTGTATTGATGTGGCGCGATCGTTATTAATACAGCCGAATCCTCATTACAGGAAGCAACAGGAATATTAAGTGCTTCCTTGTTGATAACATAATTTTTACCCCAGGAACAGGTCGTAGACAAATACCTTAATGTATCAGAAGAATTATTGGTAACGGTAGTCTTAATTGAAATATAAATACCCTGATCCATATTTTTAACGCTGGTAATTTTAGCTGCAAATGCTATATGCGATGGATCTACACAATTTAACTGCTGAGAGATGCCTGTAAAATATATACCGACCAAAAATATAGTAACTAATAAATGTTTTGTCATATACTCAATCTGGATGCTTTAAAACCCCTGTTAACAAAGGTTTCAAAGAACATGCCACCAATTACAGGGCTATTTTCTTTACGCCAGAAAAAACACTTTTCCATAAAAAGTTGAAGAAGGATTTGGTCGTATCACGGTTAAAGTCAATCGTGCCTGTTCTATTATTCCCTTTCAGGGGATTATCGCTTTTGATAGCAGCATCAGCAATAATACTTTCAATATTTTTAGATTTGAGGTTATTATCTTTATCTTTTTTAAGGACTTTAACATGTAAGTCTTTGTATAAAAACAATACCTTTCCGGTAGACCTGTAATTACCTCCCCGAATATTGAAAGTAAGTCTATTGATGGTTCCATTCTTTACAGATACCATTCCTAAAGGTTCTATTAAAGGGTTTAAAACGCTTGTATTCATAGTACCTAAATTACCTTTTACAGTAAAGCTTGTATCCGTTAAAGTCAATGGCAGTTGCCATTGACTGGTAAGTTTCCCTGCTCCCATAAAGAGTGCTGTAGCACGCAAAGTTAGCAGCTCGTTAGCTTTTACCTTTTCATCAATATTTGTAATATTGGTAAGCGTTGCATTGATGTTGCTAAAAAACACTGTGCCTGTCTTCAGTGATTGTTTCGATCTTTCAGTATAAGCAACGTATCCATTGTTTACTTTCAATTCCTTAATATAAAACGGGAAATTTAATTTTATCAATTGTTGATTAGGGTATTTGCTCACCTTACTGGAACTATCAGGAGGTACTGTTCTATCATTAAATACTTTAATAATAGGCTGTAAAGAACCATTATTGACTTCCAGCTTATTATCGCTTATCAATTCTTTAAAATTAACTCCCTGCAATGCGATATTATTGAACAAAAGATCGAATCGATCCCGTTGATGAATACTTTGTCGCACAAATTGTTGTTCCGATAGTTTTGGTTGGACTTGTATAGAGTGCACACTAACTGTTTGCTTAACATTATCTAATTGTACACCCGCAGCAGTAATATCATATAATTTATTTTTTGTAGAAAGCAAAAAGCTGCCCACAGATAATTGCCAAGCTGCGTTATTAATGATATCGCTGATCTTAGTTCCATCGGTAACATTATTTACTTTTGAAACAGTGAAACGCACATCATTCAGAATGAAAGGTTTTTCTTTTGAGTTGGAGGTATCTATTATAATAACATTTGTACTTCCCAGGTTCATTCCATCAACAGCTACTTCATCAATAAGATCCGATGAAAAATTGATCTCAGGGTTTTTATCTTTACTTTGGCTTTTGTTACCATTCTTATAAACAGTGATGATCCCTCCATCGCAGGTTATCATGCCGGCTTTTAATTGCTGGTCTACTATAAATTCATCCGTATTTAATGTATTGATATTAATATTCTTTAGATCGATCAATGGCGCCGCAACACCAACCCTATACTGCAGCACTTGATTTACATGTAATATTTTTTTAGGTGCATCATACGCCAACCCGCCAATGTTGATACGTGTACCGGTATTTGATTCGGGTAACTGTATGCTATCCACAGTCACCTTCACATCTTTGATAAAATAACTGATTACATTTTGGTAATTGTGTACACTATCTACCAAAAAATTATTCAGTGTTACATTTATGTTTTTAAATATAGTAAGTGCATTCCCATTTTTATCAGTAATCAAAACAATCCCATTAGTAACTTGTATCGTATCCGCATGAATGCTTTTAAATTTCCCCAATATTCTTTTGTACAATTCTAAAGTATCATTATAACTGGATGGCACAGGTTTATTAGACCCTGTATTAATTACCTGTACCACAGGTTCATTCAACAATATTTTTTTAGCTGCTATACTTTCATTTTCCAATAACCCGGCTATATCTACACCAGCCACTTTAATTTCATCAACATGAATATTATACATGGTTTTGGGTAAGCTATCCGTCCCAGCAAGCACCTCTTTTTGTATTGAATCTGATTGCAGGTATACATTGTAAAAAGAAGCATCGCCCTTTACTTCATCGATCTTAGAACTATCGTAGTGAACAAAATAAAGGCTGTCGGTTTTTTTCTTTAGCATACTGTCAATAGAATCTTTAACGATATGCTTTTTATTTTTTTGAAGATACCAATACCCTCCTATTGCAGCAATAAGTAAAATACCAAGCAGAATTGTAGTGAATGTTTTCATCCGGTTGTTTATTGGCTAGAATGGATATCCTATCGCCAGGTTTAAAATTAAATTATCTCTTCTCCAATACTTGTCTCCAAAAGCTATCTGGTCAAATACCCAGCGTTGGCCCTCTGGTAAATATGGTTTGCGCAATGGTATACCAAGATCTAACCTTATCAATATCACCGTAGCATCATATCGTAATCCAAACCCCGATGATACGGCAAGCTCTTTATACCAATCACTTTTTAACTGGCCTTCCCTGCCGAATATTACAGTATCTTTTGTCCATACATTTCCTATATCTGCAAATAACGCTCCCTTTAATTTTCCTAATACTGCAAAACGCAATTCACTATTGACCAAGAATTCATAATCACCCCCTATCACCTGAAAATAACGAATATCATTTTGTGTAGGCAAATAGGAACCCGGCCCTAAAGTACGCACGGGGAAGCCGCGCATCGAGTTGGCACCGCCAATTACATATTGTTTTGAGAAGGGAAGAAAAGCAGAATTATTATAAGGCGCACCAACTCCTACTAATAAACGATTGGCCCA
>DATHHR010000148.1:0-14905 GCA_035317105.1 Ferruginibacter sp. | reverse complement strand
CCCGTAGGTCCATCCCCGCAGATCCTTCCGTAGCATAAGATGGTAAAGGGTTGGCCGATTGATTAATGATCTTTAAAGTAATTGGTTGCATGTGCGCAAAATATTAATTAATGTATGGTAACCGTTATAAATAACGCTATTTATTTTTTTGTAAAAGTACAGTTGCGTAAGCAACTAATCCTTCTTCCCTGCCAACAAACCCCATTTTCTCTGTTGTGGTTGCTTTAATGGATACATCTGTTGTTTGTAAAGAAAGTACACCCGCTATTGCCTGTTGCATTTGCGGCACATAGTCTTTTATTTTAGGTGCCTGCAGACAAAGTGTACTATCAATATTTACAATGGCATAGCCGGCTTCTTTGATAAGCAGAAAGGTTTTTTCCAATAAGATCTTGCTATCTATATTTTTGAAAGAAGCATCCGTATCAGGGAAATGAACACCAATATCCCCCAGGCAGGCCGCGCCTAATATCGCATCGCATATGGCGTGTAATAATACATCGGCATCGCTATGCCCTAATGCCCCTTTATGATGAGGGATCTTAACACCGCCTAACCAAAATTCGCGGTCTTCCACTAATTGATGAAAATCAATACCAAATCCGATGCGTAGGTTCATTGTAATAAATTAAAATTCAGTTAGGGCGGCAATATAAAAACAAAAAAGCGTCGCAGTATATATTGCGACGCTTTTTTTAAATGTATTTTCTCGTATGTTATTTATTCTGCTGATGGAGATTTACTATCATCATCGCTATTATTACCAAAATCAACCGCTAAGCTGAAACGGATAGTGTTAGACAATGGTAATCTCGTAATACCATTTCCTGAAGGGATCAGATAAGAAAAGTCAAGTCCGAATGTGTTGTACTTCAAGCCTGCGCCTAAAGTAAAATATTTTCTATTGCCATTGTCGGGGTTTTCGTAAAAATACCCTGCCCTGAAAGCAAATTGATTCTGGTACCAAAATTCAAGGCCGGTAGATATATCAATCAGCTTTAACTGATTAGGTCCGCTAAATGAACTGAACCAGCTGCTCGCAACGCTTTGTGTATGGTATTTTTCAAGCGCCGCACTATCTGATGTTGTAAGGGGACTGCTTACAACAGGAGGAGCAGGCACCAATAATTTATTCATATCCATTGATAAAGAGATCTTACTATTTTCATCAAAAACATGCGTGTAAGAACCGCCTATTCCTAAATTAGCGGGTAAATAATCTTTTTGAGAAGCATCGTCAGTATACTTGATCGGAGAGCCAAGATTGCTGATAGAAACACCCCAGTTAAATCCTTCGCCGCTTTCTTTAAGTCCGTGATGGTAATAAGCGATATCGGCCGCAACAGCAGAAGCAGCTTTGTAGGTCTGCCCACCATAAGTACCGCTGGCAAGATTTGAGTTGATATACCTGATAGCAACGCTTAACCCTGATTTTGGAGATAATTTTCTTGAATAACCTACATCAAGCCCGTATTCTTTAGGATTAAATGTATTTAAAAGATTGCCTGATACATCAGTAAACTGGATATTCCCTAAGCTGAAATACCTGAATCCAATAGAGATCGTTTGGTTCTCATCTACCTGGTAATAACTACCTAATGAAGCAAGGAAGACGTCATTTATCCCAAGGTCTTTAAACCATGGAGTATATGAAAGAGAAACAGCACCCTGGGCAGTTGCGAATGGTAATTTAGCCCTGTTCCAAAAGACTGAATTTGCATCAGCAGCTGTAGCAATGGCAACATCACCCATCCCGCCACTGCGGGCATCCGGGGAAATACGCAAAAATGGTACCGCTGAAGTTACTACGTTAATTTTGTCCTGAGCGCTTACAGTAGTTATCGTACATACTGTTGCTAATAATAAGCCTGTTAGTCTTAAAGCTGTTTTTTTCATGCCTTTCCGGTCTTTTTTAGGTAAAGATCAACTCAATATAAGAATGGTTTAATTTCCTCATTTAATATTACGCAAGCAATTCTAAGGCAATATAAAGAAGTGAGCAAAGTTATAACTATTAGTTAAATAACTAAAAAAAATATAAATCCACTATCCTTTTTTGACTCAGGTTTTGTTCGGGGCTATTTCTTAACATGGGCCTTATCTACCTGGATGCATTAAAAGGTATTTTCGCTGTTTCAGGCCGTTTTTTAACAAAAAGCAAAAATAAGTTGGGTTAAACTTGGTGTATATTGTATAAAGTATTTATATTCGCACTCACGTTCTTTCTTTAAATCTATAATAAGGTTATTTTTAAGTTAACTAACTAGCAAAAAACGATATGCTCATGCAAAATGTATTCTCTGGTAAAAGCCTACTTATCCTGGTAGTTGCTGCCATCTCTCTTAACGCTTGTACAAGTAATAAATCAGGTGTATCTGGTGTAACAGGGTGGAAGTATGATGATAAGAATATGGGTAATTTCCATGTAACCCAAATGAAATATCCTAAAGCCGGACCTGGGTTGGTTTTTGTTGAAGGCGGTACTTTTTTAATGGGAGCAAAGGATGAAGATGTTATGAGCGATTGGAACAATACACCAAAACGCGTAACAGTTCCTTCGTTTTTCATAGATGAAACTGAAGTTGCAAACGTTCATTATCGTGAATATACATATTGGTTGGAAAACACCTTCAACGGAGATTCTGCTATCATGCAAAGAGCTTTGCCAGATAGCCTTTGCTGGCGTGCAGAGTTGGCGTACAACGAACCATACGTAGAATATTACTTCCGCTTTCCTGCATACAATTTCTATCCTGTAGTAGGTGTTAGCTGGTTACAAGCGCGTGATTTTTGTCTTTGGAGAACAGATAGAGTAAACGAATTAGCTTTAGAAAAAGCTGGTTACCTTAAAAAAGACTTCACTAAAAAAGAAATGAAAGGCGGTGGCGCAGATAATTCATTCTCATTGGATACTTATTTAGCAGCTCCGGATATGATCGCTGGTAAATCAGCCCCTAAAAAATCTGACTTGAAAGATGTTAGTGGTAAAGTTAGAAAAACAGTAAAAATGGAAGATGGTATCTTGAACATGGGATATCGTTTACCAACAGAAGCAGAATGGGAATATGCTGCTTACGGGTTAGTTGCACAAAACCCTGCTCCTCGTAAATCAGAAAATGGCAAACGTGGTGAAGAATTAGAATCTAATCAACAAATATATTCTTGGAGCGCAAATCCTAATGGATTACGTGATAACAGAAGAGGTAACTGGCAAGGAGCTTTCTTAGCTAACTTTAAACGTGGTACCGGTGATAACATGGGTATTGCAGGTGGCTTGAATGACCGTTCTCCTATTCCTGCTGATGTTAAATCTTTCTTCCCTAATGCATTCGGACTATACAACATGTGTGGTAACGTTAGCGAATGGGTTGCGGATGTATACAGACCTTTAACTCCTTCTGATGCTGCCGATTTTAACTATTTCCGCGGTAACAGATTTACTAAATTATACAAAAACGGCACTGGCGAATACGAAAGAGATAGCAGCACAGGCCACTTAAAAAGAGTAGACGTTTCAGATGCTGAAACTAAAGATCGCCGTAACTACCAACGCAATAATGCACTTGGTTATATGGATGGTGATTCTTCAAGCAACGCATCTTACCAATCTGGTGTTACAACTTTGATCAGCGATAAATCAAGAGTATACAAAGGCGGAAGCTGGAACGATATGCCTTACTGGTTATCACCTGGCGCTCGTCGTTTCCTTGATGAAGATCAGTCTTCAAGCGCTATTGGTTTCCGTTGCGCACAAACTTTCTTAGGCCCTCAGGAAGGTCCTGGATTTAAAGAAGGTAACTTATTCCCTATACGTAAGCAGAATAAAAAGAAAGGATAATTTATACAATATAATAATATTAAAAAAGCCTCCAGATAATTCGGGAGGCTTTTTTATGTGAATGATATTTTGGTAATTACCGGTGACTATTCGATGAGTAAAAAATAATGACGCTACAATTTTTCTTTCAGTAAACCTTCGGCAAATTTTAATTGCTGCTCCATTGTAAGGTTGGTGTTATCTAACACCACGGCATCATCGGCTTTGCGTAAAGGGCTTATTTCTCTGTTAGAATCTATATAATCGCGCATTTCAAGGTTGTTCTTTACCTCTTCAATAGTTATGTTAGGGTTCTTTTCATAAAGCTCTTTAAATCTCCGTTCAACACGCACGGCGCTATCAGCCGTCATAAATATCTTGAGCTGGGCATTGGGAAATACGGTGGTGCCTATATCACGGCCATCCATTACGATCGCTTTCTTTTTCCCCATCAATCGTTGTTGCGCTACGGCAAATTCTCTTACTTCTTTAATGGCGGCAACTTCGCTTACTTTATCTGCAATGATCATATCACGGATAAGGTATTCAACATTTTCTCCGTTTAGATAGATCTCCGATTGATGAGAGGTTTCATTGGGATGAAATTCAATAGTGATATCAGCTAAAGCAGCTACTACCTGTTTATGATCTGTATAATCAACATGGTGGCGCAGGAAAAATAAAGTAATGGCACGATACATAGCTCCACTGTCGATATAGGTATACCCCAATTTTTTGGCCAGCTGTTTGGCCAAAGTACTTTTTCCGCAGGAGGAATATCCATCAATAGTGATGATGCTGTTTTTCATTACTGCAAAAATCCACTAATTATTTCATCCTTCAAAAAGAAAAAGCCCCCGAAAAATTCGGAGGCTTTTTATAGCTATTTTATTATTTTATGCTTCGGCAGATTTAGCGCCTTTCTTTTTTTCTGTGTCTTTCAAAGTGAATTTTATTTTTTCATTCTCTTTATCAAGATCAGCGATCAAGGTATCACCTGCTTTCACATTCATATTTAATATTTCTTCCGCTAAAGGATCTTCCAGGTATTTTTGAATAGCCCTGTGTAATGGCCTTGCTCCGAATTGAGAATCATATCCTTTATCCGCGATAAAATTCTTCGCTTCTTCCGATAGTTCCATTCCAAAACCAAGGTTAACCAAACGTTTCATTACACCTCTCATTAAGATATCGATGATCTCAAAGATATTTGCTCTGTCTAATGAGTTAAAGATAATTACATCGTCGATCCTATTTAAGAACTCAGGACTGAATGTACGTTTCAAAGCTTTTTCAATTACAGCCTTATTATTTTCATCAGCATTCAAAGTTCTTGCAGCTGTAGCGAAACCAACGCCATCACCAAAGTCTTTTAACTGACGTGCACCAATATTTGATGTCATGATAATAAGTGTATTCTTGAAATCGATCTTTCTACCCAATCCATCTGTTAACTGTCCGTCATCTAATACTTGCAATAAGATATTGTAAATATCCGGATGCGCTTTTTCAATTTCATCCAATAAGATAACACTGTATGGTTTACGCCTAACCCTTTCAGTCAGCTGTCCGCCTTCTTCATAGCCAACATATCCCGGAGGTGCTCCGATCAAACGGCTTACCGTAAATTTTTCCATGTATTCGCTCATGTCGATCCTGATCAAAGAATCTTCATTGTCGAACATATATCTTGCTAATGAACGCGCTAATTCTGTTTTACCAACACCGGTAGGACCTAAGAATATAAATGTACCAATTGGCTTTTTAGGATCTTTTAATCCAACACGGTTACGCTGAATAGCTTTCACTACTTTTTGTATCGCTTCATTCTGACCAACTACTGCATCTTTCAGATCATCTGCCATGCGGCGTAATTTTTCTGTTTCTTCCTGAACCATGCGTTTAACAGGGATTCCCGTCATCATGCTAATTACTTCAGCAATATCTTCTTCTTCAATAGGGAAGCGTTTGTTCTTGCTTTCTTCTTCCCAATCGTGTTTAGCTTTTTCCAGTTCTTCCTGTAAACGTTTTTCAGAATCTCTTAACGAAGCAGCTTCTTCAAAGCGTTGGCTTTTTACCACCTTGTTCTTTTCAAGCTTGATCTCATCTATCTTTTTTTCTAACTCAATTACTTCGTTAGGAACATTGATATTTTTGATATGTTTTCTTGCGCCCACTTCATCCATTACATCAATGGCTTTGTCTGGCAACAACTTATCTGTCATGTAGCGTTCGCTTAATTTAACACAAGCATCAATAGCTTGTTCGCTGTACGTTACATTATGATAATCTTCGTATTTGCTTTTAATGTTTGTTAAGATCTGAATTGTTTCTTCAACTGAAGGCTGATCTACAATTACTTTTTGGAAACGACGGTCTAGCGCACCATCTTTTTCAATATGCATTCTGTATTCATCTAAAGTAGAAGCTCCGATACATTGCAATTCGCCCCTTGCTAAAGCCGGTTTGAATATGTTAGACGCATCCAATGATCCGCTGGCACCACCGGCACCAACAATAGTATGTATCTCATCAATGAATAGAATAACATCTCTGTTCTTTTCCAATTCATTCATGATCGCTTTCATTCTTTCTTCAAACTGGCCACGGTATTTTGTACCCGCAACCAATGCAGCCAGATCAAGTGATACTACTCTTTTGTCAAACAACACACGGCTTACCTTACGTTGCACAATTCTTAATGCCAAACCTTCAACGATCGCAGTTTTACCCACACCTGGTTCACCAATTAAGATCGGGTTGTTCTTTTTACGGCGACTTAATATCTGAGATACCCTTTCAATTTCGATCTCTCTACCAACGATCGGATCTAAAGAGCCGCTTTCTGCCAGACGTGTAATATCTCTACCGAAATTATCCAGTACCGGCGTTTTTGTTTTTGGTGCATTCGCACCGCCGCGTTGCGCTTTTTGTTGAGAGCCGTATTGTTTTCTTTCTTCATCAAAATCATCTTCATTTTCTTCAGAAAATTCTGCTGCAGGTGGCGTACTTGTTACAAAGCCTAACTCATTTTTGAAAACATCATAATCAACATCAAACTGGTTTAAGATCTGTGTTGCAATATTTTCTTTATTTTTTAAGATAGATAACATTAAATGTTCACTTTCTACCACGGCGCTTTTACTCGCTTTAGCTTCAAGCACAGTAATGCGTATCACTTTCTCTGCCTGCTTTGTAAGCGGCAATGAATTGATGTTAGCAATATTTTTTCCTGTCTTATCTTTTACGGCCACTTCAATTTCTTTACGTAGTTCCTGCAGATCAATGTTTAAAGATTTTAATATTTTGATAGCGGTGTTTTCCTCATCGCGAATCAAGCCCAGCACTAAATGTTCCGTGCCAATAAAATCATTGCCCAATCTCAAAGCTTCTTCCCTACTGTAAGAAATAATTTCTTTTACTTGTGCTGAAAAATTGTTGTCCATGTTATTTGAGTTTAGCTTGTACAATAATAACGATTATTTCGAAGATAAAGTTTGTGGCTATACCTGAATGTTGATATGTTCAAAAGTTAAAATTTGCGGTAAAATATTGTATTATTACAAAGATTTCAAAGTGTTATTATAAAGATTTAAAAGAGATCGTTTACGCAGCTTCTTTCCTAAAATTACTACAATTTTAACTAATCTAACTGCTGAAAAACTTCCACATCTCTAAACAACAGAATTCAAATTTTCCTTTACTTTTACAAAGAACATCGGTCTAACTTTAAACCTTACATACAATGAATGTCAAAATAGATACCAAAGAGAAATTTACTGTTATTAAGCCACAAGAGCCAGCACTTTCTGCTAATATGACAGAAGAATTGGGCAATTTATTAGTTCCTTACCTGCAAAAAGACATACCTCATATTATATTAAAAATGACTGATGTTCAAAGCATTGATAAGGAAAGTGCTGATAAGCTGGCCAATCTGCAACAGCTTTTTTATGAGAATGACACTTCTTTCGTGATCTGCGAATTGAACGATAAAGTAGAAGAATTACTCGAAAAAGAAGAGTTATTTGACATTATGAATATCACCCCAACAGAAAGCGAGGCCTGGGATATATTGCAAATGGAGGAAATTGAGCGGGAGCTATTTAACGAATAATCGACTTTTAAATTAAGAATTAGGAATGAAGAATGAAGAATTTCTTCAATGCTTAGTATATTACAAACATTCCCAATCTTATGCGCATATCAATCCCTAATTCATCATTCTTAATTCTTCATTAATTGCTGGCACTTACAATACTTGGAAATAACTCGGCAATACCTGCATTTGACAGAAACCCTACTGCTCAGATATTGCAAACATTTGATACCAGTTATTTAATTGATTGTGGTGAAGGAACGCAAATGCAGATGGCTAAATATAAGATCCGCAGAAGCAGGATCACGCATGTTTTTATTTCTCATTTGCATGGCGATCATTATTTTGGTTTGATAGGATTGCTGAATAGCCTGAGCCTTTTAGGAAGAACACAAGACCTGCATATTTTTGCTCCGGCGCCTTTAAAGGATATTATCAATATGCAATTGCAAGTGGTGCATGGACAATTGTCTTTCACGCTTATTTTTCATGATCTTAGGGAAGAAGGATTAATAGTAGATGATAAAAGAGTAACCGTTCATTGTTTTTCTGTACAGCATAAAATTGAATGCTGGGGATTTTTATTCAAAGAAAAAAAACATCCGAGAAAGATCGATCCTGAAAGAGCAAGGTCTTATGAGATACCCGCCAGCTTTTATGAAAAGCTGCAGGAAGGCCAGGATTATATCAATAAAAAAGGAACGATCATTCCTAACGCAGAAGTTACCTTGCCCGGCATACCGGCTAAAAGCTACGCCTATTGTGCCGATACAAAGTATGATGAAACACTCATCGGAAAAATAAAAGGGGTAGACCTCTTGTATCATGAAACTACGTACCTGAAAAATTTAGAAAAGATAGCTGGAGAAAGATTTCATAGCACTACTATACAGGCGGCGGAGATCGCTAAAAGATCAGGTGCAAAAAGATTATTGATCGGCCACTTTTCTTCTAAATATGAAACGCTCGAAGAATTTCATATTGAAGCCAAAGAAGTTTTTGAAAATACAGAATTGGCTATACAAGGTGTTTGTTATAGAATATAATCCTTCTTAGAAATTACACTTTTGTAAAAAAGCCAATAGCTCCATCAGGAAGGCTACGCCTATATGGATAAATATCCCTCCGTAAATAGAGCGTGAATTATAAGCGATCACACCTAAAATAGTAGCACCGAAAAAAGCGCTGATACATTCTGCCATTGGTTTGCCAAAATGGTACACGCAATATACTGTGGCCATTGGTAAAATACTATCAACGCCTATGACTTCAATGAGCACCATTACCAAAAATCCCCTGAATACAAATTCAATGGCTACAAAGTTTAAACCATAGCAAAATTCAAATAATATTACGCTGATCCATTGGGGCAGCCCGTTCACAGCGCTAAAACCGGAATCGGTATAAAGTGGATAAAAATTTTTAAACCCATCTGTAAAAGAAGCTGCTATTAATAATGGCAGCATACATCCTAACATAATTAAATAAGGCTTTGCCTTAAATCGCTTTGTGCTAAAGCCATATAATCTTGTTGTTTTCCTGTCGTAATAGAACCAATAAATGAACGGTGGCAAAAAATACAAAAATGCACCAACAAAATAGGCCATGCAATCACAGGCGAACTGCATGTTTTCATGAACAGTAATATTATTTTCGATCCATTGGTAATGCCAGTAAAAAACTTCGTTTAATGTTAAGGCTGCAATACCTACCAACACAGGTATCCAGAATTTGCTTTGTTTAAAAATATGCCATGCATTATAAAACACGGCATACATTGTAAAGGCATAGAGATATGGTATCAGATAATATACAGCAACTAAAATAGGATAGCTAGAAGTACGTATGCGCACGCGCAAGATCGAATTTTCAAAATCAAACTGGTAATTGAAATAGATGGCAATGGCTAAAAAGGCCCACAGACTTAACACGTAAGTCATTTTAACATGGTATATCCAATAGTATTTTAGCTGGCCATATATTTCTTTCATTGCAGTAGGGGATCGGTTGGTTTAACTGAAAAAAATACGCCGGTTAAATGAGTTATCTTTTTTGAAGATAATTTTTTATTTGCTGGTGCACTCCTTTGCTCAAAGGTACCATTGGTAAGCGTAATACATTTTCTATCAATCCTAATTCATGTAAAAATGCTTTTACACCTGCAGGATTATTTTCGGTAAAAAGTAAATTATATGCTTCTACTAAAGTGTCATTTATTTTTTTTGCTCCAACAAAATCATGTTTCAATCCTAACCTAACCATATCCCCGAATTCTTTCGGAAAACAGTTGGCAGCAACGCTTATCACGCCGTCAATACCACAAGCCAATTCGGGCATAACAAGATCATCATCACCGCTAACCACTAAAAAACCAGCTGGCCTGTCGCGCAAAATTTGCATGCACTGCGGAATACTATTGCTTGCTTCTTTAATACCGCCGATATTGGCTACTTCATTGGCTAACCTGATGGTTGTTGCCGCTTCCATATTACGGCCCGTTCTACCCGGTACATTGTACAAAATGATCGGTTTAGGAGATGCCGCAGCCAATACTTTGTAATGCTGATAAATGCCTTCCTGCGAAGGTTTGTTATAATAAGGACTTGCACTTAAAACAGCTACTGCTTTATCAAGCGGATAGGTCTGCATTTCTTTAGCTACTTCTTTGGTATTATTACCGCCAATACCTACAACTACGGGCACACGGCTATTGACCTTCTCGTATGTAAAGTTGATGACATCAAATTTCTCTTCTTTTGATAGCGTAGGCGTTTCGCCAGTTGTGCCCAGGGAAACTATATATTCAACGCCATTGCCGATATTAAAATCTATTAACTTACCTAAGGCATTAAAATCAATATCCTCATTAGCTTTAAATGGCGTTACGATTGCCACACCAGTACCCTGTAATTGTTTTTGTAAACTCATTTTGTAATAGAAATTTGTGCGAAGTTATTGTTATGAAATCAAACGGTAAAACAAAAAATCCTCCATTTAGTGGAGGATTTGAATATCTTAATTAAAAGTATTTAGTAAGGTGCCCTCTACATTACCGACGCAGTTGCCTGTTTCAGTATTTCTGAATTATTTAGATAGTTCTTATCAGGGCTATAGATAAATAGACAAGTACCATTTTTTATCTTCTGGATGATCGGGATCTGAAGGGCAGGGGGGATTGCAGGACAACCCCAGCTACGGCCAATATAACCATGACTGCGAACCATACCAGCACCTACATAGTCTGCACCATGCATTACGATATTGCGTTTGTTAGCATTATCATTGATACCTTTTTCGATCCCTTCCAATTTTAATGAATAACCGTGCTCGCCATTATAAGTCCCCAATGTTTCGTAAAAGCCTAAACTGCTTTTATCGCTTGAAGGATCGTTAGAAAATTTTTGCGCAAATTCTTTTCCTGAATTCATGCCATGTGCAACATAGGTATTGAAAAGGACCTTGTAATTTTTCAGATCAAGTACATACAATCTTTTTTCTGAAGAAGCTTTACTGAAATCAACGATGGAGATCACATCGTAATTTTCCACCTTGCCTACTGCTTTCATGATATCAAGGCCTTCCAAAGCATAGTCGAATGCTTGTTTAGCCAAACCTAAAGAACCTAATTTAAGGCTATCGTAGATATTGTTCCTTTTCATTTCAGCAGAAGAAATAGTATTGATCTTGGCAGAAGCAATAACAATGCTATTACCCATTGGTTTTGATTTTGCAAAAACAAAAGGCATACTTAAGCTAACCAGAAAAAAAGAGGAGAAAGATATATAACTCTTCTTCAAAGTAAATTTTTTTCATATTTCTACAAATAGATAAATAAGCAATCCCTGTGACTCGCTTATATAACGCAGAAAAGGGATTTTTAATATATAAAAAAGGTATTTTTTAACAAGCCAATCATTTATTGTTTTACCAATAAACCCTATCTAAACAAGCAAAAGTTTTGAACGGGGTGCAAATATATCACTTAATTTTATTAAGAACCAGCAATAGAGACAGAATTTTGTAAAAAATAACAATTAATTAGTACTTATAAATTATTGATAATCAATACGTAACGAATAAGAAAGCAAAAAGCCACATTGATCAATGTGGCTTTTTTGCTTTTAAGGTAAAATAGTTGTCATCCAAGCCCAGCTCAGATAACGGACCAAATCGTATTATTTGGTATCGTCGAGGGTTGTTGTAGGTGTTGTTGTGGCCGGTACAGTAGTGGCAGGCGCAGGTGGCGGTGCGGGTACTGTTGCAGATGTTGCTGCAGATGTTGCTGCAGGTGTTGTTGCTGGTGTTGTTGGTGTGACAGTACTCTGGTCAGCCTCTTTTAATGCCTGATTAGCATCTTTTCTTGCTTTTTCGTCAGCCGCCGCCGCATCTTCCTTGGCCTTTTTATCTGCAGCTACTTTTGCAGCAGCAGCGTCATCCTTTGCCTGTTTTTTTGCAGCTTCTTTTGCCGCATCGTCTTTTGCGTCGGCAGCTTTTTTATCCGCTTCTTCCTGGGCTTTCTGGGCTTTTTCTGCTGTTTCCTTATTTAGTTCTTGTTGTTTTCTGGCTACTTCTTTTGCATCCCTTTCCTGTTCCTCAGTTGATTTCCTGGCTTCTTCTTTTTGTAATTTTTCTTTTTGTTCAGCCTGGTCTTCAGCTATTCTCTTTTGCCTTTTTGCTTCTGCTTCATCGGCCTCTTTTCGTTGCCTTTCTTTTTCTTTAGCAACTTTTGCATCTGCCTCTTGTTGCTTTTCTGCCGCTATTTTGTCTTGTTTCGCTTTATCTTCAGCCGCTTGTTTGTCGGCTTTTTCCTTTGCTTTAGCAGCTTCTTTATCAGCCTTTTCTTTATCTTCTGCGGCTTGTTTAGCCGCTATTTTGTCTTGCTTCGCTTTATCTTCAGCCGCTTGTTTGTCGGCCTTTTCCTTTGCTTTAGCGGCTTCTTTATCAGCCTTTTCTTTATCTTCTGCGGCTTGTTTAGCCGCTTTTTTATCTGCTTCTACTTTCGCCTCTGCTGCTTCTTTATCAGCTTTTTCTTTGGCTTTAGCGGCTTCTTTGTTGGCCTTTTCTTTATCTTCTGCGGCTTGCTTAGCGGCCTTTTTATCTGCTTCAGCTTTGTCTTCCGCAGCTTTTTTATCAGCCTTTTCTTTTTCTTTTTTCTGTTCTTTGGTAAGTGTTTGCGCGTAAGAAGTAGCGTGGCTAATGGTAATTAACGCTGTAAGGATAAGTAAGGTAGAAATTATTTTTTTCATATTTTTTAAGTTTAAAGCATCGTTAAGGAAATTTATGAGATACTAAAGATAAGAAATGCCTATTATATCAGTACTACAGAAGGATAAAAAAAATCCCGCCTTTTGGAGCGGGATCGATTTATATATTTTATACGGTTATACCAGGTAACGCGCTATAGCGTTTCCATCGGCAGTTTCTAATAATGATTTGCCTACTAAAAATTCATCTACTTTTTGGGCGCAATCGCGGCCTTCTTTAATTGCCCAAACAACCAATGATTGTCCGCGGCGCATATCACCCGCTGCAAATACTTTAGGTATGCTGGTTTGGTAGCTTTTTTCGGGAGCCCTCACGTTTCCGCGTTCATCTAATTCTATTTCTAATTGTTCGATCAATCCCTGGTGCTGCGGGTGTAAAAAGCCCATTGCCAACAATGCTAATTCGCATGGAATATCTCTTTCACTTCCCTGAACTTCTTCAAATTTAGCAGCTCTGCCATCCACCATTGTCCATTCAAGGTCAACCAGTTTAATAGCAACTAAATTTCCATTTCCATCACCGATGAATTCTTTTGTTGCTACTGCCCAGCTACGTTCAACACCTTCTTCGTGAGATGAAGTAGTTTTTAATAACATAGGATAAGTAGGCCAGGGCATTTGCATGATACGTTCTGCCGGAGGCTTCGGTAATAATTCAAATTGCGTAACAGTGTTTGCTTTGTGACGATTAGAAGTACCAACACAATCACTACCTGTATCACCACCACCAATTACGACTACATTTTTTCCGGTTGCCCAGATATCTTCGCCTTCAACTGGCCTGTTGGCTACTCTTTTATTTTGTTGCTTTAAAAATTCCATTGCGTAGTAAACACCTTTCAAGTCTCTACCCGGGATGCCTAAATTTCTTGGAACAGTTGAACCGCCTGTTAGTAAGATCGCATGGAATTCACGGGATACATCGCTGATACTAACGTTAAAGCCTACATTAGAATTACATTTGAAAGTGATACCTTCTTCTTCCATTAATTTTATTCTTCTATCGATCACCCATTTTTCTAATTTAAAATCGGGGATGCCGTAGCGTAATAAACCGCCCGGTGCATCATCTCTTTCAAATACGGTTACTAAATGGCCGGCGTAATTTAATTGCGTTGCTGCTGCTAAGCCAGCAGGACCAGAACCGATCACTGCTACTTTTTTACCTGTGCGGATAGCTGGTTTTCTCGGTTGTACAAAACCTTTATCAAATGCTATTTCAATAATATGTTTTTCAATTTCTTCGATAGTGATAGCCGGTTGATTGATACCTAATACGCAAGAGGTTTCGCAAGGTGCCGGACAGATCCTTCCGGTAAACTCAGGGAAGTTGTTGGTTGATTCAAGAATATCGTATGCTTCTTTCCAGCTTTTGCGGTAGACAGCATCATTGAATTCAGGGATCACATTTCCCAGGGGACAACCACTGTGACAAAAAGGAACGCCACAATCCATACATCTTGCAGATTGCTGGTTTAGCTTTTCATCAGTAAAACGATTTACGAATTCGCCGTAATCATTACGTCTTTCATCTACCGGACGCTTGGTCGGTAATTCTCTTGTGAATTCTAAAAAGCCTGTTGGTTTACCCATCTTTGTTCGTTTTTAGTTCTTTGTTTTTTTAACCACTGAGACACTGAGTTCACTAAGTAACACTGAGTGCGAATTGTTCAGTATTGATATTCAGTTGCCCTGTGCGACGCCAATGCGGCTTAATAGTAGTAC
>DATHHR010000147.1:0-10958 GCA_035317105.1 Ferruginibacter sp. | reverse complement strand
TTTGTAGTCGCTCATAGCCGCTGGGCTGTGTTCCTTCTCCAGCGCTACTTTGGCCGCTGACTAAAATCTGCTTCCGCATGATTTTGTCTGCCTCGCTTCGCTTGGCACCGCAGCCAAAGAGGCGCTTCCGCAGGAACTGGTAGAATTAGCGGAGTAGTTAATCAGTAATAATTTTATCCTTTCCATCAATTTGAATTAATTACTTCCTTATATCCGGAGAGTTAGTTAATTAATTATGCAGAAAAACTAAAAGAGTTAATTCTATTTTCCCAGCCATGCAGCCATTGACTTTGATTTGGATGTTGCGCTACTATGTTTTGTACAAAAGTTATACGGGCAGCTTTTACCTGGTTGAAAAAGGTTTGTGGATCTGCTGCATTTACGGCAGCTATGGTTATGTCTCCTACAGCGCCATCTTGCGCCAGGTTTAATATTCCTTGTGGTTTCATTATACCCCATCCACCGGATGCCCATACCCAATCTACCAGGATATCAGCAACAGACTGGTTATTGATCTTGTCGGCCTGCCACCTATCCCAATATAATTTCTTTAAAACCTGTGCAAACTGATCGTTAGTAATATTTTGCATTTGCGGAATAGTTGGATATGCGCCAAAGGCTGTTTTATATGCATCGGGCGTTATTCCTTTATTACTCCCGATCAATACATGAGCATCGGTATAATTTCCGGTATCATTCGGACTATTCTCATATCCGCCTTCCCATTTAAGTATGATCGGTGCTAAAACATTTACGTTTGCCATTTTATATAGTTGATAGTTAAGGCTGCAATATAGGATTTAGGAAATAAGAAAATCAACTGATTTAATGTTGTTTTCCTAAGTGCTTTACTTTTTACAATCCTGTCGCAAATAACCCTGCAATTATCATTTATACACAGTAAAAAATAAGTAAGAACATACTAGATTTGAGAAATTAAAATTTCAATATCATGACAACTAACTTATCCAATAAAAAGTAAATGAAGTTCAGATCCGGGAATTGATAGAAAGCTGGGCAAAAGCAGTTCGCAATAAAGATATGGAAGGGATATTGGCACATCATTCCAAAGACATCGTTATGTATGATGTGCCTAAACCTTTTCAATCGGTAGGTATTGATGCCTACTGTAAAACCTGGGATATTTTTTTCAAATACACAAGGCCGGATGTATTTGATATAAAAGAATTACACATTGTTGCTGATGAAAATATTGCTTTTTGTTTCGCAAGAATGATGTGTGCAGATAAAAGCAATAATGTAGCATATATTGACCTTGATTTCAGGCTTACTATTGGCTTACAAAAGATCAATGATCAATGGACGATCGTACATGAGCATCATTCTATTCCAAGTGAATAGTTAGGAGAGATATTATTTAGTCCGTAGGACTTAAACATTTATAGAATATAAAACATTATCTCTTCTCAACTCCATAGGAGTTTAACCGTTGAACTCCCATGGAGTTCGCTAACATTTCTAATTTATTTCTACAAATATTTGACTGCGCTGCAGTCTTACTTCACAGCAACATCTCCTGAAAAAGGCATTGTATAAATTATAAAAAAGTTGTGGAAACCACTTCTAAATTGCATTGGCCAAATAAAATTTGTGCACTTATAGTTTTACAATTTTTATTACTGATTGAATAGATTCATCAAATATTTTTACAAAGTAGATGCCTCTGTGCAAAGCTGCTATATTCAGTTTGCTGCCACTTTGAACTATTACCGCTGATAAAACTTCTTTTCCTGCTGAACTAAACATGGTTACCGTAAAAGGCCCGTTACCATTAAAATTAACAGTTATAAAATCAGTAGCAGGATTAGGATAGATTGATACCCTTTCTATTTTTGAAAAGTAAAATTCATTTGACAATAAACTTGTGCAGCCGTTTTGCGTAGTTGTTACTGCGTATGAACCTGTAGCAGCAGGTCCGTATTGTTGAGAGGTTTGTCCTGCGATCATGGCTGTATCTACATACCATTGATTATTTGAAACAGCAGAAGAGACAAGTGTACTATCCTGGCTTTCTGAAATAACCGGCGCGGTTGGGACAGGCAATATGGTAATTGTAACACCAGCAGAAGCTGGTGACGTTATTCCGCCAGCAGTTGCCACGACCGTATAAATTCCTGAAGCAGTTACTTGTAGTGTATTTGCGGTAGCTCCGGTAATAATAACGCCGTTTTTATACCATTGATTGCCACTGGAAACAGATGAGACAAGCAGTATACTTTGTCCGGCACAAATAGTAGTAGTGCCTGTATAACTAATTACCGGAGCATTAACTATTGGGTTCGTTACTATTATTACTGAAGTAGCCATCTTACCCTGGTCTGCCGTGGTTACTGTAATCGTTGCAGTACCGGCAGTTACAGCTGTGACCAATCCTGTTGAACTCACTGTTGCTATTGTTGTATTGCTTGATGACCAGGTGACGTTTTTATTTGTTGCTGTTGCCGGTGCAACCGTTGCCGTTAGCTGTATTGTTGTACTTGTCGTAATGCTCGCTGTTGGTGGTGTTACGCTTACTCCGGTTACTGTTACTATGGGGTTTGTTACTGTTATAACTGAAGCCGCTGTCTTACCCTGATCTGCTGTAGTTACTGTAATCGTTGCAGTACCTGCTGTCACTGCTGTAACCAATCCTGTTGAACTTACTGTGGCAATTGCCGTATTGCTTGATGACCAGGTCACATTTTTATTTGTTGCTGTTGCTGGGGCAACCGTTGCCGTTAGCTGTGTTGTTGTGCTTGTTGTAATGCTGGCTGTTGGTGGTGTAACACTTACTCCGGTAACTGTTACTATTGGGTTCGTTACTGTTATAACTGAAGTTGCTGTTTTACCCTGATCTGCTGTGGTTACTGTAATTGTTGCAGTACCTGCTGTTACTGCTGTAACCAACCCTGTTGAACTTATTGTGGCTATTGCCGTATTGTTCGATGACCAGGTCACATTTTTATTTGTTGCTGTTGCTGGGGCAACCGTTGCTGTAAGCTGTGTTGTTGTGCTTGTTGTAATGCTAGCTGTTGGTGGTGTAACGCTTACTCCGGTTACATGGATGGAAGCACTATTGGTAGTTATTACTAATGTCGCTGTGTCAGCTCCTGTGGTGTTAGCAGCGATAATTCCTACATTGTATGTGCCAGTAGCTGTAGATGCTCCTGATATAAAACCTGTAGTTGTATCTATCGATAATCCAGCGGGCAAACTAATTGCATGATAACTGGTGGGAATATTTGATGCTATAATTTTATATGTTGAAGCAATATTTACTGTATCGGTAAATGTTAAGCTACTTGAAATTACCGGAGTAGCGATCTTATCCCACACGGCATAGTTGGTGCCCGATGCTTTTAAAATATAACCGGCGCCCGGGGTCCAGCTATCAGAACCGATCTTCATCGCCACTTTACCATCAATAATAGCTGCGTATAAATTATTCGATGCTGATACAATGTTGACAGCGCTTGTACTCGTAAGGCCGTTATTTTTTCTTATAGCGATCAATGCAGTGATCTGATCATGAAGCCCCCATGTATATAAATGATCCCAGAATATCATTGGAATTCCCGGATGTGTTAATATGTAAGCATATCCTTCCATTACATCAGCCGCGGGGAAAGGCCATTGATTTTGTGGCGGCCCTGTATCATGATTATCGACAAATGTAACCGCCTTGGCGGGATTGATACCTATCAGCCCCGGAGGTACACCTCCTACATTTAATAATCCCAGATTTCCCTGTACGGCAGTTTGTAAAATTCCTTTCAAAGAAAAATCAAATGCAGTAGAAGTGCCTTGTGAAGTAGTGATCCAATTATTAATATTGGTTGCGCTTGGATCCCAGCATTCGGCAACAGAAAAATATGGTGCTGTTGAATCATTATATTCTTTTACATATTTAGGCCCGTAGCCTAATACAAAATCATATCGCCATCCGTCAAAACCAATAGTATTTTTCAACCATCGCATCCATGCAATGATACCATTCTGCACTGTCACATTTGTATGATCCAGATCGCGTGCGTAAGGAACACCTCCGCCTGTATCAGGATTTCCACATGCACCGGTCCATTCATCACCAGATACAACTGACGAGCAATCCCACGCAGGATTTGTAAAATCACCCCAGTCTGTTGTACCCACACGATGATTAATAACAATATCTGCCAATGCTTTGATATTACTGTTGTGCAGACTTGTTATCAACGACTGTAATTGAGCCTGTGTACCGTATTTTGTATCTAATAAATAATATTGTCTTGGAATATAACCCTGATCTGATCCCGCATCTGACGGAGGAGGTAACCAGATGGCATTTATTTTAGCTGCCTGAATATCTGAAATTTCAGTACTTACGGTCTGATACCAATTTCCAGTACTGGAAGATGTCCAGTCAAAGCCCTGTAATAATACCTGGGTAGATTGTGCATAGCATATTGGTCCAGTTAAAACTGAACATACAATAATATAGCAGACAAGCAAACCGTTTTTTTTCATTACAAGAAATTTAGGACTGCGTACTAATAGGCTTTCCTTTATTCATATAGCTGGTAATTTCATAAAAATAGGCTTTTTTATTACACTATTTGCTTTCTGCATCCGCTGTATCAGCTGTTTCAGGAGAAAATTATCAATGGCATATAGACGGTAATCGTACCCATTTTTCCAGAGATGCCTTTTAAAAAATACGTTGAGCAAATTAAAAAATAGTTAGCAAAACATTGTTTAATATTAAATTAATAAACATATGATTGATGATTAGTGTTGGCATTTTTTTCTATCAATAATTTATATACTTTCGTCCACACGTTTTATGGCAAAGAATAAAGACATTCAATTTATCTTAACTGTAGCTGATCATGAGCCTCTTGGCATGGTAAAGCGGTGTGTTGATTCTATAAAAGCACATTATGAAGGTTCTATTATACTAACGATAGCGGACGGCGAAATAGCGAAAGACGTAGTTGATTTTTGCAGGGCTAATACCGTCTTTTTTCAAAGCGAACATTTAAAAAGAAAGCAAAGAGATCTTGGCGCAGCCTGGTGGGAACGATTTTTTTTATTGAGCCGGATATATAAAACAAAATGGGTTGTAAAGATCGATGCTGATACTATTGTACATGGAAAAATTTCTTACTTTCCTGCAGTAGCTATGTTTGGAACGGTATTAGAAAAAGGATTTATCAACGAACATGTTATCGGTGGATTTCAATTTATTCTTTCGAATTCCATTGCATTAATTTTACATTCAGGATTGTGCACGGGTGAAGCATTAAAAGGGCTGGAATGGATGCAAGGAACTGTGGGACAGGATTATATTGACAGAGGAGAATTATCTACGGATCATTCTTTAATGTTTATGCTTAGAAAGCTTAATCTACAATGGGCCTCACACCGGGAGATCTGCATTACATCATCAGAATTCGATCTATCTACACTCCAAAGCTGGATGAAAGCTACTCATAAGCACAAATTCTGGTAGTGTCTCAGTTTGAAATTTTACAAGTTGAAGTGTCTAAGAAACGAGGAAGGTATAAAAAGAAAGAGACTATAAATTAATATGAAAACCAAGAAAGTAGTAAAAATAATATTTGCAATATATTTCTTTGTGCTTACCTGTGTAGGAATATTATGTGTTTATCGCTCAACATTAATCTTAAAAGACTTAACTCCGATTGAAGGAATCGTAATAAACAAGAATATTGCATATGTTCATTCTGGGAAGGGCGGAAATTATTTATTAGAATTTGGGCTGCAAGGAAATGATTATATTGTTGCTATTAGTACAGGGTATTCTAATATAAATGAGGCTGAATCCGATTCAACATTTAATAAAATTAAATTAGGAGAAGTATATACTTTTTATATTGATCCTACAATAGCAACTACTTCAAATACATATTCAAGTGTCAAGCAAATATATAAAGATGAACAATGTATTTTCAAGTTTGATAGCAAAAGAGATTTATATGGTGGGTTAGGCATTATCCTTTTAAGTATTGGTGCGCTTATATTCACCTATAAATTCCCTATTAAAAACAAAACTGTAATCTGACTTACTTCCAAAAATTTCAAACTGAGACACTACCCAAGTTCTTTTAAACATGTAGCGAATGAAATAACTGTTTTTTATTTTGGAGTTCTGCAAACTGATAATTTTTTTTAACCTCTACTATCACTACTGAAGTAAAAAGCAAATGAGATTGCCTGGTAATAAAATCAGCAAATACTGATCTTTTAAAATTATTTCTGTCTAATTCTAAAATATCCAAAGCTGTGTATTTCTCATTGATATCAGGAATAATATTTTTCATTCGCAACACATCTGCTATCGCTTTATCTTCATAAATATCTGCTGTTGTAAATGTTGTTGATACAATTTCCTGTATTGCTTTACGACTTAAAAAATAACCATAGCCACCTCCGCACCATGTTCCATAATATTGCCCGGTATAGGCTGAATGATTATAAATAGGGGTAGTACATTTACCAAAGTGCCATGTTCTGTTCAATCCTTCTTCTTCAACACATACCTCCCGGCCGAAATAATTATAATTCCAGAAACAAGTCGTGTACAAAAGCTCTGCATTTACAAAACAATCATCATCAACTTTATAAATATAGTCGTAGGCTGTATTCTCCAGCACATATTTATAAAAGCAATAGACTTTTTGTAATAAAGATTCATAGGCATCAGCACATGGAACATACAATATATCCTTTTCAATCTTACAATTTGTAAGCAAAGGATCGCCTATAATAAAATAATAGTCAATCTGCTGCTTTCTAAGATCTTTAACCCATGTTTGTTTTATTGCTGCAATTTTATCTGCATTTTTTGCACAGGTAATTATTCCTATAACCATTTTATAATTGGCCCTTGTTTCAAATCCAGTTGTATACTGTTTCTCCATTATGATCGCGCTTGTTTCATATTTCAAATGTAATAAATCAGTTCTCATCAACATCTTCGCCTTGATCCGTACCTACATCCTACCAATGGTTGAGCGAGGCTTTGCTAAATATCTGGTGATCTTGCTTAATAATTTCTTCTTGTCCTGCAAGTACAAAAATTGGTAATTCTTTCTTATTTCTGTAAGAACTACGGCTCTATAAATGACTGCCGAACGCTGAATAACAAAATCAACAAACACCGATCTTTTAGTATTGTTGCTATTTAATTCCTGCACATCTTCAGCGATATAGTCTATATTTTTTTCAGGAACTATGCCTTTAGACCGCAATAGATCGCCTATTGCCTTGTCTTCCAATATATCTTCATCGGTAAACGCTGCTGCTGTGACCTCTATCATCGCCTTACGACTTAAAAAATAGCCGTAACCACCTCCACAAAAAGCTCCATAATATTTACCTGAGTAGGGCCTTTGATTGAAAGCAGTATTGCTGCATTTACCAAAATGCCAATCTCTTCTAAGTTGTGATTCGTCGGTACATACCAGTCTGCCGAAATAATTAAATTTCCAAAAATTCGTGGCGTATAAAAGCGCTGCATTCACAAAGCAATCATCGTCTACTTTATATACATGATCGTAACTGGTATGATCTATAATATATTTATACGCATAACAAACTTTCGACAATAACCCTTCATATACATCCGCACAGGGAACATATAATATATCTTTTTCAATTTTACATTCATTTAGTGAAGGATCTCCGACAATGAAATAGTAAGGGATTTCACAGGCAATAAGATCTTTGATCCAGGTAGCTCTTATGGCAGCCATTTTATCCTTGTTCTTTGAACAAGTGATAATTGCTACAACCATTGTGTGCCTGTCAACAACTATATTTCTTTTCTGCATTGGTGTTAATTACATGGAAACTATTCACGCTGCCTGTGTTAAGTTAGATAATTATTAATAGTCTACCATTGATAGGCAATATATAAAAATAAAAATAAAAATATAATATTAATTCACTGAATCCTGCTGTTTAACCCTGATTATTAAGCCGAATAAGTTTTGTCATTTTTACTGCTTCTAGCTTATTTTTGCAGCAAGTAATTTAATCATGACTATCACAGCCGGCACCATATTAATCAGTATGCCTTCTTTAGATGATTCCGTTTTTGAGAAAACTGTTATTTTTATAACAGAGCATAACGAAAAAGGCGCTATGGGATTTGTGATCAATAAATTATTTCCCAGGGCATTGAATGAATTAGAAGAATTTAAACACAGTACAAATTTTCCATTGTATGAAGGCGGCCCTGTTGAAATGGATCATCTTTATTTTGTACACCGGCGGCCCGATCTGATAGAAGGTGGTGTGGTTATTGCCGATTCAATTTATCTTGGAGGAAATTTTCAACAAGCTGTTACTCATCTTACCAATAAAACAATTGCTGAAAAAGATATTAAAATATTTATTGGTTATTGTGGCTGGGATCAGCATCAACTCGAAGATGAGATCGAAGAAGGTAGCTGGTTGGTGGATACTGCCGGCAGTCAGATCGTTTTTACTTCACAGGCTATCCCGCTTTGGGAACTTATCTATGAAAGTAAAGAATAGCATTTTATAAATAAGATCATTATATGGAAATGAACGAATGGCATGATTTCTTTGTGGCTACGGCAGGTTCTGCAGCAGCTTTAACAGGATTGATATTTGTTGGCGTTTCTATTAATATAGAAAAGATATTATCAGTAGCCAAACTCCCCGATCGCGCCTTGCTTTCACTGGCACTGTTGCTGAATATTTTAATTATCTCCTCTCTAATGCTTATTCCAATGCAAACCTATATAATGATCGGCATTGAAGTGTTAGTTATTGCGATTGGCATGTATATTTTTGTTACAAAAATGGATATCGATATTTATAAGAAGACTGATAGTCAATATAAAAAACAGCTTTTAAGAAGCCTTATTTTTAATCAGCTTGCCATACTTCCTTATGTAGCTGCCGGCATCGCCATTTTTATTTGTAAAGAAGATGGTTTGTACTGGATCGTTCCGGGCATTATTATTTCTTTTATCAAATCCGTTATAGATGCGTGGGTTTTGTTAGTGGAGATCAACCGTTAAAATCATTCTAATGAATAACAACTTTGACATACAACGATTAGGCAAAGAAGATATTATTCTATTCAAAAAGCTTATCACCCTTTTTCATGAAGTTTTTGGTATGGAAAAACAAGTGCAAACGGATGAGTCTTACCTGATAAAAATTCTGAGCGATCCTACTTTCATTGCTCATGCCGTTATAATAGAAAATGAAGTAGTTGGCGGATCAACTGCCTATGAATTGGCGGCTTATTACAGTGAGACGTCGGAAATTTTCATTTATGATATTGCGGTCAAACCTGCATTTCAGCAAAAGGGATTAGGTAAACAATTGCTTTTATCATTGAAAGAATATGCTATACAAAAAAAGATCAGCGCTGTTTTTGTAAATGCCAATGAAGAAGATGAACATGTGCTGGATTTCTATCATGCCACAGGTGGCAAGCCAGAAAAAGTTATACAGTTTACTTATTTTCTATAAAGTTGATCAATGCAATAAAAAACGCCCCGGTTAAAACCGAGGCGTCAAATAAGTTTAAACCAGGATAATGTCAGTTTACTTTATTGCTGCTGTTGCAGTAGCCGGACTGATAACATTGTCTACCTGGTAAATAGCCGTAACCGGGAATCCACCCTTTGCACCATGTTCTTTTATTAATTCTTCATTTTGCGCTTTGTACACGCAAAATATTTTATCGCCTGTTACATAGCTATGATCCCATAAAATGGCAGGGCCCATTTCTTTTAATACAGTACAGGATGCCTGTGAAATTTCTTTTAATTTTTCAGGACTAAATTGCCCTGCTCCCGGGATGTCTCTTTCAATTACATAGGTTTTCATTGTTGTATCAGTTGAAGCTGCTACAGCTTTAGTTTGCGCAATGGCTGCAAAACCCGTGAATAAAATAACTGCGATCAATACGATAAAATGTTTTAGGATGTTTTTCATAATAAAAGTTTTTAGGTTGAATGATATGGTAAAAGTAACTGAGGAGAATGTGCTCAGCTATAACAAATCGTTCAACAAATGGTAAATTTGAACCAGGTATACAATAGAAGCTATTGGGATAAACTGATGTAAGTTGCCGGTAGCAGACTATACTTCTTCTTAAAACATTTGGTAAAATAAGATGGGCTGCTGAATCCTGCATCGAATGTGGTCTGCGCAATATTAAAACGTTGCCCCTTTAAAAGCTCTTTTGCTTTATTGAGCCTGAAATCATTTAAAAGAACATTGGGCGATAGATCCCACAACGCAATTGTTTTTCGGTATAACTGAGATTTACTCATCGCCATTGCCTTGCAAAATTCGGTAACGGTAAAATCGGCTTCCTGCCAGGCTTGTTCTAATTTATTATACAATGATGCTACAAAAGTCTCATCCTGCGGTGATAGCATTAAAAAATGATCGGCTTCTTTTTGAAAATGATCACGGGCAACTAATTCTTTAACTGCCGAAGCAACAATTACCTGGTTATGATCAGTAATGGTACATAAATAACGGGCTAACTGAATCGTATCGCCAAAAAGCTTATCACTTTTTTCAACAGGGTCACCGGCATTGATCGCTATTTTAAAACCCGTTAGATCACCATCCGGTATTTTTTTCTGAATAGCCAGTGCGCAGGAAATAGCTTTCACTGCTGAAGAAAATGATGCGATGAAACCGTTACCTGTATATTCTACTTCACGGCCTTCATGTGCTAATAGTGCAGCTCTTACAATGCTATTTTGTTTATTCAACAGATCGTTTGCTTTTTGTGCGCCGAGTTCATGTTGTAATAAAACGGGGTCAGTGATATCAGTTACCAATAAAATACGAAAAGCAGCATCATTAATAAGTTTTAATCCTGTATCTGTTATTGCTACGTCTTCCGGATCCTGAATTCTACCAAGAAAAGATTCTACTATTTCTGTTTTTAC
>DATHHR010000146.1:0-6907 GCA_035317105.1 Ferruginibacter sp. | reverse complement strand
TACCGTGGGTTCGAATCCCACCTTCTCCGCAGAAAGTTCTTATTATAATGTCTTGTTCGGGTGCTCCCAATAAACCCATACAAATAGTTTTACGTTCGGGATGTAGCGTAGCCCGGTTATCGCGCCTCGTTTGGGACGAGGAGGTCGCAAGTTCGAATCTTGCCATCCCGACTTATTTATCATTAAAGCCACTGTTTTTCAGTGGCTTTTGTGTTTTAAAGAACAGCCATCATCCTACTGACAATATTATTTTATGTAGCCTGTTCTACAATCAGTTTTTCTTAATAAATTTAATGATCTGAATACACTAATTATTTGTAAATCTTATTAAATCAACACTACCATGGAAACAGAACAAACGGGTACCGACCTTTTAGCAACGATCGAAACAGATTTTGTCAGAGCAAGTACGGGTAAAAGATTTTTGAATTACATAATAGATCTTCTTGTATTTTATTTTCTGATGTTTATTTTGGGAGTAGTAATGGTTATTGTAAGTCCTGGTTTGAAAGAAGGATTTTCAGACAATAACTTTGGCTTACTAAGCAGGGTAGTGGCGTTGGGTTTATATGCAGTATATATGTCTATAGTTGAGGCAATATTTAAAGGGAAATCTTTAGGAAAACTAATTACCAAAACGTGCGCTGTCAATTTAGATGGAAGTACTATCTCTACCCAAACAGCTTTTGCACGGGGGTTCAGCAGGGCAGTACCATTTTGTGCATTTAGCGCTTTAGGAACTCCGTGTAACCCATGGCAAGACAAATGGACCGATACAATGGTGGTCGATGAAAAAGAATCAGGGCAATATTAGTAGCGCTGTTTAAAAGATAGTTTAGAAAAAGATAATACCATGCCGCTCATATCTACAGAGAATAATTTTCTTACGTTGATCAATGTCTTTACAGTTGATCCAAAAAATCAGCAGCAACTTGTTGACCTGTTGATTTTGGCTACCGTCGATGTAAGAAAAATACCGGGCTTTATTTCAGCAAGCCTTCATAAAAGTATTGATGGCACTAAGGTTACAATGTATGCACAATGGAAAAGTATCGAAGCCTATCAACAAATGCGCGCAAATCCTACAGCATCACCTTATCTCGAAAAAGCACTGACAATCGCTAAATTTGAGCCGGGTATGTATGAAGTGGTTGAAACTTTTTTGCCTGTTATTTAGCTTTAAAGGGTTTTGGGGTTGTCGATTACTACAGCCTGCAATTCCAATCTTTTTTTAACACGCAAACATTGAATTTTGGCAATTTTAATATTACTCCATTGTTGCGAATTTTTTTTCAATGGGCTGAATTGATCCAACGATTCAATTATTTCACCGACTAGCTGATAAACCATGTTGTTATCAAGGCTGTCTTTTTTTAATAATTCAATCGCTTCTTCTACAAGTTGTTTTACATCTTCTTGATAGCTAGCTGACAAAATCTCTTCAAGTAATCTTGCCCTGTATAATAGTAATCTCATCTTAATAATTTATTTAGAAGCCTGCTATTTCATTGGCCAGTCTACATCATAGCTTACAAAAAAAGTTAACCATATTATTCTGGATAATCGCATTAAGTATGGCTGAATTAAGAGCAGTAAAATAGCATTTATGCCAAGCCACCAAAACACGCGATTGTCATCAACCGAAAAGCCAATTAAAACCCACCAGGCAACAAATGTTGATACAGAAAATGCTACAGCTAATGCATAGCTTACATAACCAGTCCCTTCATAAAATCCATCTTCTAATTCTGTTTTTTGTCCGCATACAGGACATTTATCAAGCATTTTCATGAAATTTTTCAGATCAAAATATTTTTTATCCAAAAACATATTACCTTCTCGGCAATGCGGACATTTATGATTTAAAACTGTCCATAAATAATTACGCTTTTTTACTGATTTATTATTCATTCCGATTTTTTTTATTAATTAACTGTCTTAATGTGCCTCTACCCATAATGTGCGTTACATATTTAAATCTTATACAATCATAGGGATCCTGATTAATCACGATCTCTTCATTTAAGTATTTTCTCAATTTTCTAAGATGTACTTCTATATCGGCATCACTAATTCCTTTATAATGATATTGGTTAATGTTATTCGATATTATCATTTCGCAATCCATATAACCGTTTGCCATTTTTAAACCTGAAATGATCTTTTGTGTTTCAGTATCAAAATCTATAATCATAATGTAGTTAGAGTTTTAGCCAATGTTTAAGGCGGTTATCCATTTCAGTACCAACTATGTGATAACAATCAGGCACTTCATTTTCCATACTATGAAATGTTGTTAACCTAGTTCCTGCTGGTTTTTGTAATAATTGAGTGTATAAGTATCTGTTGTAATAATCAAACAATTCACCGGAGTAATCAATGCTATCATCTATTTTATCATTACCTACTAGGTTTTCATAAAAAGAATTATAGAAGTAGAAACTATCATAATTCCTGAAATCCAGTTGTGTGAAGTTTCCATGAATAAAAGAGACGTTGTTAAACTCCAAAGTCTGTCTTGCTCTTTCTGCATGTAGAATTAAATTTTCTCTTTGTTCGATACCATAATAAAAAGCTTTCGGATAATGATGAGCAGCAGCCAGACAAAATTTTCCAACACCACTTCCTATATCTAACACCCTTACACCTGAACCCACTGCTAAAAAAGCTGCTGCTTTTTTAGCAGCAATTATCGGTGTCCAATGCCTTGCGGCCAAAAGTTTAATAGATAAAGGGTATAATCTATTAAACTGTTCATCAGAATTGAACCAATTGCCAACGGATTGTTCTTTTTGTATTAAATGCATGCTATTCTTATTTATAATTTTCTATTTTTTAGATTTTGGTCGCACATTGATTTGATATTTTTTTATTTTAGCTAGATCATTTCTTTCCTCAGGCCTTAATGGTTCAATTAGTGCGATCCATCCGCTTGTTTCTGCATACTTCTTTAATATATTTTTATTTCCGAATCTTAGTATGTAATTAATTTTAATAATAGTACCATCAACAGGCATGTGCGCTACAATTTGGTAACTATTATATTTGATCGTAGCTATTATTTGACCTTGTTTCATAAACCCAGATATCTTAGGAATAATTATCTGTTCTATTTCTTTAAATCCTATAAGCTTAAAACTAGAAACACCTATATAAGCAAAAGGGTCTTGAAAGTCGATCCAGTCATGATCTTTTGTATAGTATAAATTCTTGTTAACCAGATTCGTCATATGCATACTGCAAAATTATCCTATCTATGCTTGCTTTGTGGTGATGCTTCTCATCCCAAAAAGTAAGTTTCATCAATTTTTAAAGGAGTAATTTTACAGTATGAGTATTAAAGGCCTTTTTCCTATCGATAACTGGGATTTCAAGAGCGAATCTGTATTGAAAGACTTGCCTTTGCCTGATTTAACATTACTTACAATTAATAAGACAGAACAGGTTTATAAAAAAGGGGAGATCATTTTTAGGGAGGGCGCTTTTCCAGATGGAATTTTTTATATCAAATCTGGGAAGGTAAAAAAGTACAAGTTGGATAAAGATGGCAAAGAACAAATCATATATGTAGCTAATACAGGTGAGTTATTAGGATATCATGCTATTCTATCTGAAGATCGCTATCCCGATTCTGCCGGAGCTTTAGAGGAAAGTAAAATTGCTTTTATACCCAAGGAAGATTTTTTAGAGACTTTAAATCAGTCTGAAGTATTGAGCAGAAGGCTATTGAAAACGTTGAGTCATGAATTTGCTGTACTGGCAAATAGCATAACTATGTTTGCTCAGAAATCTGTTAAAGAAAGGTTGGCACTTCAATTGATCGTACTACGTGAAAAATATAAAGTGGACTTTCATATTGGTATGCCTGTTGAAATTAATATGAGCCGGGATGATTTGGCAAGTCTTGTTGGAACTGCCAGGGAAAATGTGGTAAGAGTATTATCAGAATTTAAGGAGACCGGTATTGTAGAGACAAAAGGTAGAAAAATTATCGTTCATGATGTAAATAGATTAATTGCTATTGCAAACTATAAATAACAGGACTTATTAAAATAGCCTTAATTAATTTGGTGATTTATTTTCAGTAAATTCGTACATACAAAACAACAATAATGGATTTCATTGATTACTATAAAGCATTAGGTGTAGCAAAAACAGCTTCGGCAGATGAAATAAAAAGCGCCTACAGAAAATTGGCCAGAAAGTTACATCCTGATCTGAATCCCAATGATAAAGAAGCGCACAAAAAATTTCAGCAGATCAATGAAGCGAATGAAGTATTGAGCGATCCTGAAAAAAGAAAAAAATACGATAAGTACGGAAAGGATTGGCAACACGGAGATCAATATGCAGAAGCAGCCCGCTCGCAACAAAGGCCGCGCAATGATGGCGGACAATTTAATAATTTTAGTGAAGATGATTTCTCCGATTTCTTTGGCTCTATGTTCGGTGGCAGCAGCCGAAGTAAAAGACAAACAAAATATCGCGGACAAGATTACAACACAGAGATACAATTAAGTTTAACGGAAGCTTTTACAACCCATCAGCAAACATTAACGGTTGATGGGAAGAATATCCGCATCACTATTCCTGCCGGTGTTGAGAACGGACAAATAATTAAATTAAAAGGACATGGCGGTGCAGGCGTAAACGGTGGACCGGCAGGTGATCTGTATATCACATTTGTAATTGCCAACCATCCTATTTTTAAACGTTCAGGAAATGATTTGAATATGACAGTAGAAATTGATCTATACACAGCAGTATTAGGCGGAGAAGTAATGGTTGAAACCCTAAACGGAAAAGTAAAACTAAAAGTAGTTCCCGAAACACAGAACGGAACCAAGATAAGATTGAAAGGAAAGGGTGCACCCGTTTATAAAAAAGAAGGCGAGTTTGGCGATCTGTATGTTACCTATCATATCAAGATACCTACTAACCTAACCGAAAAACAAAAAGCACTGTTTACCGAATTGTCTAAATTATAAAATCATGTCAGCTCATACAGATCTTATAGACATTAATGAATTTTGCATTTACCATAATGTAGAAATATCTTTTATACACTCGCTTCACCAATCAGGTTTGTTAGATATTGTTGTTGTGAAAGAGACTGTGTTTATTCAACCAGAAGAATTAGAGCATTTGGAAAAGCTTGCGCGCCTGCATTACGACCTGGATATAAACCTGGAAGGAATTGAAACGATCGCTTATTTATTAGAAAAAGTAACCAGGCTACAGGATGAGATGACAGCCATCAAAAATAAAATGCGTCTGTATGATGTGAGCGAATAATTACAGTAGCACAGAAAAAGCAATACTGCCGTACTGATCCCTTTTCACAATATTATTCTGCACTTCTTTCGAATTAAAAATAACACTGTAAGAAATATTTACTTTCTTAAACCGGAGACGAATACCGGTTTCTACATTGAGCCGGAAAGGCACCACACCAAATACAAGCGGACTGCTTTTATCAAACATACTTCCCTGGATAGTGGCATCATACAAAGTATAATTAACCTGCGGTTCTATATAAAAATAAGCTTCGGTATTTTTTGTATTATCGCTGCCTACAGAAGCGCCGTAAATGTTTGAGTTAAATATAGGTAGCAGGTCTGTAATACTTATCCTGCTTAAAAAACCAACTGAAGCAGAAGTGTGTATGGTTCCTATTTTAAGATCTGTAAATCCACTGATATCGATCTGCTCACTTGGTGCGCTGGGATATAATTTTTTAGAATAAAAAAGCTCGGCTTGTACGCCCATGGCATTTTTTATTTGCAACTCCCATCCATTGGGCTGGTAAAAGTGGAACCATCCATGATAAGCATCCTGCACTTGTTCTCCATAAGAGCCAGGCCCCAGTACACCTAACTGTCCGGATATTTTCAAAACAGCTTCATCCTGGTAAAATTTATTGATACTTGCTTGTGCAAATAAATATCCTGCAAAGGGCCGGTCTTGTAAATTTTCGGGATAAATATCGCCGTGGTAAGGATTATAAATTTGCTGGCCCGCAGTAAATTCTATTATTTTTTTGTTTACGTTTTGTTGATGATTGTTGGCCAGGTACCTGTAAAATAAAAATATCCCGTTCGTATAATATTTATCCTGGTATTCTGATAAGTAGGCGTCGTTCTCTGTAACTAATCCAAGCTCGTGCTTTGCAGATTGTGCAAAAGCAATATTGGTAATAGTACAAAGTAAATAGAAGACAACAAACTTTTTCATTGATGGATGCGCAGTTGTATAAGTACAAATATATACTGCAGAAGGTTATGGGGAAAAATTATAACCAGTGTAAACTGGTTATAATTTTAGTTTTTTATTTATTGTAAGATCGAAGGATCCAGGCGGTTTTTTCGTGTTTGCCTATTAAGCCGGTAACAAAATCGCTTGAGCCAAGATCTTTATACTCATCAGCAAATTTGGTGATCAATGCACGCAGTTCTCTAATGATCGTTTCGTGATCGTCTAATAAATTTTTTAATTGAACTTTTTGATTGGTAGTATTATCCGGTTCTAACAGAGAGGTCAATTTTAAGAAGTCAACCAGTCTGCCTTCAGCATAGTGCCCGATCGAACGGATCCTTTCTGCAACGCTATCGATCATTTCTTCTAATTCACCGTATTGCCCTTCTAATAATTTATGGACCTCCATAAAACTTGGGCTTTCAATATTCCAGTGATAGTTGCGTGTTTTGGTATACAGTACTACTTCGTTCGCTAATAATTTGTTTAGCTCTAATGCTACTGCTTTTGAGTTAGCGTCTGATATTCCGATATTAGTGTTCATGATCAAGATTATTTTAAGGATGATAAATATAGGATGTCGGAAATTACAATTTATATCCGAGTAAGCAGGTTAAGTTTATTTAATTTTTTGGAAAATCGGCACCTATTG
>DATHHR010000145.1:0-7155 GCA_035317105.1 Ferruginibacter sp. | reverse complement strand
CAAGGTTTATAATAAAATTGTTCACTAAAAATTTTTGTTTTGGACCACCATTCGGTTTTTGATTTTACTACCCATTTGCACTTTACGCTGCTCTCAATACAAATTGCAGATTCTGCCATACTTATATTTTTAGCGTTATTTCTTTTCATTATTTCTTTTTTAGTGGCTGGTTCTGAAGTAGCTTTTTTTTCTCTTACCTATAAAGATATTAACCTGCTTAAAACAAAGCAGCTTCCGGCATATAAGCGTATCATCACTTTATTGGAACAGCCTAAAACTTTGCTGGCTTCCATCATGATCGCTAATAACCTGGTAAATATTGCCATCATCCTGATCTTAAATATTTTACTGACAGGATGGTTAGACGCTTTCCCGTTATTGCCCTTTTGGATAGGGTTTGCCATTAAGATCGCGATCGTAACGGTGATACTCGTTCTTTTTGGCGAAGTGTTACCAAGGGTTTGGGCCACTAACCACAAAATATGGTTTGCGGCGGCTTCTTCTTTGGTGATAGAGATCTTCAACGGCCTTTTTATCCGCATTAGTAAACACTTTGTAAGCTTTAGCGACAGGGTAGAAAGGAATTTTTCAGGGAAAAATTCTACCGCAATGGATAATAGCCAATTAGATTATGCCATTGACCGTTTACCTGAGAATGCGGCAACGATCGAAGAAAAACAAATATTAAAAGGGATCAGAAAATTTGGCGACACAACCGTTAAACAAATAATGCGTACACGCTTGGACGTTAGTGGCATTGAACATACCATCAGCTTTGAAGAGGTTATAAGAAAAATAGAAGAACTGCATTACTCGAGGCTGCCGGTATATAAAAGCAATTTAGATGAAGTAGCCGGCATGTTGCATACAAAAGACCTGTTGCCTTACGTAAATGCTTCGAAAGTAGAGAATTTCGATTGGCATTCCCTGATACGCCCTGCATTTTTTGTACATGAACAAAAATTGATTGAGGACCTGTTACAGGAATTCCGCAACAGGCGTATTCACTTCGCCGTAGTAGTGGATGAATTTGGAGGAACATCAGGCATTGTAACGCTGGAAGATATTATGGAAGAGATCATAGGCGATATAAAAGATGAATTTGATGATGAAGAAAGCGGCAATAAAAAGATCGATGATTTCACGTACATTTTCGAGGGTAAAACAATGATCAATGATGTATGCCAGGCATTAAGTTTACCACCGAATACATTCGAAGAAATAAGAGGAGACAGCGACTCGCTTGCAGGGTTAATATTAGAAATTGCCGGCGAATTTCCACAGGTAAATGAAGAAATAGTTAGTGGTGATTTTATATTTATTCCGTTAGAGATAAATAAGAACAGGATAGACAAAGTAAAAGTCATCATTAAAGAAAAAGCTTCTTAATTCGTAAACATCTTGTGGCATTGTATTTGTCGGCTTACAAGAACACAACTACATTTGTTCAATAAATTTTCAATCAATAAAAATCTAATAAACTATGGCATTTACATTACCGGCTCTACCATATGCACACGATGCACTTGAGCCACATATCGACACATTAACCATGCAAATACACCATGGCAAACACCACCAGGCATATGTAGATAATTTAAACAAAGCAATTGCCGGCACACCAAACGAAGGTAAAACAATAGAACAGCTGGTAGCTGCTGCAGGTTCAATTAGCCCTGCTGTACGTAATAACGGCGGCGGCCATTGGAACCATACTTTTTTCTGGGAAAGCTTAGCTCCTAAAGCTGGCGGCACACCTACGGGGAAATTAGCTGATGCTATCAATACCACCTTCGGTTCTTTCGATGCATTTAAAGAAAAATTTGCAGCGGCGGGAATGACACGCTTTGGAAGTGGTTGGTCTTGGTTGATCGTTAAAGATGGTAAGCTGGAAGTTTCTTCTACACCTAATCAGGATAATCCTTTAATGGATATTGCAGAGGTTAAAGGAACACCGATCTTAGGCGCTGATGTATGGGAACATGCTTACTACCTAAAATATCAAAATCGCCGTGCAGATTATTTAGCTGCTTTTTGGAACGTTGTAAACTGGACAAAAGTTGCAGAACGTTTTGCTGCTGCTTAGGTACACATCTATATTTTTTAATAAAGGCCGCAAAATTTGCGGCCTTTATTTTTATCGCTGACCCCTATAAAATTGTTAACAGCACCCGTGAAAATTATTTTATAAGGCGTGTAAAACACCCCCTAATTTTTTATTAATACCTTTCTTTTGGTCGAACATACTAAATTTTGCAGGTACCCGTTTATTCTACATACAAGTAATAATTTAATTTCTAACTAAACACTGAACAAAATGAAAACAACTCCACAAAAAAGTTACGGTCGCCCAATTACCTGGGAAGAAGCAACAGAAATGATCCACACACATGGCCAGATCAAAAACATCACTGAAACAAAAGTGAGCGCTACAAAAGCAAAAGGCGCAGATGCTGCTTTATTAAAAAAAGCAAAAGCAATGATCGATTGCGATCACCAGGCTTTTATTTTTACGAAAGAAAGTGTTATGCGTTTTTTTGATGGCAGCGAAAAAGACGAACATGGTAATCCCATAAGTGCCAATTACCTGATGGTAATTTTAGCAGCGCATCATGGAAGAGAAAAAGGTTATGAAGGTGGTAATTTAACTGTTATCACAGCAGGCGTTACAAAAGCGGTAGAAAAAAATGCAAAAGGTAAGGCCGAAACCCGCTACTACCCGTTGAAAAAACTTAAGTTTACAGCCAATGATTATGGATCTGGTACACCACCGCCACCACCACCGCCAGGAGGTGGAGGAAATGCTATAAAAGCATCAAACGGTAAGCAATCCAATAATATTGATTATTTTGTTGGCCATTAAAAAGCGGACTTATTGAAACAATAATTGATGATATTTCTACCTGGTGTATCCTAATTCCAGTAATAATAGGATTTTTAACCTTGAGTAAACTTCATGTGAACTCAAGGTTAATTTTATTATTTTCTATTGCGGGCGCTATCGCACAGATAGGCACACCTTATGCGAGTATACATATTGTATTTCTTTTCTACAATATATACACCCCAGTTGGTAGCATTATCATTTTTTTCTTTTTTTCCAAAAGTTTTTTTTTAAAACGGGGAAGAAAAATATTTTATTTTTCAGCTATTGCAGGATTCGTAATGGCATTATATTTTTTACTATTTGTTGGTATAAAATACAGATTTTTAAGTGAATGGGTATGCTTTAATAATATAATCTATACTACCTGGATATTGTCATTGCTTTTGGATATCTATGAGGATGACTCGGCATACTTAAATCAAAAAATGCCGCTTTTTTGGTATTTGCTTGGAATGTTTTTTTTTACAAGTTGTACCATTTTAATTTTTTCTTTTTGGGATTATATAATGATCCAAAGAATTGCAAAAAATAAGTACATCTCTTTAATATTTGGAGTGTATGGACTCTTTAATATATTCATGTACACAGCATTTTCGATAGGCTTACTATTAGATGCATCCGATAACCTTAAGATGAACAAAAAAAACTAACCGATGAACCGTGATATTATAATACCTGTTGTAGCAACTTCTTTACTGCTTTTTTTACTATCAACTTTTATTTTTGCGTTTCTTGCGATCTATCAAAGAAAAAGGCAACAATACAAAGTAGAAAAACAATTGTTACAAATACAATTTACCGAAGAGCTGTTACACACACAGATCGAGATCCAGGAACAAACACTTAAGACTATAAGCCAGGAAATACATGATAACGTAGGACAAGTGCTTAGTCTGGCCAAACTTAATTTAAATACTTTCCCTGCAACTCTTGATCAGGCCATCCAAACAAAAGTTGGAGATACAAAAGAACTGATCGGAAAAGCCATCAATGACCTGAGAGATTTGAGCCGCAGTTTACACGGAGATAAGATCGCCGATCTTGGCATACAAGAGGCCATCGCAAATGAATTAAAGATCTTACAAAATACAGGGCAATATAAAACCGAACTAAAGGTTATCGGTGAACCTTTTAAATTAAGCAATGAAGAAGAGATAGTTATTTTTCGTGTATTACAGGAAGCGTTGAACAATGGCATCAAATATTCAAAAGCACAAAATATTACAGTTACACTGGCGTACGAATCCCGTTTGTTTAAATTTATTTTAACGGATGATGGCGTTGGTTTCGATACTAACCTGTTACAATCGTCACATAAAGGCATCGGATTAAAAAATATGCAGAACAGAACTACTTTGATTGGCGGTATTTTTTCTATAACTTCAGTTATAAATACCGGAACAACGATTCAGATAACGCTAAATAAGTAGTCCTACATGGCAAATATTGTTTTAGTTGATGACCATGCCTTACTACGCAAGGGCCTAGCTACATTGGTTAAAAACTTAGGCCATGATGTATTATTTGAGGCCGACAATGGCAGGGGCTTTATTGAAAACTTACAACCAAAATCTTTACCGGATATAGTACTGCTTGATATCAATATGCCTGAAATGGATGGCTACCAAACAGCCAATTGGATCAAAATAAATCATCCTTCTATTAAAACATTAGCGTTAAGCATGTATGATGATGAAAACTCAATTATACGTATGCTTAAAAATGGCGCCAAAGGCTACCTGCTAAAAGATAGCGAGCCTTCGGAATTGCAGGACGCTATTAGTGCCATCATGAATAAAGGATATTATTACTCAGATCTTGTGAGTGGTAAACTGATCAACGCCATTAATAAAATTGATGATGATGGCAGTGATCTAAAAAATCTTATCAAGCTGACCAACCGCGAAATAGATTTTCTCAAATACACCTGTACCGAATTAACCTACAAAGAGATCGCTGATGAATTATGTGTAAGTCCACGCACCGTTGATGGCTACCGTGGCGACCTATTTGAAAAACTACACGTAAAATCAAGGATCGGGTTAGTTATATATGCTATTAAAAACGGCATTGTTATTCTTAACTAAGCGGTAAGGCTGCTTTTGCTCATGCAGTAATTTCCTATATTTGCGCCACAAGAAATTACTATGTTCAACTTAATATTATTTGGTCCTCCCGGCAGCGGCAAAGGAACACAGAGTGAAAACCTGATAAAAAAGTATGGTTTAAAGCACCTTAGTACCGGCGATCTGTTACGCAGCGAAATAGCCAATAAAACACCGCTTGGATTAGAAGCAAAACAATTTATGGATAAAGGCCAGCTCGTTCCTAATGAAGTAGTGATCGGGATGATCAGTTCTGCAGTTGATGCCAATCCAACGGTTCCTGGATTTTTATTTGATGGATTTCCCCGCACAACCGCACAGGCTATTGCTTTGGATAAATTACTTGAATTGAAAAAAACTTCTATCAGCCTGATGTTGGCGCTGGAAGTAAGTGAAGAAGAACTAGTAAAACGCTTACTAAAACGCGGACAAACAAGCGGAAGGACTGATGATACAAATGAAAATGTGATAAGAGAAAGGATCAATGTGTATCATAACGAAACAAGCGCCGTTGCAGAACATTATAGAAAATTCAACAAAGTAGAAATGATAGAAGGTGAAGGAAGCATCGACGATATCTTTGCTAGCATATCTAAAGAAATTGACGCTAAAAAGAAATAGCACTAAAGCATTATTTGGTAAGAGGGATTGGGTGAATTATTACCCGATCCCTTCTTTTTTGCCAAATTGCCGTAATTCGTACCCTTAAACTGGCTATTTAGCCTTGATTTACCCTTTTTTAAGGACTAAAGTTTTTAAAAAATTGGGCATTATTCGTACCTTGCAGTCCCTCTTTAACAACAAGTCATATGAGCGAAGCAATAGTAACAGTAGAGAAAACAGTAGCGCCGGCACTAACCGCAAAAGATTTTGCAACGGATCAGGAAGTTCGTTGGTGTCCTGGTTGTGGTGATTACTCTATTTTAGCACAGGTACAAAAAGTGATGCCTACTTTAGGCATTCCTAAAGAAAATATCGTAATCGTTTCAGGAATTGGCTGTAGCAGCCGTTTTCCTTATTACATGAACACGTATGGTATGCATAGCATCCATGGTAGAGCTGCTGCCATTGCCAGCGGTTTAAAAGCTGCAAGGCCCGAACTCAGCGTTTGGGTTGTTAGCGGTGATGGAGATAGCTTAAGTATTGGTGGTAACCACACGATCCATTTTCTACGCAGAAATTTTGATATTAATTTATTGATCTTTAATAACCAGATATATGGTTTAACAAAAGGGCAATACTCTCCTACATCTGAACAAAATAAGATCACGAAGAGTACACCAATGGGAAGTATCGATCATCCATTTAATCCATTAGCCCTGGCATTAGGTGCGGATGCAAGTTTTGTTGCAAGAAGTATGGATAGAGATCCTAAACATTTGCAGGCAATGCTGATACGTGCACAAGGGCATAAAGGCGCTTCTTTGTTAGAGATCTATCAAAACTGTAACATTTTTAACGATGGCGCTTTTGAAACTTTTACTGAAAAAGGAACGAAAGCCGAAGAGGTATTGTTTTTAGAACAAGGCAAGCCATTGGTATTTGGCGCTACGCAAAACAAAGGAATAAAATTAGATGGCTTTAAACCCGTTGTTGTTGAAATAGGAAAAGATGCCAGCATTGATGACCTATGGATACATGATGAAAGAGATTTTTATAAAGCGCAGATATTAGTACGTATGTTCGATGACCCAAGAGTTGAAGGACATTTACCTCGCCCTTTTGGAGTGTTTTATGAAACCGACAGGGCTTGTTACGAAGATGTAATGGCCATGCAAATTGAAGAAGCTATTGCAAAAAGAGGCAAAGGTGACCTGGATAAATTATTAAAAGGGAATGAAACCTGGACGATAGGTTAATGTACAGTCAAAGATCTAAATAAAGAACTCCGAATCTATCGGAGTTTTTTATTTAATATCACATTGCGACTTACCAAAGCACATATGGAACAAAATAAGAAAACCCACATTCAAAAAATTGATTTATTGAGAGGTATTGCTATTATTGCAGTCTTCTTATACCACACTCAATTATGCATATTTCCTGATTACCTGGTAACAGATTATCGCGCTAATAATATTATAAATATTAAGGGTATAAAAAGTCTTTTTTTAAACTTTTCACCCATAGCTTTTGGATGGTCCGGAGTTGAACTGTTTTTAA
>DATHHR010000144.1:0-17258 GCA_035317105.1 Ferruginibacter sp. | reverse complement strand
TTACTTAACGTATAAAGGATATAAAGTACGCTATGTAAGAAATATTACCGATGCCGGACATTTTGAAGAAGAAGGCAGGGTTGCTGAAGATAAGGTTAGCAAAAAAGCAATTTTAGAAAAGCTGGAGCCGATGGAGCTGGTGCAGAAATACACTAATCTTTTTCATTGGGCCATGTTACAATTCAATTGCGTTGAACCAAGTATTGAACCAACTGCCACCGGGCATATTGTTGAACAAATCACCATGATCGAAAAGATCATTAAAGAAGGATACGCTTATGTAGTAAACGGGTCTGTGTATTTTGATGTAAAAAAATATGCGGCATCACACGATTATGGAAAACTAAGCGGTAGAATAATTGACGATTTATTAGAAACAACAAGAGAGCTCGAAGGACAAGAAGAAAAAAGAGACCGCGCTGATTTTGCTTTATGGAAATCGGCAGCGCCCGAACATATCATGCGCTGGGTAAGTCCATGGGGTGAAGGTTTTCCGGGATGGCATATCGAATGTTCTGCCATGGCAACAAAATATTTAGGCGCCGAATTCGACATTCACGGCGGTGGGATGGACCTGCAGTTTCCGCATCATGAAAGCGAGATCGCACAGAGTACTATTTGCAATCATCATAATCCTGCACATTACTGGCTGCATAATAACATGATCACCATTAATGGCCGCAAAATGGGCAAGAGTTATAATAATGTAATTAAACTAACAGAATTATTTAGCGGCAATCACCCTTTGTTGACGCAGGCTTTTAGCCCAATGACAGTAAGGTTCTTTATTTTACAAAGCCATTACCGCAGCACATTAGATTTTGGCAGCACAGCATTAGAAGCTTCTGAAAAAGCATTTAAGCGTTTGTGGGAAGCCTATGAAATATTAATGAAGCTTACAATAACTGAAACAAGGCAACCCCTTATAGATGTTGAGTTGAATGATAAGATAGTAAAACTTGTAAATGAGTTTGATGAATTTATGGATGATGATTTTAGTACGGCAAAGATATTAGCGAATATGTTTGAGCTCGCGTCTACGATCAATTCATTTAAAGATAAACTGATCGATATTAATATTATCGCTCCGGATACATTGGTTTTATTACAGAAAGGGTTTAAAACTTATTTAGAAGATATTTTTGGATTGAAAGATGCCACACCTAATAGTGATTCTTTAGAAGGCGTAATGCATTTGCTGATCGATATCCGAAGAGAAGCAAAAAACAAAAAAGATTATGCAACATCTGATAAAATAAGAAATCAGTTATCCAGATTAGGTATCGAATTAAAAGATGATAAGGATGGTAATGTGAGCTGGAGCAATACATAATATTGTCCTCAGTGTCTCAGCGGTTAATTTTCTTCTTATGGAACACATCGAACACTTATCAAAAGATAAAAAACTCCGGGAAATAATTTCGCTGCAGGATCCATATACTTTAGTCAAGCGGAAAGATATCTATTTGCTTTTGTGCAAATCGATCGTAAGCCAGCAATTAAGTACAAGAGTTGCCGAAGTCATTTACGGAAGATTCCTTGATCTATACAAAAATAAAAAACCCACAGCTAAACAAATAATCGGTACAACTTTAGAAAAACTACGCAGTGTAGGCTTAAGCAATGCTAAAGCAAATTACCTGCAGAATGTTTGCCGGTTTTTTATCGAAGAAAAATTGACCGATACAAAATTGCATAAGATGAGTGATGAAGAGATCATTGAAAAGCTTACACAAATAAAAGGCGTTGGTAAATGGACCGTAGAAATGATCTTAATGTTTGCTCTAGGAAGAGAAGATGTATTTGCAATGGACGACCTTATTATACAACAAAGATTTGCTTTATTGTATAAAGTAGATATGACCGATAAAAAAGCATTCAGACAAAAAATGATACAGCTCTCTGCTAAATGGAGCCCATACCGGACTTATGCTTGTCGTTATTTATGGGGATGGAAAGATGCGTAAGCAATTATTTTTTCACGAACTTTCTAAACGCATTAACAAATTGATAGATTAGATATGAAATAAATATCCTTGAAAGCCCATCCCACATCAAAGCCCATCCATAATTATTATTCTTTGATACATCAAAAACTTTATCAAAGATATGTACCGGATTAATGAATTGAAAAAGCCCTCCTACGTCTTTAGAAAAGTAGCTAAAATCCACTTTTGTTTCACCTAAAGAGAATTTTGTCAAGCTATAGAAAAAAATTGATACAGCTAACAATAAGACGAAAGCTATCCCATAATCTTGACCATGTCTATTAGACGCCCTATTAGTCCATAAAATAAATTTATCTAAGCGAGAGCCTTTTTGTTTTTTTATTTGTTTATAATATGAATCCATTTCTAATCCTGCAAATCGCAACTCTTCGAATTTGTCATGATTTTCGATTGATATAATTTTCAGCTGTCTATATACTTCTTTTTCATTTAATAAATCTTCAATGTTGTTTTCTGTCGTAACAATATTTTTACACCATCGAATATTATTAGGCGAAATCTCACTTATACTCGAATCTATAATTTCAATTGATTGAAATTTGTTGAAATCAATATTGTAAATACTCGCTTTTCCTAGATTTGAGGATTCTATTTTCAATGTACTCCCATTATTAGGGGTTACTCTATTAAATGTAACTGCTGATTGATTATCAAATCCTTCTATTGTTAGCTTATCAAGTGAAACATCTTTCATAACCATCGTGCCCTTATAATTATAACCCGATAAAGCAAAACTATGGATAACTAGATTTGAAAAAAGAACTCCTCCATTATTATTAACAGATTGAAATAATGTTAATTTATTTATTTTATTAAATTTATTTCCTGAATAATTATTAATAGATATTGATGTAGAATCTTCGTCAGGCGCCAAAGAAAATTTGTCAGTTACTGTAAGTTCTGTAATAGATAAACCAGCCTTTATTTTATTTAGATTTATATTTAGCATGTCCGTTACAACTTTAATAAATGTCGCACCTTTATCAAAAACATTATTATCAAAATCTAATTTTTGGGTTGTCAAAGTTCTAAATTGAATTCCGCCTAAAAAAAGACACATAGAAAATTCTATAGAAGAGAATTGCGAACTTACAATATTGAAATTTTTCCAAAACGTTACATTTAAAAAAGTTATTTTTAAATTTGGTGCGTTAAGGTTGGTGATTGAGAAAACTCCTTTAAATTCGGTAAAATTTATATTTAAATTATCTGAATGTATAACAGTGGCATTAGAAATTGCCACAGTATTAATAACTTCTTCATAATCCCAATTCGATTCAAATTCTAATCTCGTAGTAAATTCTTTGCTTGTTATACTCATTTTATCTATTATTAATGCGCTACCAGCCAGTTATCTCCCGAACCAATTTCTGCATCAGTAGGTACGCCATTTGGCAAAACCAATGCCGTTTGCATACAATTTAAAATGATAGGCTTTATTATTTCAACTTCATCCTTGTGCGCATCGAATACCAATTCATCATGTACCTGTAATAACATCTTAGACCTGAAATTATTCTTTTTAAATTCATGATGAATTTTTATCATGGCCAGTTTGATCATATCGGCAGCCGTTCCCTGGATAGGAGAGTTGATCGCATTTCGTTCAGCAAAGCCACGTACAGTAAAGTTAGCGCTATTAATATCTTTTAGCCAGCGCTTGCGTCCCATCAAGGTCTCAACATAGCCTGCTTCCTTGGCGAAGTTGATCGTGTCATCCATATATTTCTGGATGTTTGGAAACTGCTTTTTATAATTATCGATGATCTCTTTTGCTTCTGCTCTTGGAATGCCTAAGTTCTCTGCTAATCCAAAAGCGCCTTGTCCGTAGATGATACCGAAGTTTACGCTTTTCGCTTTGTAACGCATTTCTTTAGTCACATCTTTTTCATCAACGTTAAATATTTTCGCCGCCGTTGCGGTATGGATATCGATACCGCTTTTAAAAGCAGCACACATATTTACATCGCCACTGATACCTGCAACAATGCGTAGTTCAATCTGCGAATAATCGGCGCTTATTAAAACATGGTCCTTATCTCTCGGTATAAATGCTTTTCTGATCTCTCTTCCTTTTTCCGTACGGATGGGGATGTTTTGCAGGTTAGGGTTATTGCTACTTAATCTTCCGGTAACAGCAACGGCTTGTGCGTAAGAAGTATGTATACGCCCCGTTTTTTTATTGATCATTTCAGGAAGCGCATCTACATAAGTTGATTTTAATTTTGTTAACTCACGAAAAGTTAAAATATCATCACATATTTTATGTTTGGTTGCAAGCTTTGCCAACACATCTTCACCGGTTGCGTACTGGCCCGTTTTTGTTTTTTTTGCTTTGGGGTCGAGCTGCATTTTATCAAACAATACTTCGCCCAACTGTTTTGGAGAGGCTAGGTTGAAACGAACACCTGCCTGTTCATACACACTTTCTTCGCTTTGTTTGGCAACGATATCTAACTCTTTGGAATAGTTCCTTAAAAAATCCTCATCGATCCGTATTCCTTCGAACTCCATATCGGTCAATACTTTCACCAATGGATTTTCTACTTCGTAAAAAACCTTTTCAACTTCTTTTGTTTTTAATTGAGGAAGAAAAATATTTTTTAATTGTAAAGTGATATCAGCATCTTCGGCAGCATATTCTTTAATCTTTTCCAGCTCTACATCGCGCATATTGCCTTGTAGTTTTCCTTTCTTGCCTATCAGCTCTTCAATATGTACGGGTTCGTATCCTAAGTATTTTGCGCTTAGCAGGTCCATACTTCTTTTTCCATCAGGTTCAATTACATAATGTGCCAGCATGGTATCGAAAGTATCGCCGCATAATTCCATGCCATACCATTTCAATATCAGCATATCGTATTTTATATTCTGACCGATCCATGTCTTGCTTTTATCATTAAACAGGTCCTGGAAATTATTTAATAATGTAAGGCAATCTTCCTTATCAACAGGACAAGGAACATAATACCCTTCGCCTGGTTTTACTGAAAAGCTAAGGCCTACAAGCTCTGCATTGTTTGCATCGATGCCGGTTGTTTCGGTATCAAAACATATTTCAGTGTGTTGATTCAATAAACTAATTAATTGCAGGATCTCGGCTTCTGTTTCTGCTAATGTATAATCGTGTGGTGTATTATGGATATTTTTATCAACAGGAATTGCTACCGCATATTCTTGTTCGTCCATTGCCTCCGCCGTGTCATATTGTATTTTTGATTTGGGCATTTCAATTGGGTTGCCGAATAGATCCATCTGTACATTTTCTGCAGGCACCTTTGTATTATTCGCTGCAGCAAGGGAAATCTCTTCTCCCAATATCCTTTTAGCGATCTGTTTAAATTCCAGGTCGGTAAAAATATCTTTGAGCGCATCTTTGTTCTGTTCTTTTATTCTAAAATCTTCTTCATGAAATTCAACCGGCACATCTAAAATGATCGTAGCTAATTTTTTACTCATCAAGGCTAACTCTTTTCCGTTGCGTACTTTTTCGCCTAACGCACCTTTTATTTTATCAGCATTGTCTAATATATTTTCTAATGTATGGTACTCTTTTAAAAGTTTAGCTGCAGTCTTTTCACCTACACCGGGGATGCCCGGAATATTATCAACTGAATCACCCATCAATCCTAAAATATCAATTACCTGGTCAACATTTTGAATATCCCATTTCGCACAAACTTCAGCAGGACCCAATATTTCAAAATTACCGCCCTGGTAAGGAGGCTTATAAATTTTAATATTTTCAGAAACTAATTGGCCATAATCTTTATCAGGTGTAACCATGTAAACATCGTAGCCTGCTTTTTCTGCCTGTTTAGCTAAAGCGCCAATTACATCATCAGCTTCATAGCCGTCAATGGCAATCACAGGGATATTGAAGCCTTCAATTATTTTTTTTATATCAGGAATAGCTGATGAGATATCTTCCGGTGTTTCTTGTCTGTTAGCTTTGTAATTAGCAAAATCTGTATGGCGCTCTGTAGGAGCACTTGTATCAAAACACACCGCCATATGTGTTGGATGCTGATTAGTAATAAGATCAACTAATGTGTTAGTGAAACCAAATTGTGCATTGGTATTTCTGCCTGTACTGGTAATGCGAGGACTACGGATAAGTGCATAATAAGCACGGAATACAAGCGCCATGGCATCTAATAAAAATAATTTCTTTCGCATGGGGTAAAAGTAATTAAAAAGGCGAGATAAATTATCCCGCCTTTTTTTATTCTACCACACCTTCTTTTATTTCCGTCCATAGATCGCTATAACATTTGGCTGCATAGCTGCTGCGGGCATACTCTTCAATTGGTTTGCGATAAATACCCATCCTTTCTACATCAGATAAAGCGGGAATATAATTTTGGAAGAATTTTTTGTCTTTATACAATTTCTCCATTATTTCATTGTGCATATTTTTCCGAAGATCTACCAACGTGAAAAAGCACATCATTTTACTGCCATCCAGGTCTTTTTCTTTGAAATAATCTTTCACCATATCGTAGGTGCGGATAGATAATGTTGTTGGAATGATCGGCATCAGTACAATATCTGCGGCAGCAAAAATATTTTCGCTTAACGCGCTAAAGCCCGGAGGACAATCGATGAAAACGAAATCGTATTCATTTTCCAGCTGTTTTAAAATACCTTTTAAGCGGGTTTTGTTTCCCTTCATTTCTTCTACCATGATATCAAAACTCTTGGCAGAATTATCAGCGGGAATGATCTCTAAATTATCATATTCAGTTTCAAGAATGGCGCTTTCCAAAACAACATCTTTGCTGATGAGCTTTTTAATGCCCATGGCATTTTTAGGTTTTACGTTGTAGTAAAAAGTAGTAGAGCCTTGAGGGTCGATATCCCAGAGCAAAGTTTTATAACCGTCTTTTGCTGCTAAGTAGGCAAAGTTTACGCAGGAAGCCGTTTTGCCAACACCACCTTTAAGGTTGTAAAGTGCTATAACTATCATGTGTACAGGTTTTTATTAATTTGAAAGATAAGAAATTATTTTTTCATTCCTTCCAACTCCTTCTGCATCCTGAACATTTCGTCCCGGAGCCTGGCCGCTTCCATAAAATCAAGGTCACGGGCCGCTTTCTCCATTCCCTTTTTGGTTTTGCCAATGGCTTTTTCTATCTGAGGAATAGTATTATAAACTACCTGCTCTTCCGCCGCAACATTTACCAGGTCCTGATCAGCACCAACCGAGTAAGGGTTTGATGGGTCATACCCCTTTACATCCAGCACAGAACCCTGCGCCATCACCTGTTCTATACTTTTAATGATTGTTTTAGGTGTGATATTATGCTCAATATTATAAGCGATCTGTTTTTCTCTTCTTCTGGCTGTTTCGTCGATGGTCTTTTTCATGCTATCGGTCATCTTATCAGCATAAAAAATTACTAAGCCATCTACATTACGGGCTGCCCTGCCCGCAGTTTGCGTTAAGCTTTTTTCGTTACGTAAAAAACCTTCTTTATCTGCATCTAAAATGGCTACCAGCGATACTTCCGGCAGATCTAACCCTTCTCTTAATAAGTTAACGCCTACCAATACGTCGATCACGCCTAAACGCAGGTCGCGCAAAATTTCTACCCTTTCTAAAGTATCTACTTCGCTATGGATGTATTTACTTTTTATATCGATGCGGTGCAGGTATTTATCCATCTCTTCTGCCATGCGTTTTGTTAGTGTGGTCACTAAAACGCGATCGCCTTTTTTTACACGCTTGTCTATTTCATCTAACAGGTCATCGATCTGGTTTACTGACGGACGAACTTCGATTGGCGGATCTAATAAACCGGTTGGTCTTACAACCTGCTCTACCACTACGCCGCCAGTCTTTTCTAATTCATAATCAGCCGGAGTAGCCGATACAAATACGGTTTGATTGAGCATGCTTTCAAACTCATTGAAATTAAGCGGACGGTTATCCATCGCCGAAGGCAAGCGAAAACCATAATCGACCAACACTAATTTTCTGCTTCTATCGCCGCCGTACATGCCACTTACTTGTGGAATGGTTTGGTGACTTTCATCTATCACACATAAAAAATCGTTCGGAAAATAATCTAATAAACAGAAAGGCCTTGTGCCCGGTTTTCTTCTGTCGAAAAATCTTGAGTAGTTTTCAATGCCATTGCAATAACCAAGCTCGCGTATCATTTCCAGGTCGTAATTCACTCTTTCTTCTATGCGTTGTGCTTCGATATATTTTCCGGTCTTTTTAAAATAGTCAACCTGTGCAGCTGTTTCATCCTGTATCTCGTATATCACTTGTTGCATGATATCTTTCGGCGCTAAATATAAATTGGCAGGAAAGATAGCCGCATTATCTACTAAGCCGATACGCTTGCTGGTAGATAGTTCCAGCGTTTCGATACTTTCGATCTCATCTCCAAAAAAAGTAATGCGGTAACCAAAATCCACATACGGTAAATTAATATCGACCGTATCGCCTTTTACCCTAAATGTGCCTCTTGTAAATTCTATTTGTGTTCGTTTGTATAAACTATTTACTAAGGAATGCAGAAATCCTTGTCTTGATAAAACCTGCCCTTTGTGAATGCGCACAATGCCGTTTTCGAATTCGGTAGGGTTGCCCATACCGTAGATGCAGCTTACACTTGCTACAACAATGATATCTCTTCTGCCACTTAATAATTGTGCGGTTGCCTGTAATCGTAGTTTGTCTAATTCTTCATTAATGCTCAGGTCTTTTTCGATGTAAGTATTGCTGACAGGCATATACGCCTCGGGCTGATAGTAATCGTAATAACTAACAAAATAGCCAACAGCATTATCAGGGAAAAATTGTTTGAACTCGCCATACAATTGCGCTACCAGTGTTTTGTTATGCGTTAAAACAAGTGTTGGCTTTTGTGTGTTTTGTATCACGTTTGCCATCGTGTATGTCTTGCCACTACCGGTAACGCCTAGTAGCGTTTGGTATTTTTCGCCGTTTAGGATGCCGTTCGTAAGCTCTTTAATAGCTTCCGGCTGATCGCCGGCTGGAGAATATGGTGATTGTAAATTAAAAGGCATAAGCTGCGATATGGCAATTTACGAAATTGTTACAGGTATTTATTGATCAATCCATCAATTCCCCTGCCATTTAGAAAGTCTTGCTCGTATTGTTTGATCGTATCGGTTTCCAGGTCAAGTAAACCGATACTTCTTAGCTCATTCATTTGTAGCATTTCCCGGATAGAGATATCGCCGTCTAATATAAAGCCGATCACGATCAGCAGCATGCAGATCTTTTTCTCTTCTTCATTCGCCAGCTGTAATTTTTGGAGGTAACCCTCTTCTAAAAAATGAACAGTTTTTGGCGGGATCCTGTAAATGCCAAATAACATCTTTGTTAGCACGTAGTGGTTTTGGTGAAAGTCTCTTTTATTGATGGCGATGTATTGCATCGTATCATATAAGAGGTTTTTAAATTCAGGCGTTGGCTCCTGGTCTACCCTTATTTTAGCAACCACCTGTTCAATTAGATTTTGTCCCATGATGACCACCCTGGCTTCTTTCAATATCACTTTAGTACCATATGCGTTCCATAAAGCAAATATGGGTATTCCTGCAAAGTCTTTCACAGCCTGCAATGCGTAACGACCAAGCATACGTTGTATCAATACCTTGAACAACATGTTGCTAAGCGTAGCTTTCAGGATAAAGAAAAAATTCCAGGTAAGTAAGGCTGTTTTATTAATGCCTTGCAATGGATCGATACCATATTTTAATTCTTCTTTATTTTTCTTTTCTAATCCGATATCAACTAATAAATTTCTTTTATGGGTTGATTGTTTATTGGCATGCGTTAAAAACCCTGTTGCTACGGCCACTTCGTGTGCGCACCAGATATTTAAAAAAGTAAGCAGTGTGATCTCGATCATGACCAACACAAAACTGTACAACATCATTACAATTGGAATGGCGAATGGCCTGTTGAAAGCAACGATCGTATAGGAAGGAAAAAGCTGGGGCCGGGCTAATTGCGGGACGTATAAAAGTATTACGCCCATTGTGCCAAAGAAGGCTGCGGCCCAGATAGCAAACCGCTCATTTCTTTTGATGGTTTTGATCTCTTCTTCGTTTAAAAGAAAAAGTTCGCTGTCCGCATTTATCTTTCGAATGGGCAATAAACGATAAAATCTGTGGTAAATGGTTCTCAAGATCTAAAAGTTAGGTCAAATTGGCTGATTCAATATAAATATACATCATATCGTAAAAAGGAAGAATTACCTATATTAATTGACATTTAACCTTGATATCCGGCTGATTTTGAGTACCTTTGCGCCTCGAAAAGTAATCGGCTATTGGTAGTTACGCTGTAACGCACTAAGAACCAGCAATTAAGAACAAAAGGAAAATTTATGAATATAAGAAACATCGCCATCATCGCCCACGTAGATCATGGTAAAACTACATTGGTTGATAAGATCCTTCATACGACAAAAGTATTTAGGGACAACCAGGAAACAGGTGACCTGATCATGGATAGCAACGATCTTGAAAGAGAACGTGGTATCACTATCTTCAGTAAGAATGCATCTGTTATTTACAAAGATTATAAGATCAATGTTATCGATACTCCCGGACATAGTGATTTCGGCGGAGAGGTTGAACGCGTATTGAAAATGGCTGATGGTGTTGTATTGTTAGTAGATGCGTTTGAAGGACCAATGCCTCAAACTCGTTTCGTACTACAAAAAGCTTTGGCTTTAGGTTTAAAACCAATTGTTGTAATTAATAAAGTAGATAAACCAAACTGCCGTCCTGATGAAGTGCATGATGCAGTATTTGAATTATTCTTTAACCTTGATGCAACAGAAGAACAATTGGATTTCCCTACTTTCTACGGTTCTGGTAAAAACGGTTGGTTCAACAAAACACTAGAACAGATCGATAATATCAATCCTTTATTAGATGGTATCATTGAATATGTGCCGGAACCAAAGATCAGCGAAGGTAATTTGCAAATGCAGATCACTTCACTTGATTACTCTTCTTTCCTTGGCCGTATCGCTGTAGGTAGAGTTGCCCGTGGTGTAATTAAAGAAGGACAAGCAATTAGCTTAATGCAAGCTGATGGCAAAATTAAAAAACCAAGAATTAAAGAATTATATGTTTTCGAAGGAATGGGCAAACGTAAGGTTACGGAAGTTCAGGCCGGAGATATTTGTGCGGTTGTTGGATTAGAAGATTTCAATATCGGTGATACGATCGCTGATTTGGAAAATCCGGAAGCTTTGGCAATGATCACTGTTGATGAACCAACAATGAATATGTTGTTCAGTATTAACAACTCGCCTTTCTTTGGTAAAGATGGTAAGTTTGTAACGAGCCGTCATTTACGTGATCGTTTACATAAAGAAACAGAAAAGAATTTGGCATTAAAAGTAGAAGATACTGATGGTGCTGATAGCTTCCTTGTTTACGGACGTGGTATCCTTCACTTAGGTATCCTGATCGAAACAATGCGTAGAGAAGGGTATGAATTAACTGTTGGTCAGCCACAGGTAATCGTTAAAGATATCGATGGTAAAAAATCTGAACCATTTGAAAATCTGGTTGTAGATGTTCCACAAGAATTTGCCAGTAAAGTAATTGATCTGGTTAGCCGTCGTAAAGGTGAAATGTTGATCATGGAAACCAAGGGTGACATGCAACATTTAGAATTTGAAATTCCTTCACGTGGTTTGATCGGTTTGCGTACGCAAATGCTGACTGCAACAACGGGCGAAGCTGTAATGGCACACCGTTTCCTGGAATATCGTCCTTGGAAAGGCCCTATTCCTGGAAGAAGCAATGGCGTTTTGTTATCTAAAACAACCGAAAAAACAACAGCTTATTCAATCGATAAATTACAGGAAAGAGGTACTTTCTTTGTAGATGCAGGTGAAGAAGTTTACACGGGCCAGATCCTTGCTGAGCACATTAAGCCGGGAGATCTTGTTGTAAATGCAACGGAAGCTAAAAAACTAACTAACCACCGTGCAAGCGGAACTGATGATGCATCTCGTATGGCACCAAAGGTTGTGATGTCTTTAGAAGAATGTATGGAGTATATCCAGCAAGATGAATGTATCGAGGTTACGCCGAAGATCATTCGTTTAAGAAAATTATTGTTGAACGAAGATGATAGAAAGAGAGATTCTAAAAAAATGGAAACAGCATAATATTACGAACGGCGAAATTTATTTCGCCGTTTTTTTGTCTGAACCGTTGATTGAACCTGATTGATTTGATTTCGCTGATTTTAAAATCAAATCAATCATTCCAATCAACTTCAATCAATGGTTCAGACAAAATAATTACCTTTACAAAGTGAAAAAATTAGCCTTCATATTATTCAGCCTTTTCATTGCGATCAATGCAATGGCACAATGTTCTATCTGTTCTAAAACAGCGGCACAAATGGGCGAAAAACCTGCTGCAGGATTGAATAGTGGCATTCTCTATTTGATGCTAGCCCCTTTTGTACTTATAGGCGTTATCGGTTATCGCTGGTGGAAGAATAATGGCAGCCAGTCGCAAGATCAATCGTAATTTTTTATAAACCGGTACAGGTTAAAATCAGCGCCTTCTTTTTTAATACTTTCCTGCAATTTATTTTTATCAATATCCTTCAATCTTTTTTGTTGAATTAAGTAATAAGCTTTTTCTGCGAGCAGCCAAAAGTGTTTGGTGTTCTTGCCGGATTGCTTAAGGTTTTCATTGATAGCAATAAACAATTCTCCGATACCTTCTTTTTGTGAGGCAATTGTTTTTATTACAGCTACCGGTGTTTCTTGTCTGTGGAATGCGGGCGCTAGCATCAACCGTAAGTTCTTTACAAAAGTATCTGCATCGGGCCTGTCGCTTTTATTTACAACAAAAAGATCTGCAATTTCCATGATGCCGGCTTTCATTGTTTGTATCTCATCACCGGCTTCGGGTACAACTACAACAACAGTGGTATCGGCCAATCCCGCAATTTCAATTTCACTTTGTCCTACGCCAACGGTTTCAACAATGATATAATCAAAACCGGCTACTTTTAGCAGGTCAGTTATTTCAATGATCTTTGGATGTAAACCACCGAGCGAACCCCTGGTTGCCAATGAACGGATAAAAACGTTTGGGTTATTATACCATTTACTCATCCGCAAACGATCACCCAGCAGAGCTCCTAAATTAAACGGTGAAGATGGATCAATACAAAGCACGGCTACCTTCTTTTCCTGTTCAACCACCGATCCTATCAAAGCATCAACCAGTGTGCTTTTACCTGCACCCGGAGGGCCGGTAATGCCTATTACTGGCGTTGCAGAAGCCGGCAATAAACGCATCAGTGAATCGTAGCCCTCTGATTCATTTTCAATTAAGGAAATGCACCTGGCCAATGTCCTGATATCAGCTTCTTGTATTTTTTGCAGGTATTGTTGCCACATAAAAAGGAAATTTCAAAATACAATAAATCAGTATCCAAATTAGTCAATTCTTCGGTCAAATAGCCCTGATCATTAACAATTAAACATTTACAATTAACCATTATCATTTTATATTTGCAGTAATAAGCTATGACGAATTTTATTCCCATTTTTCCATTAGGTATTGTTGTATATCCCGGCGAGGAGCTGAACCTGCACATTTTTGAACCCAGGTATAAACAGTTGATCAAAGATTGTCATGAATCTAAAAAACCATTCGGTATCCCTTCTGTCGTTAATAATAAAATGACAGAAATGGGCACGTTGGTTGAAGTGGCCGAAATAACAACGGTATATGATAATGGTGAAATGGACGTTAAGACAAAAGGTGTAAAACCGTTCCGCATTTTAGAAGTGATAAAAGATATTCCTGATAAAATGTATGATGGCGCAATCGTTAATTATCCAACGAATGATGCGAAGGGAAGCAAAAAACTAATGCAAAAAATAATTGAAGCAACCAGGCAATTACATGTATTTTTAAAAGTAAACAAGACCTTTAAAAAGGCGGAAGATGAATTATTAAGTTATGATGTAGCCCATCATGTAGGATTATCATTACAAGAGGAATATGAATTACTGGAATTATTAAGAGAATTATACAGGCAAGAATATTTAAAACAACACCTCGTGAAAGTTTTGCCGGTAATGGCTGAGATGGAAACGTTGAAAGACAGGATACAACTGAACGGACATTTTAAAAACCTGGAAGGCTATAATTTATAGCCATCTGCAGCAATCATATAATGAACAAAACACTCTGCTTTGATTTTGGCAATACCCGTTTAAAATATGCGGTATTTGACAATGATCAATTTATAAAAGAAGGTGTTTTAGCAAATGGAGCTATTGAAACGATCAAAGCATTATTGGATGAGTATAAGCCTGCAAAAACAATTTTGTCTTCCGTTATTGAACATGATATTGCGATAGAAAGTTTGTTATTGGCACAGAGTAGCTTTCATAAATTATCCCATCTTACCACATTAAATTTCACGGCCCCTGTCAGTAAACCACAAACAATTGGCGCCGATAGATTAGCGCTTTGTGCTGCAGCTGTTCATTTTTATCCAAACAAAAATAACCTTGTCATTGCATTGGGTAGTTGTGTAACGTATAATTTCATTACGCAGGCACACCAGTTCATTGGCGGCTCTATTTCGCCTGGCATGGAAATGCGTTTTAAATCAATGCACGATCATACTGCCTTATTGCCATTGGTGCATGCCGAATGGAAATTTCCAATAATTGGGTATGATACAAAAACCAACTTGCAAAGCGGCGTAATTGCCGGCATTGGCTACGAGATAGACGGTTTTATTAATTTTTATAAAAGCAGATACGAGAACTTAAACATAGTTTTAACCGGCGGCGATGCAACATATTTTGCAAGGCAGCTGAAAAACGAGATATTTACCGACTTAAACTTTTTATTTAAAGGCCTTTACGCATTGAGCGAGATCAATAATGGATAGCATAGCTATTCTCAGCAAAAAAATGAATCAGCAATACCTACATATAAAAATCATTGGCCTCTTTTTTGCAGCTTGTCTTTTTGCTCGCTGTGGTGGAAAAGAGAAAACAGCAGCGGTAGATGCCAAGAAAAAGGTAGGCGTTGAAATTGCAAAAGATGTAATAGTTAAATATTCTATCGGCAGCAATCGAAAAGCTTATTTAAGTGCGCCGTTAATGTATAGGGTAGCTGATACAGTTGTATATACAGAATTTCCGAATACGGTGCACGTTGATTTTTATAATGGAGATACTATAGAGACGAAGCTGGATGCACATTACGCAAAGTATAAAGAGAATGAGAGTAAGATCTTTTTAAAAGATAGTGTAACCATAATTAATGTAAAGGGCGATACATTACATACCAAAACATTGTATTGGGATAAAAACCGTACGGGTGCGGAGTTTTATACGTCTGACTCGATTCGGATAAGGACAAAAACGCAGATTATCAATGGTATTGGTTTAGATGCGCAACAGGATTTTAAAGCATGGCATATAGTAAAACCAACAGGGTTTATCCAGGTGGCCAATGCCGAAATGCCGAAATAATTATTTGCTAAGATACGGTAGCATTACTTGTTGATCTTTTGCTTAATTTTAGTGGTACACATAATCAATAATTCATGACGATCTACGGAATACCGAATTGCGATACTGTTAAAAAAACCATGGATTGGTTTAAAAAGAACAAGATCAAGTACGAATTTCATGATTATAAAAAAGAAGGCATAACCAAAGCGAAATTGGAAGCCTGGAGCAAAAAAATCGGCTGGGAAGTATTATTAAATAAAAAAGGAACAACCTGGCGCAAGCTAACACCTGCCGAACAAGAAAAAGTAACAACGCAAGCCGCGGCGATCAAAGTGATGATGGAAAATAACAGCATGATCAAAAGACCGGTTGTTGAAGCAGGAGAAAAATTACTGGTTGGCTTTAATGAAACAGATTTTATCAAACAATTAAAATAAAAAAAATGAACAAACGTAATGCAACAGCGATCTGGAATGGTACCGGAAAAGAAGGTACGGGCCATTTAACAACACAAAGTACAACTTTGAATAATGTACAGTATTCTTATAAATCTCGTTTTGAAGAAGGCGTGGGAACAAATCCTGAAGAATTGGTAGCGGCAGCACATGCCGGCTGTTTTTCTATGGCGCTTAGTTTTGGTTTGAATGCTGCAGGTTTTACTGCAGATGAGATCAAAACAAATTGTGTGATCACTTTGGATGCAGGAGCGATCACAGAATCTCACTTAACACTAACTGCAAAGATCCCCGGTATTACACAGGAGCAATTTGAAACGTGTGTAGCTGCAGCAAAAGCTGGTTGCCCGATTTCAAAATTGTTAAACACAAATATTACACACGAAGCTACTTTAGTTGCGTAAGAAATATTTTAAGGACTAAAAAGGCCGGCTGATGATGCCGGCCTTTTTAGTTAAATTTGGTTAAACAATTGCTTATGTCATTTCAAAATAAAACAATCTTAATTACGGGCGCTTCCCGTGGCATTGGTAAAGCCATCGGCATAAAATTAGCTACCGAGGGCGCTAACATAATTATTGCTTCCAAATCAACCGAGGAAAACCCAAAACTTGGGGGGACTATTTTTTCTGCAGCAGCAGAGATAGAAGCTGCGGGCGGTAAAGCCTTACCTGTTCAATGTGATATACGCGATGAAGCACAAGTACAAAATGCTATTGATAAAGGAGTAGAACGTTTTGGTGGTATTGATATATTGATCAACAATGCATCAGCCATAACGCTTACCAATACAGAAACAACAGAGCCCAAACGTTTCGACCTGATGTACGACATCAATGTACGGGGAACTTTTTTTGTAAGCAAAGCTTGTATCCCACATTTAAAAAAATCAACCAATGCACATATCCTTACATTATCGCCACCGGTCAATATGGATATGAAATGGTTTGCGAATCATTTAGCATACACGATGAGCAAATACAATATGAGCATGATCGCGATGGGCTTGGCAGCCGAATTAAAAAAATACAATATCGCATCGAATGCATTGTGGCCAAGAACAACTATTGCTACGGCCGCCGTAAATAATTTATTAGGTGGGGATGCCTTGATGAAGATGAGTCGCACTACAGATATATTGGCAGATGCTGCTTATTATATTTTGTCCAAACCTTCCAAAGAGTATACTGGTAACACTTTTATTGATGAAGATGTTTTGGCTAAAGAAGGGATTACTGATTTGAGCAAATATTCGGTTGTGCCAGGTGCGCAAT
>DATHHR010000143.1:0-2749 GCA_035317105.1 Ferruginibacter sp. | reverse complement strand
GGGATAGCTGCCATATATGAGGCGCTGTTCCAGATTGCCCAATGTAGTTACTGTGTCTTCTGTTGTTGCTAATTCGGCCTGAGCAATAGGATATAATTGATAAACGATATTGCGTCCTACCAATGGTTCGCCGGTTTTGTTTACGAGATCGAAGCTGCTACTGCCTGTAACGAGGAGGGTAATGCCCTTAATATTGTCTATCATCAACTTGAGCACTTTCCCTATTTCCGGTATCGCCTGGGCTTCATCAATAATGATTATTTTTTTCCCCCTTGTAAGGCGGTTGTAATTAGCAATAGTTCTTTGGCCCAGCATGCTGGCGACCTGCATATCTTCACCTTGCAGTAATAGCACATCAGCGCCATGTTTTCCTGCTATATTTTCTATTATAGTGGTTTTACCTATGCGGCGGGTGCCATATAAGAGTAACAACTTTTTGTTTGCCTATTTGCTTTTCAATTTTTTGCTGCAGGAGCCTTGGGATGTCCATAAAACGTTAATTAGGTCAGTTGACTGACGCAATTTACATTAGGGCACCTCTAAAAACTAAAATGTAAATATTTTAGTATAATTTTAACAATTTATTTTTATTAATTGTAGTACATTAGTAGTTGATATTAAATTGATTAACTAATGAAGAAATTTAAACGCAGCAAGGCAATTGGCTTATTTGATGAGGATTTCAGGCTGGAAAAACTCTCTAAATTAGGTGACCCTCTTATACGGTTGTCAAAAGGAGTTGATTTTGAGTTGTTCAGGCCATTTTTGATAAGCAAGCTACATGTAGAGCCCAAAGATGATGGCGGTCGTAAGCCTTACGATTATGTGTTGATGTTTAAAATACTCATCTTGCAACGTTATTATAACTTAGGCGATGACCAGACAGAATATCAGATATGTGACCGGTTGAGCTTTATGCGCTTTTTGAAATTAACTATTGCCGATGATGTGCCGGATAGTAAAACCATATGGAACTTTCGGGAGCGCCTTGTTGATCTGGATATAGTAGATAAACTTTTCGATCTGTTTAAGACAAAGCTGGAAGTTTTGGGCTTGATAATCCATGAAGGGAAAATAGTAGATGCAAGTTTTGTGGAAGTACCGAAGCAACGTAACAGCAGGGAAGAAAATAAACAGATAAAGGAAGGTGAAGTACCAAAGGAATGGAAAGAAAATAAGCTGGAACAAAAGGATGTAGATGCCCGCTGGACGAAGAAAAACGGAGTGTCTTATTACGGCTATAAGAATCATGTGAAGTGCGACCAGAAAAGCAAATTGATTACAAGCTATACTGTTACAGATGCTTCTGTGCACGATAGCCAACCTACAAAAGGTTTGCTCAATAAAGAAGATGAAGGCCAGCCCTTCTATGCTGATAGTGCATATATCGGTGAAGATTTTCAAAATGAACTGGTAGCAGAAAAGAAAGTTACCCTGCAGATTATAGAAAAGGGTTACCGTAACAAACCACTAACCGATGAGCAGAAAGCGGCTAATAAAGAAAAGTCCAAAGTAAGGGTACGTGTAGAGCATATATTTGGGTTTGTTGAAAACAGTATGAACGGATCATTTATCAAAACTATCGGAATAAAAAGAGCAAAGGCCGTAATTGGGTTAATGAATCTTACTTACAACATGTTTCGCACTACTCAAATGGCATAAACTATGGGATACGTGTGCCCGGTAATGAAAAAATGGCTGAAATAAAGGAAAAACAAGACGAAATGAAAAGAAAAATACTTATATAAGCAGAGCAATTACAAAATAAAATTAGGCATGCATTTTGTTTAGAAAAAATAAGGAGTTTTTAGAGATGCCCTTAAGCTATAACTTAAATTAAATGAGTGACTTTACTATCGGATATTTGGAGATTAGCACAAAAAAAATCGGACTAAAGATTTGAAAAGGGCAGGGCAAATAATAAAGGAGTGCGAAATTTTTAAAACCGATAATCGGCTTACCAGGGACGAACTATTAGAATCACCTGATTACCTGTTCACAAAATATCAGAATGAAATATTCAGGCAACTGCACGGGTATATGAGAGATAACCAATTAACTCAAAAAGACGTTGCGAAAAAGCTGGGGGTCAGTAATGCCTATATTAGCCAGGTACTTAACGGGAACTTTAATTTTACCCTTAAAAAACTGATTGAGCTTGGATTGGTAATAGGAAAGGTGCCAAAGATTGAATTTGTGGATAAAGATGAATTCGCGGCATCAAAAAAAAAGGTCCATCCCGATTACACCCGTATTAGTAAAAAAGCGGCAGATAAAATCAGCGAAATAGGACTTGTAAATTTTCCGGCCTGAAAATTCCGAATTTCTTGAACGCTCCTTTTTGGATACCTGGATTTGAAGATTCGTGTAATTAGCAGGCTTTCGGAGGACTTTATTAATTTGGTTATTGAAATTTGTTGATACTATTATGTTGTTGGCATCTACCCATTTTCGTTATGCCGGACTGCAACTTACTGCCTGGCAGCCTCAAAAGTGTGGCACATCGTGCGAAAAGATTGTGAATAATGAATACTATTTTTACAGGGTCACCGTTATAGCTTAAAATGAAATAATGAGGGCCGTCTATTCTTTAATAAGTTTATTGGTACTAATGTTCCTTTATTCTGCCTGCACTAAAAAGAGCAGTATAACATCAATTACCAGACCACCCATTGATTCATTCGATACGTCCGCAATAGTTGTTCCTGCTTATCCATACAGCGATACATTTAAAGGTACAAGTTATTCC
>DATHHR010000142.1:0-12159 GCA_035317105.1 Ferruginibacter sp. | reverse complement strand
TTAATAGTTCTTCTTTACCGATCATCGCTTTTATTTCTACGCCCAGGTCTTTTGCCATTGCTTCCACCACCGAATATGCTTCAGGATGAACTGCGCTTGCATCTAACAGGTCTTCTCCTTCGGTAATGCGCAAAAATCCGGCACACTGTTCAAAGGCCTTGCCTCCTAATCTTGGTACTTTTAACAATTGCTTACGACTGGTAAATTTCCCGATCTCGTTTCTATGTTTAATGATATTATCTGCTAATGTTCCACCAATACCACTTACATAACTTAGTAAATGTTTACTGGCGGTATTTAAATTAACGCCCACATTATTTACAGCGCTTACAACAGTTGCATCCAATCTTTCTTTTAAACGAAACTGGTTCACATCATGTTGGTACTGCCCTACTCCGATACTTTTAGGATCAAGCTTTACCAGCTCTGCCAAAGGATCCATTAACCTGCGACCAATACTTACGGCGCCACGTACGGTAATATCTTCATTCGGAAATTCTTCCCTTGCAATTTCTGATGCAGAATAAATAGAAGCGCCATCTTCATTTACTAAAAAAACAGGCAAGCCTAAATGTAGCTTTTTGATAAATTGTTCTGTTTCTCTTCCCGCAGTTCCATCTCCTATTGCAAACACTTGTATACCGTATTGTTCTACCAAATGTTTGATCTTGATCTCTTCTGCCTGTACACGATTATGCTCGTGTGGAAAGATGAGCTCCGTTTTTTTCAATTCTCCTTTTTCATCCAGGCAAACAACTTTACAGCCGGTTCTATATCCCGGATCGATCGCTAAAATCCTTTTGCTACCCAATGGCGAGCTCAATAATAGCTGGCGAAGGTTTTCTGCAAATACATTGATCGCTTCCTCATCTGCCTTATTCTTTAATGTTGTTCTGCATTCAGTTTCAAGACTTGGCTGTAACAATCTTCTGTAGGCATCTTTAACAGCTTTTCTTATTTGATCACTGCTGCTACTCATACCTTTTATATAAAAGCCTTCGATGGCTTCCAATCCCGTTTCTTCTTCAGGAGAAATGGCGATACGTAAATACCCTTCTAAAAATCCGCGCAACACAGCAAGTATCCTATGCGATGGTACTCTTGATATAGGTTCAGAAAAATCAAAATAATCTTTATACTTAACGCCTTCCGTTTCTTTATCCGTAATTACTTTACTCTGTAATGTGGCTGTTGTTTCAAATAAATGACGCAGCTTGGCCCTTACTTCTGCATTTTCATTTACCTGTTCTGCTATAATATCTCTGGCACCTTGCAAGGCAGCATCAGCATCGAGTACTTTATCTGTAATATATTTTGTTGCTTCAGCCCTAAGGTCAATTTCTTTTTGTTCTAACAATAAAATAGCTAAAGGCTCTAAACCATTTTCTCTTGCAGTCTGCGCTTTTGTTTTTCTTTTTGGTTTGAACGGCAGGTAAATATCTTCCAGCTGAGCTATTGTTGTTGCCTTGTCTAATTTTTCCTGCAATGCATCTGTCATCTTTTCCTGTTCAATGATCGTTTTTTCTATAAAGAATTTACGTTCTGTGAACTCTGTTAAAAACTTAGCTTCTTCTTGTATATGTTGAATTTGAACTTCATCTAAAGCTCCCGTTTTATCTTTTCGGTAACGGGCTATGAATGGGATGGTAGACCCTTCCTGTAATAGATCTAATACTACTTGTACTTGTTGTTGTTTGATGTTTAATTTCTGCGCTATTTGCTGTACAAATTCTGACATTTTCTGTTGTTGATTATTTATAATTGGGTAGCGAAAATAGTGCGATGTAATGAGATTACCTCGTTGCTTTTGGTAGAGTTATCCACTTTTTTTAATGCTTATAGCAAGTGGTTCCACCATTGCTGGCTTTTGATATTTTGTCTTTTGATCGCTCATAGCCACTAGGCTGTGTTCCTTCTCCAGCGCTACTTTGGCCATTGATAAAATATGTTGCGCATAGTTTTGTCTGCTCGCTTCGCTTGCACCTTAGCCAAAGAGGCGCTTCCATAGGAGCTGGTAGAGTTTTTTGCTAATTAATAGTTTTTAGCTCGATCTTTTTATCAGGATTGGCTTCTACGAAGGAATAGATGCTGTTGCGGATATAATCATTATCTGTATATGGGTTTAGATAATCTTTTAACTCATTGCTTGATTGTATTGATACATCTGCCGGCAAATAACCCATTCCCCAAAAACTTCCTCTTTCGATCAGCAGGCATAATTTTTCATTTTCCTGTATACCGTTATCGATCACGGCAAATGTAGGCAGCTGTTCATCTAACGCTTGTAATGCTTTTGTTACTTTGCGGTTGTAAATTTTTGGCTCGTCTATTAATTCAACATCCGTGGCGGCAAAAGGGGTTTTATCTAAAAAACATAATTTATGGTTGAGCTCAAATTCATCTGTCATCTTTTTTAATAACACTAATCCTTCCTGTAACAAATTGAAATTATAAAGAGCAGGCAATTGTTTTTTCTTTTTATCGATCGCTAAGCGCATATAACCACGGCCATCTTCAAACATGTAGAGTCCGAATTTTTGTGCCGGTTGTTTTTGGCTTTTATTATATTGTGGCCATAGCCTTTTTATTTCGACGCTTTCTAAAACGATGGCTTCTAATTCGCTGGCGCATTCTTTACAGCTTATCCGGTGCACATTGCGGACAAGGTTTTGTCTTTTTTTATCGGGATCATTTTGTGTAAAATGGCTGCTCACCCTTTTTTTAATATTGATCGCTTTACCTACGTAAACGATCTTGTCTTTATTATTATGAAAATAATATACGCCCGGCACAGATGGCAATTTTGTAATATCAGATTTTTGCAAATGCAAGGGCAGCCATTGTTCTGAAGAAGTTTTCTTCAGCATCAGATCTATATGCGTTTGTCCGCCACTGGCTATACAAAGCTCAAATAATGTAACGGTTGCTTTTGCATCGCCTCCTGCCCTATGCCGGTTATCGATTTTAATTTCTAAAGAGCGGCAAAGATTTCCCAGACTATAAGAAGGCAATCCCGGAAATACTTTCCTGCCTAAGCGAACAGTACATAATTTTTTTGCGACAAGATCATATCCTTCATTCTTCAATTGGTGCTTGACGAAAGAGTAATCGAAGTTCACATTGTGGGCAATAAAAATAGTATCCTTTAACAGCCTATATAAAGTTTCCGCTATCTCGTCAAATGCCGGAGCATCCTGCACCATATAATTATCTATACCAGTCAACGCAGTAATATAACGGGGAATATTTTGTTGAGGGTTAACGAGTGTTTCGAAATGCTTAACTATTTTTGTACCATCATGTATATACACGGCTATTTCAGTAATGCCATTTGCAGACGCATGGCCACCGGTGGTTTCTATATCTACTATCGCGTACATTGGATAACAAATATACAAATACTAAATTAATTAGTAACAAATATTATTGCCTTAAACAGCTGCAGTTGGAGTTACAGCCATAAAGCTTTTGCCATTTTTATCAAGCATAAATAATACTATACAAAATAATATTCCGGCTAACATAAACCACAAGGCTTTGAAAAATAATGGTACCCTATAATTTAATTCTACCTGGTGGGTTCCTTGCATAAGGTAAAGTCCTGTCATTCCATTTAAATTAATCAATTCAGTTTCTTTTCCATCAACTGTTAAATGCCATCCTCTATCGTATGGAAACGATAAATACATTATTTCAGGAGCACGAGAAACAACCTGGCCTGTTATTTTTTTATCTGAAAGAAAGGATAGCTGTAATGTGTCGCTACTTAACATCGCAACATCATTGTGGAGCATCTCGAAAGTATAGGCTTTCCGATCAACACTATCTTTGATATCATACGGTTTTAAACCATTGGCTTTGTTAACTTCAGCATCTGTTAGTACGCAGGCTTTATAACTCAACACATCTTTTTGCCAAATACTCAATGAATCAAATTCACTTTTCAGCATATACTGCTGATACGTATAGCCAAAAGGTAAAGTAAATTTATTTTTAAGTACTATCACATCTCCAAACTTAGCAACAGAATCAGCAACATAGCGCCATATAGGATTGGAGTAATTTTTAATAAGTATATACTTTACCTGGTTAAGTGATTGTAAAAAGGGGCGGCCAATTAATCCAGGGCACCACCTGCTATCCAATTCATTATATCCGATAACTTCATATGCCCGCAGATAATTGATATAATTACCATTAGAAAAAGCGCTATAAGCAGAAGTTCCGTTATAATCAAGCATTTTATTATCGTTCAGGCTCTTGTTGAAAAGTGAGCCGGAAGAAAAATAATCTTTATCGATCCTGTAAAATCCTTTTTCATTGCTTTTAATATAATTAACCGCTTCAACAGAATAATCATTGTACGCAGTTTTTTGTGTCAGTTCATCTGTGGTAAACGCTTGCCTGTCATTAACAGCTGGCGCCGACATAAAGATCAGTTCAATACATACAAACACCAGCAATGCATATTTAAAATAAGCGCTGGAGCCCGGCCTTGTAATAAATATTAATAGAAGCGAATACACAAATATTGATACATAGATAAAGAACATTACCATCTGGTCTTTCTCTACAGATCCCTCATCAAAATAATTAAAGTTCAATAAAAGAATACAGATCAGTAGTGTTACCGCCAAAGTGATCAGGTTGAGTTTTTTATTTTTTATGATAAGATCGAGTGCCCATACCGCATACAAAATAAACACCAGCGATAAACAAAAAGAGAGTACGCGATAATATTCTCCCGTAAACAGCCAAAGCGCATGTCGCAAATAAGGAAAGATATTTGGCAATAGCCAAATAAGCAACCATATAATGTACCATTTTCTTGCAGACTTACTGATAAATGAAAAAACCTGTGGCATTAGGATGATACTGATTATGCCACAATAAGACATTGGCGCTTCGAGGTAATTTATCCATCCTTTAAAATCATTTCCAACCCCTATTAAATTGCTGCTGAAGAAGCGCATGACAAACGTACCAAACTGAAACTGATCTGCCAATGCAAATACCGGTTGAGATGATAGCATATTAAAATATGAACTTGAGCCTCCTCTCGGGCTCTCCGCTATCTGCAATAATGATTCTGATAAAAAAGGCGCACTTAGTAATAATCCAACAATGCCCAGCAAACATAATTTTAATAATATCGAGACAACCATTTTTACATTTAGCTGTCCTGTTTGCGCTAACCTGAATAGTATGTAGAAAAATAAGAACAACCCAGTTATATACAGATCAAAAGGCATTGAAATGCCGATAGAAAAAATAGCAATAACAAATACTATCCAGTTATTTTTTTGAAAATACAATTCAAAGCCGAGCAATACCAAGGCTAGTGTAAACGCTTCATAAGTAAAAACATACCAGGCGGATCCAATGATCATAAAGCCACTGAACGAAAAAAGCAATGTACCAATGATAGCAGAAAAAGTAGAGACTTTTAATTGTTTTAAAAACAAGTAAAATATGGCGCCGCCTGAAATAATTTTAAGTATCTCTGTAAACACAAAGATCTTAGGCATATAAGAGCTGCCTAGCATATAACCTATCAGCATAAAAGGATCTCTCAGAAACCCTCCTAAAATATTTTGTCCCATTCCTTCCTGAAAAGACCATGAGGGAAGTCCGTACTTGCTGAAATACCTGGCATAACTATAAAAATACGGGTAGCCCGCATTTACGGTATCGCTGCCAATATCTTTATACAGGTAAACCTTATGTAATAAAATAAAATCTTTGAATACAATAAACGAGATAAAGAGTATCAAAGCAAGCGCTATTAATATGCCTTTGTTTCCTGCTCTTTCAAATAAGTCAGGCAGCTCAGGTGTAGGATCATTAGCAGGCCCTTTTTTAGCTGGGGTAGATTTTTTTTTGGCGCTCATCTTTTAAGATTATTGCCAAATATCTTATTTTTTTCCGATTTATAGTTTCTTTGCTCAACATAATTCAGTTTTAGGATTCGCATATAGTTCTGAAGAGAGACATTTCTGTAAAAAAATTTATCCTACTTTTATGTAGTAATTTAACCATAGCAGCATGCAAACTTTGACAGCCGATCAGTTAGTACAAAAATATTTAATGCTGCCTCATCCCGAAGGTGGCTTTTATAAAGAAACTTACCGTTGCATACAAACGATCCCGCAACAAATATTATCAAGAAAATTTGCAGGAGAAAGAAATATCTCAACAGCCATTTATTTTTTGTTAGAACAAGGGAATTTTTCGGGCTTCCATAAAATCAAAAGCGATGAATGCTGGCACTTTTATGCGGGCGGCCCAATGAATGTGTATGTGATCCACATTAACGGACATATGGAAACTATAAAGCTTGGTAACGATATTGGCCAGTCGCAAACCTTTCAGCATGTGGTACCTTCGGGCTGTTGGTTTGCAAGTGAACCCTCACCAGACGCTGCTTTTAGTTTTGTTGGCTGCACTGTTGCCCCCGGTTTTGATTTTGATGATTTTGAATTAGCTGAAGCTTCTTCTTTGATAAAAATATATCCACAACATAAGGATATTATTAAAAGGCTATGCAGACAATAGGCTGCTATTATGCAGCCTTTTTTATTTATATTTACTAAAAAAATGAAATACTACTTAATCCCTCTCTGTGTGTTTTTATTTTCAGGATGTATTGCAACGAAGCCCGATTTGCCTGTAAGAGGTATTTACCCTGCTGTATATACATACAAAAGTTCAAAGAGTTTTGAAGATGTATGGAGTAATGTTATTGATGTTTTTGCACAAAAAGGGTTGCCTATAAAAATCATTGATAAGAGTAGTGGATTAATAGTATCAGAAAGTATATTAATGTCAGCAACAAATGAGTTAAAGACATTGAAACTAAAAGATTCAACAGATTATGTAGTAATTCCTAAGAAGTACAATGCTTCACAAAACAAATACTCTGCATTAGCAAATATACCCGTACGTGGCGAATGGAATGTTAGAATAAAGAAAACGGATAGCTGTACGCTTATAAACGTAAATATTGTCAATATAGAAGAAAGATATACTAATCCACAAAACGGAGTAGTACAATGGGAAAACGTCGCGGGATTCAAATCTACTGGTATTTTTGAAACGACAATAGCAGATTTAATCAAATAATTAATCTAATTTTTTAAATCAACTTGTACCAACTGGTATATAGTTGTCAAAATTAACGATATGCAGTTTCAACTTTCGGAAGAGCATTTAATGATACAAAAAGCTGCAAGGGATTTTGCTGTTACAGAATGCCTGCCAGGTGTTATTGAAAGAGATGAATTACAAAAATTCCCTAAAGAACAAATCACCAAACTAGCCGAGCTTGGTTTTATGGGGATGATGGTTAAACCTGAATATGGCGGCAGCGGTTTAGACACGATCAGCTATGTATTGGCTATGGAAGAAGTAAGTAAGGTTGATGCAAGCGTTAGCGTTTGTATGAGCGTTAATAATAGTTTAGTTTGCTATGGTATACAGGAATACGGTACTGAAGAACAAAAAAAGAAATACCTGACTCCTTTAGCGCAAGGCAAAAAAGACGGAGAATTATACATCGGTGCATTTTTATTAAGCGAGCCGGAAGCGGGAAGCGATGCTACTTCACAACATACGATCGCTGAAGAAAAAGACGATCATTTTTTATTGAACGGGACAAAGAACTGGATAACCAATGGTAATAGCGCCAGTGTATATTTAGTAATGGCGCAGACGGATGTGAGTAAAGGCAGCCATGGTATTGATGCATTCATCGTAGAAAAAAACACGCCCGGCGTAACAGTTGGCGCTAAAGAAAATAAAATGGGCATCCGCGGTAGCGATACACATTCTATCAATTTCACCGATGTAAAAGTGCCGAAAGAAAATATGCTTGGCGGCGATGGCTTCGGTTTTACATTTGCCATGCGGACATTAGCCGGTGGCCGCATTGGAATTGCTTCACAAGCATTAGGTATTGCGAGTGGTGCTTATGAAAGAGCATTGGCTTACAGCAAACAACGTAAGTCTTTCGGCAAAGAGATCATGAACCACCAGATCATACAATTTAAATTGGCAGATATGGCTACAAAAATTGAAGCCGCTCGCCTGCTCTGTTTAAAAGCTGCCTGGGAAAAAGACCAGCACTTAGATTATACCGTTAGTAGTTCCATCGCAAAAGTATATGCATCAGAAACCGCCATGTGGGTTACCACTGAAGCCGTACAAATTCACGGCGGTTATGGTTTTGTAAAAGAATACCATGTTGAACGAATGATGCGTGATGCAAAAATTACACAGATATACGAAGGCACCAGTGAGGTACAAAGAATTGTGATCAGCAGATCTATCCTTAAATAATTGTCTGACTATTGATTTGATTGATTTATATGATTGAATTGATGAAGACATTTTAAGCTATTGATCTCTGATCAGATAAATCAATTGAATCAACTTCAATCAACGGTTCAGACAAATGAGCACCAACAAAGAGAAATATAGCGAGGTAATTAAAGAACTAGGAAGTTCCGCCACACTCGTGGCTGTTTCCAAAACAAAACCGGTTGAAGATGTCCAAACATTATATGAGCTGGGCCAACGAGATTTTGGAGAAAATTATGTGCAGGAATTAGTTGATAAAGAAGCGTTACTTCCTAAAGATATTCACTGGCATTTTATCGGTCATCTGCAAAGCAACAAAGTAAAATACATTGCGCCGTTTGTCTATTTAATTCATGGTGTAGATAGTCTGAGTTTATTGAAAGAGATAAACAGACAAGCAGCAAAGAATAACAGAACGATCAATTGCCTGCTGCAGATCTACATCGCCAAAGAAGAAACCAAATTTGGCTTAGACGAAAAGGAGTTGAATGAATTGATACATCAACTAACCATTCAGCCATTAAATAATATATCTATAGTCGGCTTAATGGGCATGGCATCTTTTAGCGATGACCAGGCCTTAATTAAAAAAGAATTTCATTATTTGAAAACAGTATTTGATACCATAAAGCCTCAATTATCCATTATCAATTATCCATTGTCAATTATAAGTATGGGTATGAGCAGTGATTACAAGATCGCAATTGAAGAAGGCGCTACAATGGTTCGTATCGGCAGTTTGTTATTTGGCGAAAGAAACTATTCGAAATAAGTACAACTCATCTTGTTAAAATCTGTTTTATCAGGGCGGATTTTATTGCCATATTTCATCTTTTAGTTTTAACTTTAGTAGATCAATCGTACGAATGCAGTATAACGCAACTACATCAGGCAATTTTGAAGCAGAAAAAAACAGGAAAGCTTTTGCTTATACTGTAGCCATTTGCGCTTTACTTTTATTGCTTTTTATTTTTATTACCTGGAGAACATCTCCACCAACACCTGTTGTTTCTTCAGATCTTATCGAAATAAATCTGGGCAATAATAATGATGGGTTTGGTAAGGATCAACCATTGATAAAAGGGGAAATGTCTCCCACGCCCGAAACCACTCCGCAACAGCAACAAGCTGCCGCAGCGCCAAAAAGCGATGCTTCGCAAGACAATGTAAATCCTGATGATAATGCAGAGAAAGATGCTGCACCTGTTATCAAACCAGAAAAAGAAATTCATAAAGTGCCTATAAAAGCGCCGGTTAAAACAACTAATAAACCAAAAAATACCGAGCCCGTTGTTAAGCAAGCTTCAAAACCGGAGAAGCCATTGTTCACTTATAATGGTCCGGGTAAAGCAAAGGGCAATGGCGCTACGCAGGATAATGGTTTTACCAGTCAGGGTAATACTCCCGGTGGCAAAGGTGATGCGGGCGATCCTTCAGGTAATCCCGATAGTTATGGCAATGACATGAAAGGAAGATCGGGTATTACTATCACAAAAGGTGCAAGGCCAACCAATATGGGTAACCTGAAATTTGAAGATGATTTTACACAAAATGCGAAAGTATATTTAGATGTAACATATGATGCAGATGGCAAAGTTGTAAGTTCAACAATATCTAAAGGAACTACAACCCAGGCCGCAAATATTATCAACATCGCTAAACGTAAAGCTGCGGAATTACAATTTCCTCCAAGTGATGATGGTGGCGTATCAACTATCTTGCTTAACTTTAAGGTTCAAAATTAGTACTAACCCATCCATTATAACAAACCCAATAAAATTCGATAAGAAGTTTATTGGGTTTTATATTTGCAGTAATGACTTACGAAGAAACGCTCGACTACTTATATGCACAGCTCCCTATGTTCAGCAGAATTGGCGCAGCAGCTTACAAAACAGATCTGCATAACACCATTGCTTTATGTACGGCGTTAGATAATCCTCATACAAAATTTAAAAGCGTTCACGTAGCAGGAACAAATGGCAAAGGATCTACCAGCCATATGTTAGCCGCAATTTTACAAAAAGCAGGTTATAAGACAGGTTTATACACATCTCCGCATCTTCAGGATTTTAGAGAAAGGATAAAGATCAACGGTGAAATGATCAAACAGGATTTTATTGTTGATTTTGTAGCCCGTACAAAAAAAATATCTGAAGAAATAGAACCATCTTTTTTTGAATTAACGATGGTAATGGCTTTCGATTACTTTGCCAAAGAGAAAGTAGATATTGCTATCATTGAAACTGGTCTTGGTGGAAGATTAGACAGTACAAATATTATTACCCCGATCGTATCTGTCATAACTAATATTGGATACGACCACATGAATATTTTGGGAGATACGCTAGAACTGATCGCTTTTGAAAAAGCAGGGATCATTAAACTAAATACACCTGTTGTGATCGGCGAATATACTGCCATTACAAAACCTATCTTTTTAGCGAAAGCAAAAGAATGTGATGCACCTATTTATTTTGCACAAGAAAAATTTACTGTATCAAATATTGAATTAACTATTAAAGAGCTGCATTGCGATATTACAGATGTAGCAGAAAAAACAACAGAATCATTTACACTTGACCTCAACGGTTTCTATCAAACAAAAAATCTTTCTGCGGTCCTGTTGGCAGAAGGCATATTAATAAAAAACGGCTTTAACATTCCTATTGCAACAGAAAAATATGCCTTAGCGCATGTAAAAGAATTAACCGGCTTATATGGAAGATGGGATGTTATACACGAACAACCAACGATAGCTCTAGATGTAGCGCATAATGAAGATGGAATAAAGCAAGTGCTATCGCAAATAACAACATCCCAAATCCAAAATTCAAAAGTACATTTTGTAATAGGAATGGTGAAGGATAAAGACATTGATAAGGTATTAACCTTACTTCCGAAAGAAGCTCATTATTATTTTAGCAATGCACATATCCCGAGAGCTATGGACGCAACAGAGTTAAAAGAAAAGGCTGCTATACAAGGCTTAATAGGCAGTAGTTTTGATAATGTAAATATCGCTATCCAATCTGCAAAAGAAAAAGCCGCAAAGGATGAACTGATCATCGTTTGCGGCAGTGTATTTTTAATAGGCGAAGTTGATCGCGGGATCTAATATATAATTTAGTAATAAGAATAGGCAAGTGTTGCAGTAGTATTACCGTTCACTTTAAAAATCCCTGCACCTATTCTTCCTTGTGCATCCAATGAATAACTATAATTAAAAGTATTACCAGTCAGATCTGTTACAATACTATTCGCAAGATCTTTTGAAATAAAATCAACATACAAATAATCTAAGCTATTGGTATTTGTCTCAGTCTGGTTTAGGCTGATAATATGAAACAGTAAAGGCCCCGTAGTACCGGCGCTAGCCGCATGATACGCGGGATTTTCATATGCAGTAGTTGGATAACTAAACTGAGAGAAAGATAATGAAGACCTAACATTTTCTTTCAATCCTTCAATGTTCTCATTAGCTAAAGTAATAGTATCAATAAACACTGGTCCATAAATGGGAGAACCAGGAAAACTGTTTGTTGTTCCAACCACACCTGTTATTGTATAATTGATAGTATTATTTGAATACGCATAACGTCCAACTTCATTAAGAACACTGTCTTTACTTATTCTATTACTGGCATCATACGATAATTGGTGGGAACCAAACCAGCGATCCTGATAGGAAACAGGTAAATTACTATTGGCAACAAAAGAAAAAGTAATAGTATCGTTGGCATTATAATAAGGCGTAGCACCATTAACAGTTGTATACTGTATAAATTTAACTAAATTATG
>DATHHR010000141.1:0-2417 GCA_035317105.1 Ferruginibacter sp. | reverse complement strand
GCGTGTTAATTTCAATTGTTTAAAATCTGCTTTGGACAAATTCGCATCAAAATTAAACACAGGTGCTTCTTTATTCAGATCGATGGTTCCTTTAAGATAATCCAACTGCAGGTTGGGGTCATTTATACTAACCGTTCCATTGAATAACCTTTTATCAAAATCTCCATTCAGCTGTATATTTTTATAAGGGTAGTCCATGAAAGTTATGGCACTGATATTTCCATTGAAATTTGCATTCAGATCACGCATATTAAATCCCTGCCCTTTAACATTACCGTCAAATGCTATACTGCCTAATTGTGTAAGCTCTAAAAATTGCCCTAACTGAAACCCGGCTGTTGAGATTTTTCCCGAATAAGCCACAGGCTTACCTTCCGGAATTTTCATATTCAGATCGGCAGTGGCATTTCCTAAATTGGTATTGATAGTGCCATATGCCACGAAGTCGTTCAGGAACCCGGTAAAATTACCCTTGTAATGTATATTGCCTAACCTGCTTAGCTGAGGATAGGTAATCCCTTTAAGAGAAGGAACTATTGTGGTGATATCCGCATAATTCGTTTGCAGATTTTTTGATCTAAAGTCAATGAAAGTATTGTCTACATCGGGCAAGCCACTTAAAGTAATGCTTCCATCAATAATGGTATGACCGCTTTTAATAAGCATTTTATTTGCCGTTAAATTGTCGATCGTTCCTTTAGCTGTTCCACTTACAGAAAAAGTACGTTTCCAATAGCCGATCTCAGGAGCAAAAAAAGCAATATCATCACTGCTAACCGTGCAATTTTCAAAATTGCCGTAAAGTGTTACATTATGCAAAAAGCTATTCATATCATCCGTGAAGTTGTTATACTTCATCGCGTAATAATTCCCCAGCCTGCTTCTATTGGTAATAAGATCGAGCTGTTTAAATTCCAATAGCTCGGGCGTAAATTTCATTTTCGCCTGTACTTTTTTTACTTCAAAACCACTGCGTTCTTTGCTGGCCAATGTTACATTAGCTGTAAGGGTATCTTTTTCAAAATGTATATTGCCTATAGAACCTGCAATAGCGCCAAAACGTAAATGCAGCCCGTCAAAATGATCTGTGTAAGGAAGCCTGTCTGTTTGGTTGTCGCTGGCAAACACGCTGTTTTGAAGTTGTATATTTTTTACATTGACGATCCAGCCATCATTGTTCCATTTGTATGCTTGTGTTGTATCAATTACATCTACCGGTATATCTGCATCTGGCCTAAAGCCGGTGTATTCTTTTATGGCAAAAGCCCCTTCATCGATCGAAATTGTATTGAGGTCTATTTTTTTCTTTTTCAGATCGATATCATCTGCAGAAAGATCTAATTCCTTTACAGACGATACCATATCCTGCCCCTTCCATTGATCAATATTGTTGATGTGTACATTATGCAGCTCTAATGTTTTAAGGTCGATGTCAAATCCGCCGCCATTCTTTACAATTGTATCTTTTGCAGGAGAAGATAAATAATCTACTAAAAATTGATAATTCCAAACTGAATCTTTCCGGTTTAAATTAACAGTCGCATCATAGAGCGCTACATATTTTAAAACAGGTTTAGCTTTAAAAAAAAACCAATCTGTAATATTTACTTTAGCAGCACCGGCATATAGCAGCGTGTCTTTATGGAGATCCCTGATCAATAAACCTTCAAATTCAAGCTTATCAAAAAAACGAAAATCAACTTTTTGGATACTTACTTCGGTATGTAATTTTTCAGAAAAAATGGTGGTCGCTTTTCTGGCGATCCAGTTTTGCACCGGCGTTAAGTGCAGTGTAATGTAGGCAAGCCCCAACAGTAACAAAACTGTTAGCGCCAATCGTTTTAATATTTTCCGAAATCTTTGCAGGTTAGTATAATTATATACAAAAGTAGCTAATAGCTACTTACGCACAAATTCAATACTATATAATACTGTTATAATTAGGGTTAATCTTGAAAATAGATGATAATTACCTCATTAAATACATCTTTCCATAGCCTTTGGTAAAGTATTGATCAGTACTGCCCAATCCACCTGTAATAGTGGCTTCTTTACCGCTACCATCCGGCACCTCCCCGTTATATTTATCTAATGATTTACCGTTTAAGTTGGTTAATACCCTGTATAAATAAACGCCGTTAGCTAATTTTTGGCCATACCTGTCGGTACCATCCCATTTATATTCTGTGATATTAGTACCAACATGTATTGGCCCCAATTCGTTTTGTGTGATCTCTTTAACCACTTTACCGGTGATCGTTAATATTTGTATCCGCATATTTTGCGGTATTTGTGATCCGGTAATTGTAAATACAAATGCAGTTGATGTAGTGAATGGATTGGGGTAATTTAACAAGTTGGATATCATTTCCTTATTGATAATGGTAAAGCTTACCCTGTATGAAATAGTTCCCGTA
>DATHHR010000140.1:0-25292 GCA_035317105.1 Ferruginibacter sp. | reverse complement strand
TTTTTCAATGCAATGTATAACTCATATCCTTTTGCTTCAGTATCGAATATTTTGCGAACGCCGTCTCTATCAATATTGTCATAAACTTCAGCTCCATTAGGCATTTGTACTTTTGCCTGCACTTTTACTTCAGATTTTAATGCTTCTATATAATTAGAGATACTATCAGAAATTTGTTCTGCTTGCATTGCTTTAGGTTGCCAGTTATTTTTCCAATAAGTAGTTTGCGCATCAGGTAAACTATCCATTTTTTTTAATAGGGATTTAGTCTGCGTTTGCAGATCATAAGTTGACATTACCAGGCTTCTATCCAAATTTTTTTCTATATCGAGGTTAAAGCCAGGATCAGACGAGCATGCAGAGATCGAAACAGTAATAATTGCGACAATGAGATAACTTATTGTTTTCATGATTATTGGGATTAGTTGAATTACTCAGTTGGTTTGTAATTCAGTAAATAGATCAATGATCCCACACCAACAAACAAGTGTGTTATTTCTACAGGCGCCATTTTAGTTATGGTTAATACGCCATCGTGTATCCCAAAAAGATCTACGGCTAATCCAAACGCATGCGTAGCAATATTTGTCATTAACACAACCATCACTGTAGCAAGGTTATTAATTTTCGCGAATAAAAAATTCATCAAACCAGTTCCGATAATTAAGCCACCCATTCCACGTAGTACTGAACCAGTGGTTGGCGAAAATTCCATACCAAGCGAATTGGCCGCTACTGCTGGAACAAAGAACATCATTCCGCCAAATATTAAAGCGCCAATACCAGAGATCATTAAAAAAGTAGAACGTTTCATAATTATATCTTTTTGTCATTCATAAAATTATATTCTGTCTTATTTCCATGAATATCATAATATAGCTGTGTACCATTTATTTTATCATTTTTATAAGGTGTCTGCCATTCTATATTATCCAAATTCTTTTTGTTAGGAGAGTCTTTAGAAAATTTATAATATATTTTTTGTATCCCGGATCTGCCGTCATTTGTATAAGGCGTTTCTGATTTTAATTCACCATCATCAAAATATTCTTTTGATATACCATACTTAGCGCCATAACTGTACGGTATCTCTGCTTTTAAAGTATCTGAAGGATAGTATTCTTTCGCAATGCCATGGATCTTGCTGCTATAATATGGAATGATCCAATCTATTCTTCCGTCTTGATAATATTGTTTTTGTATGCCTTCTATTTGATTGTTGTGAAAATTCGTTACCACTTTTAATACGCCGTTTGGAAAGTAACCTTTAGCGATACCCTCTCTTCTACCATTCACATAAGGTGTTTCTGCCAGCAATACATCTTCTGCGATCATATACCTTCTGACTATCCCATTTTCTCTACCCTTGTTGTAGATCACTAAACGATAATAGGTGGCGCTGTCTTTTGTCGTTTCTTTTAATGCGGTATTAAAATACTCGATCCATTTGCCTTCTTTTACAGAATCTACTATCTGGTTGGTTGCTTCGGCTTTATTGGTGAAATCTATTTGCGCGATGGCGGAGAAACTGATACAGCTAAATAGTATCAATGTTGTTGTGGTGATGATTCTGCTTTTCATTTTAGCTTGCAATTAGAAATCTAAGTTACTAATTATGTAGAATGTATAATATTGTTTGCAGAATTTCCGTTCTAATAATAAAACAAATAAAAGTATTTCAATTAGTTAGCTAGGCATATGCGTAAATATTTGGTATACTCGTCTATAAACTGATTTCGTTGCTTTTTATACTCTTTGATATCTTTAAAATTTCTGGTTGTGGCCGTGAGGGTATTAAAATCGAAATAAACGATTATTCCATTTCCGGGAAAGAAGGCGAATGATCCTATCGTGTGTCCTTGATCAAGATTAGAGCGACTTAATCCAAAAACTGAATATCCATTTAAATCAAGTTTAATCAGGTCTTTACTTTCCATTCCCGGCGAATTTTTATTTAAATATGTAAGATTATCAAGTATGTTTTTTTTATCAGTTTCATAAGAGCTATCATCTGACAGCTCAACCTTAAGGTTTACGAAGGGGGCATTATAGGAATTATAATATAAAACCCTGTAACCATCTATACGTGAGACTTTGGTTTCTCCGTTATAAGTAGTAACAGTCCAAAATTTATCACCATCATCAGGAAGTCTATCTGGACTTGCGGCAGTTAAATTACTAGCGGTTGTAAATGAAATATAGCAGTTATCAATATGATTTGTTTCTCTGCAGCCTAGGGATGAAAATGACAAGGCAATTATAAAAAAAAGCTTTAGTAGAGATTTCATGTATTTGGGATTCAATTGGATTTGTAAATTAAATGCTTTAATTATAAATGGCTTTCTTATACTGTAAATATAATGATTCAAGTTATACCGTACAAGTGAGCCGATAAATCAGAATTATCATAGTACAACGATGCTACACAAAGAACAAATGCTGCTAACCAAAATCACCACAAACCCATCTCAAAACACCATTAAAAAATAAAAGCTTACCTTTGTCATCCACTCTTGATATTGTCCTTTCAGGATATAATTTACGGCAGGTTGTAAGCCGTTGTGGTACTTAATAATATTTCCACGCTGATTTAGAAAATGCAACGTCTCTCCAGCCAACAGTCATAAAATATATATAATGACATTTAATGAATTAGATCTGATCGATCCAATCCTCAAAGCCGTAAAGGAAGAAGGATACACAACTCCCACACCCATACAGCAACAATCTATTCCAATAGTATTGCAGCACAAAGATCTATTGGGTTGTGCACAAACCGGTACCGGTAAAACAGCGGCATTCGCTATACCCGTACTACAGATCCTGGCAGAACAAAAACAAGCAGGGCCTAAAAAAATACATGCCTTAATACTAACGCCTACGCGTGAGCTGGCCATTCAAATTGGCGAAAGCTTTGCTGCTTATGGTAAATACACGGGCCTTAAACACACCGTGATCTTCGGTGGTGTTTCTCAAATGCACCAGGCAAATGCTATCCGTGCAGGTATCGATATTTTAATTGCTACACCGGGCAGATTGCTTGACTTAATCAGTCAGGGAATTGTAGGTTTAGCGCAAATAAAAATATTTGTACTGGATGAAGCAGACCGTATGCTTGACATGGGTTTTATCCATGATGTAAAAAGAGTGATCACCAAATTGCCTCAAAAAAGGCAAACGCTTTTTTTCTCTGCTACGATGCCTCCTGAAATTCAGACATTGGCAAATGTATTGTTGACCAATCCTTCTAAAGTAGAAGTTACGCCTCCGTCTTCTACGGTAGATATGATCGACCAGACCTTGTTTTATGTTGATAAAGCAAATAAAGCTTCTTTATTGTTTTACCTGATAGAACAAAAGAAAATGCAGACCGTGTTAGTGTTCACAAGAACAAAACATGGCGCTGATAAAGTAGTGATCATGCTGAACAAGCACGGCATACATGCTGCTGCGATACATGGCAACAAATCTCAGAATGCACGTCAGAATGCGTTAAACAATTTCAAGAACGGCACTATTAAAGTTTTAGTAGCGACTGATATTGCAGCAAGAGGAATTGATATTGACGAATTACGTTATGTGATCAATTACGAATTGCCGGATGTTCCGGAAACTTATGTTCACCGTATTGGCCGTACCGGCCGTGCGGGTTTAAGTGGAGAAGCCATGTCTTTCTGCGAAGCGGAAGAAAAAGAAATGCTGCGCGATATTCAAAAAGTGATCGGTAAACCAATCCCTGTTTTTGACGCGCATCCTTACCCGATGCAGATCATGACCGCGCCACCAATGGTGCGTGGCGGTGGCGGCGGAAAACCTGCTTTCAAAAAGAGAAGCTTCGGCGGCGGTTCTGACAGGGGCCATAATCCAAGAAGCGGACAAGGCTCACCTCAACGCAGCTATAACAGGTAATAATTTTGTTAAAATATGAACCGGAGTTTTGCTCCGGTTTTTTTATACCCGCTACTGTCGTGAACTATACTGAATGATAGTGGTATACAAAAGTATAGTACTATCATTTGTATAGCAAATATGTTTAAGTTTGCGTATTCAAATAATAAAAACCACATACAATGAACTTAATAGAATTGATGAACTGGCGCTATGCCACCAAAAAGTACACTGACAAAAAAGTGCCGCAGGAAAAAGTAGACAAAATATTGGAAGCGATCCGTTTAACACCAACATCAGCAGGCTTACAGGCTTTCACAGTATTGGTTGTTGAAAATGAAGAACTGAAAAAGAAGATACAACCTATAGCTAACAATCAACCACAGATAGTAGACGCGTCTCACTTATTGATCTTTGCTACCTGGGAAAAAGTTACGCCGGATCATTTAACCGAATACATGCATTTAATTGCAAGTGAAAGAGAAATGCCGATAGAATCTTTGGATGCTTTTAAAGCAAACCTAACAGGCGCCATCAGCAGGCCGCATGATGCGGTATACGAATGGTTATCGCGCCAGCCATACATTGCATTAGGCACAGCCATTATTGCTGCTGCAGAACAGGAAGTTGATGCTACACCAATGGAAGGGTTTAATGCGGCAGGTTTAGACGAATTATTAAACTTAAAAGAAAAGGGTTTAAGAAGCGTTGCCATATTAGCATTAGGCTATCGTGATGCAGCAAACGATTATATGGTGAATGCAAAAAAAGTACGGAAGCCTAAAGAACAAATGTTTATTGAGTATAAATAAAAGTAAAAAGGTAAAAGGCAAAACCAAAAAGTTAAAGAGTCCGGTAATTGCCGGGCTCTTTTATATTATTTTATCAACGGCAGCAATTGCTTTTTGCAATCGTTCTTCATAAGTCCCACTGATATCGATCCAGGGCACATCCTGGTTTACCATGGCATCTTTATAAATATGGTATAGTTTTTCTCTTGATTCCAGATCGGGGTATTCGCGGAGTTCATCTTTTACCCAGGGTAGATCAACATTACAAAATAAATACAGGTCGTATTTTCTTTCTACAATTTGATTCAAAATAAAATTGTGGCACTTTTCAAAAACAAATTCGCACCAAACTTTCATTACATACATGTCGGTATCAATAAAAAGAATGGCTGATCGCTGATTGCTGATCGCTGATTTTTCGTCTTCAAGTGCAAGCTGTCCTTTAGCAATGGTTAACAAAGTATCAAAAGTATACTCGGTCCCGTTTGCCAATAAATATTCGCGTGCGTATTCTCTTACCCAATCAGTCTGATAATGAGCAGCCAGCTGCTCACACAAAGTGCTTTTTCCGGTACTTTCGGGGCCTATGACCACAATTTTTTTTGGTAACATTCGTTTTATTCTTTTCTGCAGATCACATTAATAGCGGTCAATTTATAACATTATCGCGATATTGTTTTACAGATATAAACAATGAACTATATTAGCAAAAAATTAAAAGGAATATGAAAAGAAAGGTGCTTAGTCTGTTGGTCATGATTATTTTTTACCTATATGAAGGCGTTAGGCACTTTTTGTATCCGCATTCTTATTTTAATATCATTCCGCCATATATCCCGATGCATTCGGTTATTAATTACATGGCCGGCGTTGCTGAAATAGTATTTGCTTTATTACTGATCTTTCCTCAAACACGTAAAGTGGGTGCAACAGGGATCATGGTAATGCTGATCGTTTATATTCCCACGCATATTTATATGATAGAAATGAATCCCAGCGCATGGCAATTATGGGCAAGATTATTTGTGGGACAACCATTTTTAATACTTTGGGCATGGTGGCACAGGGAAGATAGAGAAAATCCAAAAGGCATCCTGGTATAGATGCCTTTTAAAAATATTTTTTATGTTAATCTCCCTTCGGGGAGATTTTTTTTATTCTGCTTCTGCTACGACTTCTTTTACTTCAGGTATCATTCTCTTCATCATTCCTTCAATACCAGCTTTTAAGGTGATCATTGAGGATGGGCAGCCACTGCAGCTTCCCTGTAACATCAAATTCACCTTGCCATCTTCATAACTTTTAAATTGAATTGCGCCGCCATCCATTTCAACTGCAGGTTTTACATAGCTTTCTAATAATTCTTTGATACGTTTTACCACATCGTCATCATCAGCGCTTACTTCATTACTGCTTTCTGATTTCATGGTTGCTACTTCTTCTTCATTCACCACAGGTTTACCTTCTTCCAAATATTCTTTTAAAAATTGTTTGATCGTTGGTATGATATCATCCCAGTCACCGGTTTCACCGGTCTTGGTCAACGTAATAAAATTACTTGCGATGAATACCGATTTGATGAACGGGAACGTAAACAATTCCTGCGCCAGCAAAGAAGGCTTCGCGCTGGCTTCATCCGGAAAATCGATGCTTTTCCCAGGGTATAATAATTTATTCGCCACAAACTTCATTGTTTCCGGGTTGGGCGTCATCTCTGTGTAGATACTTATAACGGTGCTTCCTGTCTTTATCATATACTTTAATTCTTGTGTTATAAAGGTACAAATTCTCCAGCTATAAAGGGCCAATTGCAGAGCCGAAAGGCTGTTTCAGCGCAATTATTTCCTATCTCGAAAATATGGTTTTTGTTATTCTATCGTAATCAGCGCTTTAAAAAGCATGGTTTTCAGGCTATTTTTTGTAATATTACAATACATTAATTGCCGCTATCATGAGTCTACGATACCTTAAGCTGATCACTATATTTTGTTGTTTTTATACTGTAACTGATGCCCAGACGGGGCAGATGGTTGCCAGGGGGCATAGAGCAACGCCTCAAACAGTGGAGAAACCCTCCACTTTATATTATATACCCCAATTCGCCGGCAGGTGGCAGGAGGTAAAGCGGCTAGACCCTAACAAAAAGCAGGTTGCTTTTATGGATACTTCCCTGCTTCACTTTAATGATGACGGAACGGTTGAGACAAGAAAAACAACTGATGATAAAATGGACCTGCGGATGATAGAAAAAGCATCAATTGATGATGAAAATACATTGATGACCGCAGACCAGGATTATACCGCTTTATCGGTTACAAAAGACGCGATCATTTTAAAAGACCAGGATGATTCTGTCCACTACTTTAAAAAGGTAAAAATGTTTGCTTATGAATTAGCAGATGGATATGGACCTTCGAAAACTACTGCAACCACTACTAAAACAACAGTGGGTAAAATATCTTTAGCTAATTTTATGGGTAACTGGACGGTGTATAAAAGAGAAGCCAAACCAGGTTTTATAACACCCTCTTCGATCGTATTAAAATACCTTAACCTTACAAAAAAAGTAGATTGCCAGACTGCTACTGGAACCGCAACTATTTACCAGGGAGAAGTATCACAGGAAGTTCCTTGCACAGCCACTATTGACGGCAAGAATATAAAAATAACAACAGCAACTGTTACTTATGATCTTCCCGTTAAAGTTGCTGATGGTAAAGAGCTTGATTTTGGCACGAGTGAAATGATGTATTATCTAAAACAATTATAGTAAGCAATTTGGCTAAAGCCTATATCGTCTATATATAATTAACCCCCGATTTAAGTCGGGGGTTATAGGTTAAGTTATTATTAAAGGGCTTTAGCCCAATTCCAATTTATTATTCTACAATTCTTAGCTTGGCATAATTCAGCATGATCTTTTTTTCTCCGTTCTGATCAAATTGCACAGTGGCAATTGGATTATGTGCAGCGCCTTCCATTTTAGTCACTTCTCCGAAACCAAATTTCTGGTGCTCTACTTTTTGGCCCGCCTGTAAATTACTGGTATCGCTAGCTGCAAAATCTGCAGAAGGTACATGCTCTTTTGTTTGTGGTCTTGGTGCAGAAGTTATGTATGCAGGCTTTGCAGATGTATCACGTGTTGTTGCAGCTGCCTTATCGCCACGGCTCCATAATGGATTACCGTTTCCATATTGACGGTTAGCCGTGTTCTGGTTGTTTATGCCACCACCGGCAAAACTTTTATCAATATACTGTGCAGGCATTTCTTCAATAAAACGGCTGGGCTCATTTTGTTGTAACTGACCGAAACGGTAACGCGCACTTGCATATGTTAACCACAAATTTTTCTTGGCCCTTGTGATGGCAACATAAAACAAACGGCGTTCTTCTTCCAGCTCTTCCCTTGTATTAATGCTCATTGCATTAGGAAATAATGTTTCTTCCAATCCACCAACAAATACGCAATTAAATTCTAATCCTTTCGCGGCATGGATCGTCATTAGCTTTACACTATCTGCCTCATCTTTATTATTATCTGCGTCTGTTAATAAGGTGATCTGTTGTAAGTAAGTGCCTAATCCTTTATCACCAACTTCACCGTCTTCTTCATTCATCGGCGTTTCGGTAAATTCTTTGATGGAGTTCAATAATTCCTGTGTGTTTTCGTAGCGTGCTAAACCTTCCGTTGTTTTATCGTTAAATAGTTCTTTAACAAGATTGGTGCTTTTGCCCACGATCACGGCAAGGTCGTAGGCATTTTTTTTCTGCAATTCACTTTGAAACATTTTGATCATGGTAACAAAGTTCTCGATGGCTTCTAATGTACCTCCTTTGTAACCTGCTGTGCGCGCCTGTTCCAACACTTCCCACAAGGTGATATTATTTTCGTTTGCAGCTAATATCGCTCTGTCTAAGCTTGTTTTACCAATACCGCGGGTGGGATAATTGATGATGCGTTTTAGCGCTTCTTCATCTCTTGTATTTACGATCACGCGCAGGTAAGCAACATAGTCTTTGATTTCTTTGCGTTGATAGAAGGATAAGCCGCCATAAATTTTATAGGGGATATTCATTCGGCGCAGGCTTTCTTCATACGCCCGGCTTTGTGCGTTGGTGCGGTATAAGATAGCAAACTCGCTATTCATAAAATGATTGCGCAGCTTTTGTTCTTTTATGGTGTCTGCAACATATTTACCTTCTTCGTTATCGGTAGATGTTCTTACCAATCTTATTTTTTCGCCATCTGCTTTATCGGTCCACAGTTTTTTTGGTAATTGATTTTTATTTTTATCGATTATCTCATTGGCTACTTTGATGATGCTGTTGGTGCTGCGATAATTTTGCTCCAGCTTCACTACTTTCACATCATCGTAATCTCTTTGAAACTGTAAAATGTTTTCGATCGTTGCGCCGCGGAAACTATAAATACTTTGTGCATCATCGCCCACTACACAAACATTTTCGTGCATAGCGCCTAATAATTTTATTATTTCATACTGAGACGTGTTGGTATCCTGGTACTCATCAATTAAAATGTATTTGAATTTTTTCTGGTATTTAGATAATGCTTCCGGAAAATTTTTCAGCAAGATGTACATCTTGAAAAGAAGGTCATCAAAATCCATCGCACCATTCTTAAAACAACGCTTGGCATAAGCATCATATATCTGTCCGATCAATGGCCTGTTAGCGCGTGCATCTTCCTGTTGTAATCCTTTATCATTTAGATATTCTGCCGGGCCGATCAAACTATTTTTTGCAGAAGAAATTCTGTTGTAAACAATATTCGGTTTGTACTGTTTATCATCCAGGTTCAATTCATTGATAACAGTTTTGATAACGCTTTTGGCATCATCCGTATCATAAATAGTAAAATTGTTTGGATAACCAAGCTTGTTGGCTTCGCCACGAAGTATTCTTGCAAATACACTATGGAAAGTACCGATGTATAAATTTCTTGCTTCTGAATTGCCTAAGGTTCTTCCAATTCTTTCCTTCATTTCTGCCGCAGCCTTGTTGGTAAAAGTTAGCGCCAGGATATTAAAAGCATCAATTTTATGTTCGCCCATCAGGTGAGCAATGCGTGTGGTCAATACTTTTGTTTTACCGCTTCCTGCACCTGCCACGATCATGATCGGACCGTCTTTATGTAGTACGGCTTCCCGCTGCGGCTCGTTTAATTCTTCTAAATATTTCATAAGCAGTAAAGTTACGAAAAACCCCCAACCCCCTGAAGGGGGCTTTGATAAAGTTTACTATAAGGTTGGTAAAATAAATGAGACCTACAGTCGGCCGAGCCACAAAGCGCCACCAACACTATTAGCCATCGCGCCTGTTACAGAAGAAAGTACTGTGGTTTCTTCTCTCCAACGGAGGGTACCTAGCAATGCCATAACCAGCGCTTCTTTATATTGTACCAATCTTTCGTCAGGTACAATGACCTCGATTCCTTTTTCGGCTAATATCGTTTTTAATCTTTCGATCAAAAATGTATTCAATGCACCACCACCCGTAACGAATAATTTTGCGTTGGATAAAGTCACTTCGGTAAAGAGTGCATTTTTTATTTGCAGGGCAATATGTTCCACATAAGTGCACAAAGCATCTTTCGTAGTCAGGTTAGCTTTTTTAATTAGCGGGTAAACAGTATCAACCCCAAAACTATTGGCCAAAGATTTTGGAAAAGGTTGCTGATAATAAGGCAATGCATTTAATTGTTGTAGTAAAGTTTCATTTACTTTTCCTGATGCTGCTATTTTTCCGCTTTCATCATGCTCCATATTCATTTCTTCTGCCAGCATATTTAATATGCGGTTAGCCGGACAAACATCAAAAGCAATATATTTTTCTCCGTTGTTGACAGAAATATTGGCGATGCCGCCGATATTTAAAAAATATGCATAGCCGCCGAATAATAATTTTTGTCCGATTGGTACTATCGGTGCACCTTGTCCGCCGAAGGCGACATCTAAAGAGCGCAGGTCGCTTACCACCGGTAATTGCGTTTCAGCAGCAATAGCAGCGCCATCACCAATTTGTGCTGTCATTTTTTGTTTGGGAAGATGAAAAGTAGTGTGGCCGTGCGATGCGATCAGGTCTACTTTGTGCTGCAAACCATTTTCATTGATAAAATGATTTATTTTTTCCCCGATAAAATGCCCGTAACGGGTATGTAATAATTGATAGTCTAAACCTGACAAATGAATAGCGTTGGTTAATTGTTGTTTCCATTCGGGAGAATAGTCAACGCATTCTGCCGCTAATATTTCATACCCCCATTTGCCACCGGCTTCGTGTAAATGCACATAAGCAATATCCAATCCATCAACAGAGCTGCCGCTCATGATACCAATTACTTTGTAAACCATATATATTATTGAGATAGCAAATATAGAATCATTTAAACCTTGAACTAACGATCAGCTCTTTATTATCTTTTGAATAGGTATAAAATCCTTCACCGGTTTTAACACCTAATTTTTTTTCGGCTACCATATTTATTAAAAGGGCTGCAGGTGTGTATTTAATATTATCGAATCCATCGTGCAAGACAAACATAATATTGAGGCACACATCTAACCCAATAAAATCGGCTAATTGCAGTGGTCCCATTGGGTGTGACATGCCGAGTTTCATGATCGTATCGATTTCTTCAACTCCGGCAACGCCTTCTTCCAGAGAAAGAATAGCTTCGTTGATCATCGGCATTAAAATACGGTTGGCAATAAAGCCGGGATAATCATTTACAACGCAAGGGATTTTATCCAGCTGTTTGCTTAATGCAACGATCGTATCAACAACTCCTTTGTTTGTCTCGCTACTTTTAATAATCTCTACCAGTTTCATCACCGGAACAGGATTCATAAAATGCATGCCGATCACTAATTCAGGTCTTTTGGTAGCTGCGGCAATTTTTGTAATGGAAATGGAAGATGTGTTGGTTGCTAAAATACACCCTGCCGGTGCGGCTTCATCAAGCTGTTTAAATATTTTTAATTTCAGCGCTAGATTTTCTGTAGCTGCTTCCACTACCAGGTAAGCATCTTTAACACCTGCGGCAATATCGTTTACCAACTCTATATTGTTTAGGGTTGATGCTTTTTCCGCTTCCGTGATAAGCTGCTTGCTAATTTGCCTGTCGAGGTTTTTTGTAATGGTAGATAAGGCTTTTGCTAATTGATCAGCATTCACATCTATCAAACTCACTTTAAAATCATTTTGTGCAAATACATGCGCAATGCCATTACCCATGGTACCTGCGCCGATCACTGCAATATTTTTTTGTGCCATTACTGAATACTTGTTTGTATAAAAATAAGAAACCCGGTCAATATAACCGGGCTTCCCTTTTCAATAGCAAAATATTTTAACGGCGGCCGTGTCCGAAACCACCTCTATTGCCACCACCATAATATCCGCCTCTTGCAAAACCTCTGTCGTACCCGCCTCTTCCATAATTTCTGTAAGCAACAGCCGGTTGTGAGCGAAAGCCGTAGTTATGTGCATAATACCCTCTGTGAATATTGTTATCTAACCAAACTTGCGGCCCCCTGTGGTAAACCATAAATCTTGGCAAACCACCGATCCTGATGTTCCATGGTAAAACATTTACAGTTAACCAGGCAGCACCATTGTTGTAGATATAATTGTCGCAAACGGGATTATAGTACACATTAGCATCAGGGTAGTAGTAATAACCTTGTGGTTGATTGCTATACTGTTGTTGTGCAGGCTGATTTGGTTGTGTATATTGATCCTGGTAAGCTGTTTGTGGTTGATCGTACCCAACATTATTATTATCGTAAGATTGCGCACTAACAGCAGTAAGTGACCCAAAAACTATGGCAGCACTTAATATCATTTTTGTAGTAAAGTTTTTCATTTTTTGTAAGTTTTGTTACGCTTATATAGAATGAAAAAGGGTTTACTTGTTTACTAATGAAATGTTAAAGCCTTTGAGATCTATTTACCCGCATCCGTCAAAAAATCTTTAACGCCCAGCACAATTTTATCTGCCATTTTTTGCTGAAATCCTTCGTCTAAAATTTTTGCTTCTTCATCTGGGTTGCTGAGGAAAAGTGTTTCAACCAAGGCATTGGGATATTCGGTAGGACTGTTCAACATAAAATTAAAAGAACCGGTGTTGCCATATTCTTTTAAGCCAAGCTCTAGAATGCGTTTATAAATATCCAGGCTCAGGTTACGAAAACCCGGATACCTGTAATAGGTACTCACACCACCTGTAGCCAACGGATCATCAGACGAGTTCAGGTGTATGCTCAATAACAGATCAGGCATGCTATCCCTATAAAAAGTTACCCTATCAAGATTATCTACAAATTTTTCTGTTGTTCTGGTCATGATCACTTTTGCGCCCAGTGCTGTTAATGTTTTTTGCAGCTTCAAGGCAATGGCCAATGTAATATCTTTTTCGTACACACCTGTTGCACCAACAGCGCCGTTATTAGTACCACCGTGTCCGGCATCTATAGCGATGGTTAAATTTTTCAGCGCTAAGCTTTCCGGCTGGTGCTTTATTTTTATGATGAGATTAGTACCGCTATAATAAAGCTGGTAACCCCATTGTTGCGCATGGTTTAATGTAATTGTTATGCGAAAGATACCATCTGCGATCTGCTCGTAAGAAATGTTTTTAATTTCCTTAGCGCTTTGCAACTGTGTTATCCAATTCGTATTATTAGTGGCGCCAAAAATATCCACCACGATTTTTGAAGGATCTGCTAATTGAAAAGACTGATAAGGCAATCTTGTAAACAGGCCAACTTTTACATAATCAAAATGCTCATCGCCCGATACATACATTTTATCTGTAAGCGATTGTGGTGTTGGTGTTCCGGGCGGCAGTAAAGTAACAAGATTGTCGGGAATATATGCCGTGCGTGAGCTTGCTAACTGAACTTTATAATGTGAGCCAACTTTTCCTATTACTTTCAATTGTATCAAACTATCGATATAACCGATCTTGGCGCCGCCTAACCTATCATCGCCTAATCCATATTCAAGATGCGCCAGTCTTCCTTTTGTAAGGGCTACATCAGAATCGGATGCTGTTAAAATGGAGAAACTATTTTTGGTTTCTTTGGTGATCTTTTTTCCTCTCTTATCAACTATCGTAACAGGAATTTTGGTTGGAGAAAAACTATCGGATTCACTCACCACATATTCACCTTGATAAATACCCGGTATTCCTTTGGTTTGACTTACCGGCATTTCATATAATTCAAGATTATCCCATGCAATTACTTTACAGTTAGGCAATGCCTTTACACGAAAATCTATTTTATCGCCTGTCTGTAAAATAAGGTCGCCCTCAGGAAAAGTTTCTATGCTTTCTATCCCTAATACTTTTACGGTGTCGGCAGGTTTAGGCAGCGTATAATTGTAGCGTATACTTTTAGTAAATACAAATCCATGCTCATCGGCGGCAGTCATCGTAAATGTTGTATCGCCCGGTAATAAATTTACTTCGTCAACAAAGGCGCCTGTTGAATAAACTTTTATTGGTTGTTGATTAATAACAAGCATACATTTTTTGCAAGTACTGCCAATAATATTTTGCCTGGCTGATCTTGCGCTGTTGCTTTCTTTAAAAGGTTGCACCAGGCGAATGAATATCTTACTGGAATCCTGGCTGTATGCCTTGCAACAAAATAAAAAAATTAAACAAGTTATAAGTACGCGCATAAGTAATAATAAAATTCAGGTTACTATAAAAGTATCACAATTATCTCATCAATCAGAGATTATGCCAATACTAGTTCTGCTTGCTTTTTATATTTATATTTGATTTTGCATTGTAAACAAAATCAACAGTCGTAGTAATAGCGATATAGTCTGCCATGAACAACGGAAAATTTGTGATATCGCTCGATTTCGAATTGTTTTGGGGAGTGAGGGATGTTAGGTCGATCAAGAGCTATGGCGATAATATCCTTGGCGTTTATGCTGCCATTCCAAAATTGCTGGAGCTGTTTGAAGAATATGGCATCACTGCAACTTTCTCAACGGTAGGCTTTCTTTTTTTTGAAAATAAAACGGTGTTACTGCAAAATCTGCCGGCTTCAATTCCTCAATACGATGATCAGCGTTTATCGCCTTATGCAGCTATCAATTCGATCGGCGATGATCTTACGACAGACAAATATTATTTTGCGCCTGAATTAATAAAGCTGATACAAAAATACCCGGCACAAGAGATCGGCACACATACTTTCTCTCATTATTATTGTTTGGAAAAAGGACAAACCACCGATAATTTTATAGCAGATATAACCGCTGCAAAAAAAGTAGCAATGAGTTATGGTATTACGATCGAGTCGCTGGTGTTTCCAAGAAATCAATTCAACGGTGATTATTTAGAAGCGGGTAAAAATTTAGGGATACTGTGCATACGTGGTAATGAAAGATCCTGGCTATACGAAGCAAGAGGCCGCGATAAAGAAAGTTTGGTAAGAAGGGCCATACGTTTGGCAGATGCGTATATTAATATTTCAGGACATAATTGTTACACTGATGAGGAGTTGAGAATTGATGGACTGACTAATATTCCCGCCAGTCGTTTTTTGCGGCCCTTCTCCAAAAAGCTAGCCTTATTAGACTCGTTAAAATTAAAGCGGATAAAAAAAGGGATGACAATTGCCGCTAAAAATAATATGACCTATCATTTATGGTGGCATCCGCATAATTTTGGGATCGATCAAAAAGAGAATTTTATATTTTTAGAAAAGATACTGATGCATTATCAACAACTCAACAAAGCGTATGGCTTTCAAAGCTATACCATGTCCGGCTTGTCTAAATTAGTTAATCCAAAATAAGATGGGCGCTGAATTCACGATAGAAAAGATTATAAAAAAAGACCTGCCCGAGATCAGTGCCCTGGCTTTAAATAATGGCGGCAATCAAAGGCTCACAGAAACGTATATTGAAAACTGGTATTTAAATAATCCATCCAATTCTGTATCGCTTTGTAAAGTAGTTAACAATAAAGGTGCTATTGAAGGGTATGCAACAACCAATAATTTTATGTTTACTATCGAAGGCAAACCTTCGCTGGTTGCTATGCCGCAGAATGTTTTAACTTCTTTAAAAGTAAGAGGCAAAGGCTTGTTCAATAAATTATACTTCAAAACCGAATCAGATAATTTAGAAGAGAATAAGGTGGATTGTTTTTTAACCTTCACCAATAAATTAAGTACGCCGATATTTTTAAATAAATTCGCTTACGAAAAAGGTCTTTGCCCTGCTATACTATTCACTCCTTTTAATTTCTTTGATCTTCTTTCATCCTATCAATTCAAGCGATTGACAGCTATTGATCAAATGGTATTCTCTTCTATTTATTCGTTTGATAATGCCATACAAAAAGACGAAGCCTATTTTAAATGGAGGTACAAATTGTATACAGCCAAAGAACTTCATTTGGTCGAAATAAAAGAAAAGAGCATTATTATCGGATACGCTTTTTTAAAGGCCACACAAAAAAAAGGGATACCCTATTTGTTTTTGATGGATATTATTGCTGAAAAGAAAGACAATATTGCTGTTGTTATCGAAGCCTGTTTTACCTACTCAAGTAAACAGTTTTTTAGCGGTGTGGTCATGTTTGATGGTGCATTTGATATCAAAAAACGAACAGCCAGGATAAGGCTGCAAAACAGGCTTAATTTTTTGGTAAAAGGCAAAACACCCGCGCTTACGGCTCATTTAAGCCAGGTAAATTTTAACTTCTTTTTTGGCGACCTGGATATTGTTTAGCCGTAATGGTAACGGCAAATATGTGCTAACTTTGCATTGTGAATGATCAACCAATCATATTATTTGATGGTGTTTGTAATCTCTGCAGCGGAGCTGTTCAGTTTGTGATAAAACATGATCCCACAAGCAATTTTTTATTTGCTTCTTTACAAAGTCCTGCCGGCCAAAAATTATTACAGCAATTCGATATTCCTGCTGATAGTTTCAATTCATTTGTTTTACTGCAAAACAATATTGCCTATACACAATCGACAGCTGCGTTAAAAGTAGCCAAGCAATTAAATGGCGGCTGGAAATTATTATATGGCTTCATTATTGTACCGCCATTTATTCGTGATGCAGTGTATAGGCTAATCTCAAACAACCGCTATAAATGGTTCGGAAAGCTTGATGAATGTATGTTGCCAACACCTGCGTTACAAGCCAGGTTTTTATAATACTATTGATATGAAAAATAAAAAAACATTAGTGATCGGCGCTTCAGAAAATCCTGAAAGGTATAGCCATCTTGCAGTGCAGAAATTAGTAGCGCACCAGCAACCTGTAGTAGCATTAGGCAGTAAAAAAGGGAGCATTGATGCCGTGCCGATCGAAACAGAAAGAAAACAGTGGGACGATATCGATACGGTAACATTGTACCTAAATCCTGCTATTCAAAAAGATTACTATCAGTACATTCTTTCTCTTCATCCAAAACGCATCATATTTAATCCGGGAACAGAGAATGAAGAGCTTTATGAGCTGGCCAAACAAAATGGTATTGAAGCCAAAGAAGCCTGTACATTAGTTATGCTGAGTACGGGGCAGTATTAGAAATAATAATTTTGTAACATTTTCTCTTGGTAAAATTGATTGGACGCATTTGTTTTCTTCGTAACTTTAGAAAACCCCATTTATATGCTTTGGAGAAAATTCAATGGAGATCCCCTCCAGCTTCCCATTAAAGAAGCAGTAGAACAGGCTATTATTCGAGAAACAAAAGCCGGTAATCATTTAAAGGTTTGTATTGGAACCGACAGCCAGGTAAAAGGCAAAGAAACAGAGTTCGCAACTGTTATTGTTTTTTTACGTGAAGGCCGCGGCGGCTTCATGTTCATGCACAACGAAAAAACATTGTTGAAGTATGGCATTAAAGAACGTATGTTGGTAGAAGTAGCTAAAAGCATTGAAATTGCTTATGAGCTATGCAACCTGTTTACATTGTACAATGTAGATATGGAAGTACATGCCGACATTAACACCAATCCGCAATTCAAAAGCAATGAGGCTTTGCGCGAGGCAATGGGTTACATACTGGGTATGGGCTTTGCCTTTAAAGCTAAGCCGGAAGCTTTCGCCAGCAGCAGCTGTGCCAATAAGATCGTTAATTAATGAATAATTAGTTAATGGATAATGGATAAATGGGTCAAACTATTTGTCTCAGTGATCTAACCCCCTAACTATTCTCTTGCTAATTTTCAATTAGCCAATTATCCAGTATCAATTATTCCGCGTTTTTTTCTGCTATCAGGTCAAGTATCTTATCTTTTCCTAGTTTTTTAGTTGCACTGGATACAAAATGCTGTGGCAAGAACTGCCATGTTTTTTTTAGCGTATTTAAAAAAGATTTCACGTTTTTAGCAACGATAGCCTGCGTTTCTTTATCTGCTTTGGTAAACACCAATGCAAAAGGAACCTGCCATTTATCTAACTGGTTTAAAAAATCTAAGTCAAGTTTTTGAGGAGAATGACGGGAATCGATCAATACAAATACCATGGTGAGGTTGGCCCTTTTTCTTAAATAATTTTCGATCATTTGCTCCCAACGACGACGGGCTGTCTGACTCACTTTTGCAAATCCATACCCGGGTAAATCGACAAGGTACCATTCATGATTAATGATAAAATGATTGATCATTTGTGTTTTGCCCGGAGCAGCAGAAGTTTTAGCCAGTTTTTCGTTGGTACACAGCATATTGATCAACGAAGATTTACCCACATTACTTCTACCGATAAATGCGTATTCTTTTTTATCCGGATCGGGACAAAGCTCAAAATTCGGACTACTAATAATATACTTGGCTGACTTGATCTGCATTCCGCAAAGATACCAGTAGAAATCCCAAATTCCAGTATCCAAAAAACAAGGTTAGTATTGTTTAGGTTTTGTTATTTGTTTTTTTTGGATTTTGGATATTGCACATTGTTTTTTGTTTACATGTATCTTTGCCATAATGACTCAGTTTGCACACGACAATGTGGTTCCATATAAAGACTCTGAACAGGGCAAAAAGCAACAGGTTGCGGCGATGTTCGATGATATTGCAGTACGCTACGATTTTTTGAACCGTTTTTTAAGTGCCGGAATAGATATAACCTGGAGGAAAAAAGCCTTGCGTGAATTAATGGCGCTACACCCAAAAAAAATATTGGATGTAGCTACCGGTACAGCAGATGTGGCCATCATGGCATCTGATATATTGAAACCGGAGAAGATCACAGGCATAGATATCAGCGATGGCATGTTGGAGATCGGCAGAAATAAAATAGCCAAACTCCACCTGGATAATAAAATAGAATTGTTGAATGGAGATAGTGCCTCAATACCTTTTGCTGATAATAGTTTTGACGCGGTAACGGTTGCGTTCGGTGTGCGTAATTTCGAATATTTAGAGCGCGGTTTAAACGAAATAAAAAGAGTGTTAAAGCCAGGTGGAAAATTAGTGGTGTTAGAATTTAGCAAACCAAAAGTAGCAGCCGTAAAATGGCTCTACAATTTATATATGAAGATAGTTGCACCTAATATGGGTAAGTTATTTTCTAAAAATGCCGATGCTTATAAATACCTGGATGAATCAATTAAAAAATTCCCCGAAGGAAAAAATTTTATCAATATCCTTGATCAAACAGGTTACTCGAAAACTTATTATAAACCCCTGAGTTTAGGAATATGCAGCATCTATTGCGGAGAAAAATAATATACATCAGCATCATGCTGCTCATCCCCTTTGTGGGGTTTTCTCAGTTGCGGTATACACCCAACCAGGAAGACCATGATGATAAATCGATACGTTTTGGAATAAATTTTGGGTATAACCAATCACATTTTAATTTTTCACACTCACAACAATTTCTTAACCAGCTTTCGCCACCGAATGCTTCTACTGATAGTGTATTGGATATTGAAAGTGTGAACAGTGTAGGATTAAATCTTGCGTGGTTGGTTAATTTTAATATTAGTCCGCATTTTAATGTTCGTACATTTCCCATCGACCTTACTTTTTCTGAAAGGGTTTTTGAATACACGTTAACGGCAAACAGGGAAGTAGGCGAAACGCAGGTGATGGATAAAAGGATACAATCCATCGTGCTAAGTCTGCCCATTGACCTGGAATTTTGTAGCGACCGTATTGGCAACTTTAAAGTGTATACCATTGGTGGTGTGAGAGCGGATTATGACCTTACTTCTAATAGCGGAGATGTAAATAATGGCGAAACAGTAAGCTTAAAGAAATTCAATTATAGCGTTGAAGGTGGTGTCGGGTTTCATTTGTACTTTCCGTACTTCGTTTTATCACCTGAGCTAAAATTAGATTGGGGACTATCTAATTTACAACAGCTGAATTCATACACCAAATACTCCAATAACATCGATAGGATCAATTCAAGAATGATGACATTCTCTTTAACGGTGGAATAGAAATATGTGCGATTGTATTTCGTTCTATTATTATACTTTTTTACATCGTCGTCGTATATCAAACATTGCATTAATAATCATACATACGCTTGCAGATATTCCATCTAACACCCAACGTAAACATAGTTGTATTGCTGCTGTTCTCGGGTTCATTGGCAATTTTATAATCTCTTGCCTGTGCTAATCCTTCAAAAAATAAATTCTCTCTTATTTCATAAGATACCATCAGCGAGGAATTTAAGCAGGTAGCTTTTCTGCCACTGCCAACCCAGTATCCTCCATCGCCTTTACGATCATTATAATTTCGTAAAGGATCGCCGCCATATGATCTTCCATCAAGACTATCCAAGCCCTGGAAATAATAAATTGCTTTTCCGGTAATGTACCATTTAGGTGTAGGCTGGTATTTCACAATACCAATAAACTCTTGCAGGTTAGCGCCTAAAGGATGTGCCAGCGGCTGATTGTAGTTGGTATAATTAGAAACATTATTATCATGTTCGTAAGTAAATGGCCTTATCCTATTGTCTTCGAATTGAAGATCTAAGTTGCGTACGCCAAAGGCATCAATATATTTTACGCCAAGTTGGTATGCATATTTATTGCCCCACCAGCCTGTATCGGCTTTGATCTGCGACAACACAAATTCATCTAACAAAAATTGTCCGTAAAATTGAAGATGGTGTGCTGCGTTCGCTTTAAAGTCAAGTCCGATTTGCGCTTTATCCGGGCTACCCACATTCCCTTCTATCGATCTGTAAAAAATGATCGGGTTTAAATAAGCAAAATCAAAATGATCTTGCCTGCTGAAAATTATTCCTTCAAACAAACCTACGTTTAACCATTTGGTGAAATTCATACTGAGGTGATGCATCGCAGCATATTTCCTGCCGAGTAAAGTATCGCCTTGTTTATCGAATTGAGGAATGAGCTCCATAAATATATTCTGGTAATCGATCTTCCATATCTTGGTATCTAACTTCAGGAATAAATAGCTGGCGCTGTTATCGCTTAAAAATAGACTGCGGTATCCATCGCCAATAAAATTCTTATCATACCCAAATTGAACATTTATATACTTTGCTACATTAAAAGTAAAATAACCCCTTGCATCAAAATAATCATAGGCCGTAGTATCATTTTTAAAAAGTTTGGCAAAGCCTACACCCGGCACAACAATATTTCTACCGCCTCGGTATACTGATCGTGAAAAATAACCCGGTCCGCGTTCCTGATTATCAGACATGGTTGCATAAAACCCTATTTTATGATCGATCATCCCTCTAATACTAATACCCCTTGTATTTAAAAATATTGTTTTGTCGTTTGCTCCTGTGCCGGACTCTTTACCCGCACTAAAATCGATGACAGGGTTTACGGCCAGAAAAAAATCTTTGACATTTACCTCCAGCAAATTGGGCTTCGTAGTATAAAAGGTATTAAAAATAGATCGTTTGCTTTGAAACGAAGCCTTAGAACCCGTTACCCATTCGGTATTATTCATCAACAGGCTATTCATATCATACCTATCTACATTCGATAAATTCATGCGCTTGCCGCTCCGGTATTTTTTTACAGCAGCAGTTGAATCGGCAGTGCTTAAGCCTGCTCCTATAGGGAAAGATGGGTTTTTATAAGTCAGGTCGATACTGTCTAAAAATTGTGTTTCAGCCACAATGCTTTGACGGCTATAAGGTTTGTTGGAAGAAAAATTACTATCGGTATTGTTGCCATATTTAATTTCTAACCTATCCATCACATCATAGCCTTTATCACCCTCAGGTAAATAAGTTGATTGTGCCATGGCAGTTAAAGGAGAAATAAAAACCAGCAGTTTGATAAAGCTTTTTATAATTTGCATAGAAATTGGTTATAAAGACAATTCGTTAATTTTCAAGATATGCAAAAATACCTCTTTAAGAACATTCAGACAGTAAATGAAGGAAAGATCCAGGCATTGGATATATTAACAAACGAAGACCGCATTGAAAAAATTGCTCCGCAGATCACTACCAAAGAAAAAGTAATAGAAATTAATGGCGAAGGAAAAATGTTATTGCCGGGTGTGATCGATGACCAGGTACATTTTAGAGAGCCGGGCCTAACACATAAAGCAACAATATATACGGAAAGTAAAGCGGCAGTAGCAGGCGGCGTTACCAGTTTTATGGAAATGCCCAATACTATACCTAATGCATTAACTATCGACTTGCTGGAAGATAAATATACAATTGGCGCCCAAACATCTTTGGCCAATTATTCATTTTTTATGGGTGCAAGCAATACCAATACTGAAGAAGTGCTTAAAATAAATGGCAGAAAAGATATCTGCGGCGTGAAGATCTTTATGGGCTCCAGCACAGGTAATATGCTGGTGGATAATTACGGCACTTTGGAAAAAATATTTCGCGAAAGCGAGATGTTGATCGCAACACATTGCGAAGATGAAAAAATAATCAGGGATAATTACGAAAAAATAAAAAGAGAAAAAGGTGAATTGTCTGTGGCAGATCATCCTATCATAAGAGATGCAGAAGCATGTTTTGAATCTTCACTCGCTGCCATCCAGATGGCAAAAAAATTCAATAGTCGATTGCATATTTTGCATATCAGTACAGAAAAAGAAATTCAGCTTTTCGGAAATATGCTGCCGTTAAAAGAAAAAAGGATCACTGCAGAAGTCTGCGTGCACCATTTACATTTTACAGCTGATGATTACGAGCGTTTAGGTTACCAGATAAAATGCAATCCTGCTATTAAAGCGCCATTCAATAAAGAAGCATTATGGAAAGCGTTGCTGGATGATCGTTTTGATATCATTGCTACAGATCATGCGCCGCATACCTGGGAAGAAAAACAAGGCCCTTACGAACACGCGCATTCCGGTTTGCCATTGGTGCAACATTCATTACTATTGATGTTAGAATATCACCGCCAGGGAAAAATTTCTATCGAGAAGATAGTAGAGAAAATGAGTCATGCTGTTGCTGATTGCTTTAGCATAACAGATAGAGGTTATATCAGGGAAGGGTATTTTGCCGATCTGGTGGTAGTTGATCCAAAAAAACAGACAACGGTTACTAAAGAAAACATTTTATACAAATGTGGCTGGAGCCCGATGGAAGGCGTTACTTTCTCTAATTCTATTGTTAATACTTTTGTAAGCGGCAATATGGTATATGGAAATGGCGTGTGGGATGAATCTAATAAGGGACAAAGAATGGTATTTAATAGGTAATATTTTATATTGAATATTTTGATGTGCTTATAATTATTAAATATTACATCTTCAATATTAAATAGAAAATGGAAATAGATAAAATAACTATAGATGACCTTGCTGTTTTCAGCGAAGAAGACTTATCTGTTTTCAATAAACTCGATCGTACACGCACTACTAATGGGAGAGTGCAGCTACGGGCCAATTTCAACACGCCTTTACATTCGATCGAGGCAATAAAAGGTGTTCAGCAAACGATCCAATTAATTATTGCCAACCAACAATCATGGCCCTTGCAAATAAGCAATGGAACCTTGATGGTTATTGAAAAATTTTACCTCGCCACTATCGATGCTATTCCTGCCAACCCTTCTTCTATTACAACATACAATTACAAAATATTTCATGGCCCGGACTTTTCTCTGGTAAAATATTCTATGCGCCATGCATTTGATTTTATCAAAGGGATGCAATTATTTGTACAGCATTTTTTTAAGGATGGCGCACCAGAACCGGTGTATAAATTATTATCAAAAGCAAAGCAGATCATTACAAAAGAGCAATTTATTATAATTGAAAAAAATAACAAAGCAGATGATCTTACAGAGGCTCAACAATTACAATTAGCTAATTTCCTTCGTTATTATTATAAACAAAATATGCTGGACCTGCTTGCCATATATGCTCAGTTGGACGCCTGGTACGGGATGGCACAGGCGGTACAACAATACCAATTGGTTTTTCCTGAATTTGTAGCGACCGACCGGCCAATTTTTGAAGCAAAAAAATTGTACCATATTTTATTAGAAGCGCCGGTGACATATGATATGGATCTTCAACAGCAAAATAATTTTTTGTTTTTAACAGGCGCTAATATGGCAGGTAAAAGCACTTTTATAAAATCGGTGGGCATTGCGGTTTTTCTGGCGCATATCGGGATGGGCGTTCCTGCACAACAATTACAATTGAGTTTGTTTGATGGCTTATTGAGTAATATCAACGTGGCAGATAATATCTTAAAGGGAGAAAGTTATTTTTATAATGAAGTGCAACGCATCAAAGCAACCGTTACAAAAATTTCTGATGGAAGAAAATGGTTGATATTGATCGATGAATTATTTAAAGGAACGAATGTTGAAGATGCGATGAAATGTTCGTCAACAGTAATTGAAGGATTGGTAAAAATGAAAAACGCCTTATTCATATTATCTACCCATTTATATGAAATTGCGGACGAACTTAAAAAGCACCCTAATATCAATTTTTATTATTTTGAAACAACTGTCAATAATGGCCAGCTTCAGTTTAGTTACCAATTAAAAAAAGGTGTTAGCAATGACCGCCTGGGCTACCTCATTTTGCAAAGAGAAGGCGTTGTTGACCTATTGAAAAAATTATAGCCGAAAATAATCGGGCATCCTTTCTATAATTTCATTATTTTACCGTTCAGAAACCCTCAATCCTATCCTATGTTAGTTAAAACTTATGGCAGTGCCGTATACGGCGTAGAAGCTATTACCATTACAGTAGAAGTAAATGTAAATAACCAGGGCCAGAATTATTATATAGTTGGCTTGCCGGATAGTGCTGTGAAAGAAAGCTTGCAGCGTGTTGAGAGCGCCATCAAAAGCAATAATTATTATATGCCACGAACTAAGCTGGTAGTGAATCTCGCGCCTGCGGATATTAAAAAAAGCGGAACGGCATTCGATCTGCCAATTGCCATCGGGACTTTAGGTGCCACAGAACAAATAGCCAATCCTGAAAAATTAGCAGAGTATGTTATTATGGGTGAATTGAGTTTAGACGGCACCGTTAGTGCTATTCGTGGTGCATTGCCAATTGCCATACAAGCAAGAAAAGAAAAATTTAAAGGATTGATAGTGCCTTTGCAAAATGCCAAAGAAGCAGCGATGGTTAATAATTTGAATGT
>DATHHR010000139.1:0-6293 GCA_035317105.1 Ferruginibacter sp. | reverse complement strand
CAAGAGGAACGGTTATAAGCTTGTACCGGTGGAAAATAAGTTCCACCATAAAAAGGTTTTTTCTCGGGCGTTAAAAAAACATTGAGCGGCCATCCCCCACTTCCTGAAATGGCCTGTACCGCATCCATATATATGTGATCAAGATCCGGGCGTTCTTCCCTGTCTATTTTTATATTGACAAAATGCTCGTTCATGAATTTGGCTGTCTGCTCATTTTCAAAACTTTCTCTTTCCATTACATGGCACCAGTGACAGGCTGCATAACCGATGCTTACCAATATTATTTTATTCTCTTTTTTTGCCTTGTCCAATGCTTCATTGCCCCATGGATACCAATCAACAGGGTTGTGTGCATGTTGCAATAAATAAGGACTTGTTTCCTTTGCTAAACTATTGGTGAATTGATGAGACATGAATAATGGTAAATGGTTAATGATAAATGGTAAATGCAAAGCCTCGCTAATATTTTACCATTAACAATTTACAATTAACCATTAAAAAAAGTTATTTCTTTTTTTGAGAAGATAAGAAAAGATCCAATGCAGAGACCATACTGGGAGCTTTTGGTTGTGGCGCTTTAATATCTAATAATAAGCCGGCATCTTCTACTGCTTTTAAAGTATTGGTGCCGAAAGCACCGATCTTAGTTCCGTTCTGTTTGTATTTTGGGAAATTTTCTAACAGGCTTTTTACGCCACCTGGTGTAAAGAAACAGATCACATCAAACTTTTTAGCGATCACTTCCTTAATATCGTTGCTGATTATTTTGTATAAAACCGGCGTAGCAAATTCGCAGTTGTGCGCTTTTAACCAGGTAGTAATTTCATTATCTACAGATTCGGAAACAGGGTATAAAAATTTTTCGTTGTCTTTATGTTTGTTGATCACATCAAACAAGCTTTTATTGCTGCCATCAGCGCCATAAAAAACTTTACGTTTACGGTATAAAATGAATTTTTGAAGGTATAATGCTACCGCTTCGGTGATACAGAAATATTTTGTATCCTGCGATACACTCACTTTCATTTCATCGCAGATACGAAAGAAATGATCAATAGAATTGCGGCTGGTAAATACTACAGCAGTGTAATTTGCTATATCTACCTTTTGCTTGCGGAAATCCTTAGAAGGTATCCCTTCCACTACAATAAAAGGATGGAAATGCAACTCAATACCAAATTTCTTTGCTAAGTCGAAATAAGGCGATTTTTCACCCTCCGGCTTTACCTGAGTAATGAGTACCTTCTTAACTGCCTTATCTATTGATTCTGAATTTTTTGCACTGCTACTAGCCATGTGTGGTATGAGGGTTTTTCAATAGTTCTGCAAAGTTAGAGATTTTTGTTTAATAAAATCATTAGTGATTTGTAAATCAATAAAAGTGGAACTACTTCTAACCCTACTATATAGACAAGAAAATTAAGACTGCTTATTTTTAGCTGGGTCTTTAATAACCCATAAGAGCGGTAAAACCTCAACATTATCAGCAGGCAAATAAATACGAATGATATCCCTATGCTTGCACTTACTAACCCGCTATCTGAAAATGCCATGATTATTATAAAAGGCAACAAAAGAATGCCCGCTATTTTATTGATCAGAAAGATCACAAATAAATAGGTATTGGTTACATCATTATAGCCTGTAAGCCACCCCGTAAATTTTAGCGATAAAAATTTGCCTACATAAATAGCCGATAATAAAACAATACAAAATAACATCAGTGGTACCGTTTTCAATTTAGGCACTGTATGATAATAGCGAAACATCAAATAAATATAAATACCGCCGGTAATAGTAAATAAAACATTGAAAAGTAAAGAGGGAAGCTTTGCCTGTAATAGCTGATCGGTCAACTGGCCCTGGCGCAATGGCACATTAGAAAAAACCCTGAATAAATTATTGAAATATTGAAAATACAAATAGCTTAAAACAGCTAATACGATCATGATGCTTACCAATATATAGAACATCAGGTCATCCGTAGGTTGATGTTTTATTTTATCCTGCATTGCAACAGGTGTTCCTTCTGCATTTAAAAAACGGTTTTGTAATATTATTTTCCGGAAGGCACTATCATACGTTATGGGAAGAGGATGAGCCATTACGACAGGATGAATTATTGAATCCTTTACAACAGCACCAGTATCGTGTTTTGTTGCAGCAGTATCATGCTTTTGGGCAAACAATAAAGCAGGCAGCAATAACAATACAATAAAATTAAAAACCTGTTTCAATATAAAAGATGGTTTACTGCTGCAAAAATAGCTATCAATATGTATGAAAGCTATCCTTTCTTAAAAATAGTTGATGTACCCAAAATGTATTTTGGATGCCTGGCTCAAATTAAAGGGAATATTATCGGCTATCCCCACGGCATAACTCACATTCAGCAGACCCACTTTTGTTTCAAATACCAATCCTAATCCCAGACCTACGTAAGTATCATTCTGTTTAAAATCCTGGTATTGGGCTTTTGTCCACCCCGCATCTACAAAACTGAAGATGTAAGAATTTTGTCCGACCAGGAACCGGTATTCGGCCGTTGTTACCAAATATTGTGTGGCATAAATACTTTCTTCGTCAAAGCCTCGTAATAATTTTGCCCCGCCTATTTGAAAAAGCTCGTTTCGGAAAGTGCTCGGACTATTATATATACCAAGATTTGCAGCCAATTTTAAAGTAGCCAGCTTACCCGTTTTAAAATAATGGGCGCCGGCAAGATTTATCCTGAACTGGTAACTATGTAATTTGATCGAGTCGTATAAAGAAGCATAATTAAAGCTTGTGTCGGCAATATTTACTACGGTTGAATTTTTACTGATATTTTTTACTCCGATCGTAGCCAGCAATAATAATTCATTGCCGCTAACAGGATTTAATCTGTAATTGGTTTTGCTCCACTGATAATCCCAGCCAACATTTGTGCTGGTTACATCCACATTAGGAGGTAATTGTTTGGTGGCAATAACCTGTGCCGTGTCAACTCCGGATGCTAGTAAAATAGTGGCCTGGTCTTCAATAAAAATTTTGCCTGATTGATTGGCAGATAAAACATACTGCAATCCTATTTGCCCATCAAGTTGTAGATAAGTAGAATCTTTTTTAAATAAATTAAATCCTACAGCCGCACCAAAAGATGATTTGAATATGTATGGCTGTTCGTATGCGAGAATTAACCGGGGAGATTTTACCTGCAGCTGTTGCCAGTTCACTAAAATAGTTTCTCCGGTACCTAAGGCATTTTTTAGATTAAGATTGACATTGCCTGTAACCTGTAGTTTATTGGTCTGCTCACTGTTCGGTGCAAAGCCGATCAGGAAATTAAACTCGCTTGTTTTTTTAGGTTTAAGGTAAAGGTTTACCTGAGATCCTGTAGGCAGCATGGATACTGTTGCCGGACGTTCTTCTTCCAAAAAAGGTACGCCCGCCAGTTTGGTATCTATCTGTTGCAGTTTGCTTTTATTATAAAAACTGTTATTAGGTATCTCCAGGTAATGTTGCAAATAAGAGCTGGAGATATTTACCTTGCCATGTACTTTTATACTGTCAACATGGTATAAAGGCCCTTTATCAACACGGAGGCTTGCCGCGATCTCACCTTCCTTCATTTGAATATTATCGAGATAAACAGCGGCAAAAGGATAGCCATTATTTTCATAATAATTTAATATGCGTTCTTCGATATTTTTCAGCTGCGTAATATTTACCTGCTGGTTGGTAAATAATTTACTGATGAAGCCGCTTTCACTCAGCGCTTTTTTATCAATGCTATCAGGATTTAAAACTACCCAGTGTTGTTGCTTGCCTACATATAATTGTATGGTAGCGAAAGTTGAATCGAAGAAAACACTATCAACTGATGCCGCGGCATATCCTTTTGCATTCAGGTTGAGCGGCAACTGATCTATATATAAATTACAAGCCATGCGATTGCTGAAACTGGTTTGCAATTTTAATGATGCCGCATCAAAGGCACTATCTTTGTCTACATATTGAATACGCAACTGGTATTGCGCGTTAGCAGTAACCGAAATAATCAGGCAGACAATTATAATAATTGAATAGCGAACATTGACTATTGAATATTTTTTCTGCATTAGTGGTGTAAACTATTATCAATATTAAATCAAAAATTCTATTGGCAGGCATCTACCTACATATTCCATTTTGCAAGCAGGCTTGTAATTATTGTAATTTTCATTTTTCTACCTCTTTGCAACAAAAGGATGAGCTGATCACTGCATTGGTAAAAGAGATATTGCTTACGCCTTCGGCGGACGAAATGATCGACACGATCTATTTTGGTGGTGGCACACCGAGTATTCTTTCTATTGATGACCTGGTATTGATTTTTGATGCATTACGAAAAAAGTTTATGATCAACGGCAATGCAGAAATTACTTTGGAGGCAAACCCGGATGATATTACTTCAGAAAAACTATTGCAATGGAAACAGGTTGGCATTAACCGGTTAAGCATCGGCATACAATCTTTTGTAGAAGAAGAATTAGTTTGGATGAATAGGGCACATACAGCAACGGAATCTTTGGCTTGTATCGATAAAGTGATTGAAGCTGGCTTTACTAACTTTTCTATCGACCTTATTTATGGATCGCCTTTATTAAGTAATGAAAGCTGGAAAAGAAATGTTGACATCGTGATCGCAAAAAATATCCCGCATATATCTTGTTATGCTTTAACGGTTGAGCCATCTACTGCTTTAGAAAAACAAATTGCCCAACATAAAAAACTACCGGTTGATCCCGAAAAACAGGCGGCACAATTTTTATCATTGATGGATTGGATGCAACAGGCAGGATATGACCATTATGAAATTAGCAATTTTGCCAAACCAGGCATGCATAGCAAACATAACAGCAGTTACTGGCAGGGCATACATTATTTTGGTTTTGGGCCATCAGCACATTCCTTTGATGGTGTTAGCAGAAAATGGAATATCGCTAACAATACCTTGTATATTCAATCTTTAAAAAACAATATCATTCCTTTTGAAGAAGAAAAACTAACTGTTACGCAACAGTTGAATGAATATATAATGACCTCGTTGAGAACAATGGAAGGATTGGATCTTGGCTTTGTTGCTCAAAAATTTGGAGCGGAGTTTAGTAGCAAGATATTAGTAGCAAGTAGCAAGTACGAAGCAACGAGTAAAATAAAAAATGTTACCAATAAAATTATTCTAACAAAAGAAGGAAAATTATTTGCGGATGGAATTGCTGCTGATCTATTTTTCGATTAGATTCTTCGCTTACGCTCAGAATGACAAAGAGGTTTTAGACCAGCGTGTCTTCTATATGCTTCAACCCTTCTGCTGCAGATAAATTATTCCATAAAATATTATAGATCGTTTCTGCTATCGGCATTTCTGATCTTACTTGTTGATTGATGATGTACATACATTTACTCGCATTGTATCCTTCGGCCACCATGCTCATTTCCAGCTGCGCTGTTTTTACAGAATAGCCTTTACCGATCATGGTGCCAAACATCCTGTTACGGCTATGCAATGAATAACAGGTAACCAACAGATCTCCTAAATAAACAGAAGCTGCGTAGTTTGTATTTAATGGTTTGTGTTTTTCGGTATCATCATGTTCCAATGTACCTACCTGGATATTTTTTACACCAACCTTTATTAAGAAGCTTGCCATTTCATCGGCGCTATTGGCGATCAGTACACTTAAAAAATTATCGCCATAATCCAAACCGTGCGCAAGCCCGGCTCCTACTGCATAAATATTTTTTAAGATGGCTGCATATTGTACGCCATAAATATCACTATTCTCAACCGTATTTAAATAATCTGTTTTAAAGTAAGATGCTACTTCACGGGTTGCCACTTCATCAATGCCCGAAAAAGTGAGGTAGGATAATTTTTCTGCGGCCACTTCTTCAGCATGGCATGGCCCCAGTACTGCAAAATAATTTTCGAGCTCAACATTAAATTCTTTTTTCAGGTAATCATTCAGCAGTAAATTTTCTTCCGGTAAAATACCTTTGATGGCGCTGATGATCTTTTTTCCTTTAAAAATATTTTTATCTAGCCCACTTAATATTTCTGCAATGTATGCTGATGGCACTGCTATCACGATACAATCGGCGTGTTTGATTACTTCTGAAGGATCTGTTGTTAATTTTAAATTAGTCGTATCAAAAAAAGCAGTGGGTAAATAATGCGGATTATGGTGCGTAGCTTTTATTTGTTGAATAGCTTTTTCACTGCGGTTCCACCAATAAATTGGTTGTCCGTTTTTGGTTAAAATTTTCGT
>DATHHR010000138.1:0-3367 GCA_035317105.1 Ferruginibacter sp. | reverse complement strand
TCAGGTTGATAGCGAGGATAAAATTATTACTGATTAACTGCTTCGCTAATTCTACCAGTTCCTGCGGAAGCGCCTCTTTGGCTGCGGTGACAAGCGAAGCGAGGCAGACAAAATCATGCGAAGCAGATTTTAGTCAGCGGCCAAAGCAGCGCTGGAGAAGGAACACAGCCCAGCGGCTATGAGCGACTACAAACTAAAAAAATTACAAACAGTTTTGGTGGATCAAGAAATATTTTTGCCGGGAAGATGGGAAGGCGTTTATAGTTCACTGTAATCGGTAAATTTTCCTATATCCGAGGAGTCAGTATTATAAATTATTCTTAGGATAATCAAAAAACAATAACTCTTTTTTTGTATCGCCAAAATCTTTCCAATCATCAATGGGAATTGTAACGGCAAAAACACCGCAGGTAGGCACGTCATCAATAACAATTGTATCGACTAATCTATTTACAAAATTGGTGAGGCCTGTGTTGTGAGAAAAAATAGCTACTGAAGAAAATTTATTGTCGAGGTTCTCGATCACTTTAAAAAACTCCATTGCCGGCGCATGATACAAGCTTTCTATAAAAATAATTTCGCCCGGGTTACTGTTATAAGTGGTACAAAATAATTCGGCCGTCTGTTTAGCTCTTTTGGCCGGACTTGAAACAAATGCATCGATCGTTATTTTTTTATCGAGCAGGCGCTGGGCCATTTCAGGCGCATTTTTTTTACCGCGGTCATTTAATGGCCGGTCGAAATCAGCAATGCCAAATTCCCAGCTGCTTTTTGCATGTCGGACGATGAGTAGGGTTTTGCCCCCGTCCCCTAAAGGGGAGTTATTTTTAGTGTCTACTTTTTTATCCATTCGTAAACTTATAAATAATCTTAAAAGGTACTACGAGTATACTGCACAACATCACCCCTTTAGGGGACCGGGGGCGACTGCTTGTTAGTATCCTCTTACATTTTTGCCTTCCATAAAATTCATGAAAGCCTTATTTACCACGCGGTTACCGCCCGGTGTAGGATAATTTCCTGTAAAATACCAATCACCCAAATTTGTAGGGCAAGCCAAATGTAAGCTTTCGATCGTTTGATAGATCACATCAACCGGTATGCTGATCTCTTTCGGTGTAATAAGCTGTGCAATTTTTGCAGATATCTGTTCAGGCGTAAAAGAACTGTATACTTGTTTTACAATATTTTCTGTGTGCAATTGATTATTGCGTTGCAGCTCTTTACATTTTTCTAGTAAAGAATCCAGTAAAGATTCTCTTCCTTCTTCTTTCAATAATTCCAGTGCGGCGCGAAAGGCAATAAAATCTCCCAGCTTGCTCATATCGATACCATAACAATCAGGATAACGAATTTGTGGTGAAGAGGAAACAACAATAATTCTTGTAGGACTCAAGCGGGAAAGCATTCTGATGATGCTTTGTTTCAATGTTGTTCCACGAACGATAGAATCATCGATCACCACAAGGCCATCTATATTTTTTCTTAAAGTACCGTAAGTAATATCGTACACGTGTTGTACCATTTCATTGCGGCTCGCATCTTCTGTAATAAATGTACGTAGCTTCACATCTTTGATAGCGATCTTTTCCATGCGCACATTACGCCCTATCAATTCAGCTAATTTCTCTTCGTCGTAATCACTTCCCCAGCTCAGTATCTTTTCTATCTTTGTCTTGTTCAGGTAATCCTGCGCACCTTTTAATAAACCATAAAAAGCCGTTTCTGCAGTATTAGGAATAAAAGAGAAAATGGTATTTTTCAGATCGTAGTTGATCAGTTTTAAAACAGGCTCGCTCAAATGATAGCCCAGTGCACTTCTTTCGCGGTAGATCTTTTCATCATTACCTCTTGAAAAATAGATACGTTCAAAGCTACAGGCCTTTCTTTCTTTAGGTTCAATAATTTGTTGAACGCTAAAATTGCCTTCAGGATCAACGATCAATGCATTGCCCGGCATCAATTCCAATACTTCATTTTCACCAACGTTAAACGCCGTTCTGATCGCCGCTCTTTCACTTGCTGCTACAATAACATCATCGCTTATATAATAGTATGATGGGCGGATACCATGCGCATCGCGCATAACAAAAGATGTTCCATCACCAATTAATCCTGAAAAATTAAATCCGCCATCAAATAATGGTACGGCTTTTCTTAGTACCTGTGCAATATCCAAATTACCGGGTGTTGCTTCGTCTACCTGTACCAAAAAATGATGGATGACTTCCATCATTGCTGCCAGGTCGCTTTGTTTTTGAAAAACGCCCGGATCGATATTGATCAGGCTAAATAATTCTTCTGTATTGATAAGATTGAAATTGCCCGCGAGTGCCAAATTTCTTGCAGGAATGGTATGTCTTTTTATAAAGGGATGGCAAAATTCTACGTTGTTTTTGCCCTGGGTACCATAGCGCAAATGTCCGAGTAATAATTCGCCTAAATGATTGACATGGCCCTTCATTAATCCCGGGTGTGTTTTAATATCCGGCTGGTATTTTTCGATCTCTTCGATCTCTTTGCCTATTTGGGAAAAAATATCTGCAATTGGTTGATTAGCAGCGCTTCTTGTTCTATGTAAAAAAGGATATCCAGGCTCCACATCCAGCTTTACGGTAGCAATGCCTGCACCGTCTTGTCCGCGGTTGTGCTGCTTTTCCATGAGTAGATACAACTTGTTAAGGCCGTATAATACTGTACCATATTTTTGCTGGTAATAACTGAAAGGTTTGCGAAGCCGAATGAATGCCAAACCACATTCGTGTTTTATTTCGTCGCTCATGAGGAATTATGAAGTGCAAAGCTACGTTATTGCAAAACAGTTTCAAATAAAAATCCCGACTATAAGGCCGGGATCTGAATAAATATCGTAAAACATAAATTGTTGCTCGTTATAATCCGCTGATGGTGACGCCTATTTGAAAAGGCCTTAATTGTGCATTACCATATTTTAAAAGTTGTGTAATAGAATAAGAGCCAAATACTGAAAAATGACCCCAGCCTACGCGCAACGTTCCTGCTACCCTTCCGGTATTAAAAAGCCTTGTACTGCTTGTTTTTTCGATATAATTATTTTCTACACCACCGATAGTATTTAAAAGTGTTTTGCCTTTAGTGTGTGCGTCTACAAGCACACCCAGCTTTACGCCAAAAGCAATTTTCCAGCTTTTATCTTCATGCGCCGGATCAAAAGTGTACCTCATTTCAAGTGGTATTTCCAGGTAAGTTGTAGCTAATTTGTATTTTTTAAAATGTTCACCTGTAGTTCCGGCAAAAGTTACTGTAGAGGCTCCTTCAGTGGCCACGCCAACACCTTCGGGATTAGGTCCCATATTTTTAAAGAAGATATTGCTGTTGCTGATCCCTA
>DATHHR010000137.1:0-21534 GCA_035317105.1 Ferruginibacter sp. | reverse complement strand
AACAGGTTTCTGATAAAGGTTTAAAATTGCATTCAGAATTTACCATTACGCCGGGTAGCGAACAGGTCCGTTATACAATTGAAAGAGACGGCTTCTTAGATACGTTTGATAAAATAGGAGCAACAGTTTTTGCTAATGCATGCGGACCTTGTATCGGTATGTGGGCAAGGGTTGGTGCAGAAAAAGCAGAAAAAAATACGATCGTTCATAGCTTCAACAGAAACTTTGCAAAACGAGCGGATGGTAATCCAAACACTTTTGCATTTGTTGGTTCTCCTGAATTGGTGACTGCATTGGCGATCGCAGGTACTTTAAATTTCAATCCATTAACAGATACATTAACGAACGATAAAGGCGAACAGGTTAAATTAGATCCTCCAACAGGATTTGAATTACCATTGAAAGGCTTTGCTGTTGAAGATGCAGGCTTCCAGGCTCCGGCTTTGGATGGTAGTGGTGTACAGGTAAAAGTTTCCCCGGATAGCAAACGCTTACAATTATTAGATCCATTTGCTGCATGGGAAGGCACAGACTTAAAAGGCCTTCGTTTGTTGATCAAAGCAAAAGGAAAATGTACAACGGATCATATCTCTATGGCAGGCCCATGGTTAAAGTTCCGCGGACATTTAGATAATATCAGCAATAACATGCTGATCGGTGCAGTGAATTTCTACAACGAAAAAACTGACAACGTAAAAAATGAACTAACAGGTGTTTACGGCCCTGTACCTGCTACACAAAGAGCATACAAAGCTGCAGGCATCGGAACCATCGTAGTAGGAGATGAGAACTATGGTGAAGGTTCTTCAAGAGAACATGCTGCTATGGAACCCCGTCACTTAGGCGTGCGTGCAGTATTGGTAAAATCATTTGCACGTATCCACGAAACAAACCTGAAGAAACAAGGTATGTTAGGTTTAATTTTCGCAGACAAAGAAGATTACAACAAAATACTGGAAGATGATATCATCGATATCGATGGCTTAACAAAGTTTGCTCCGGGCAGACAATTACAAGTTGTATTGAACCACAAAGATGGTTCAACAGATATCATCAATGTAAACCATACGTACAACGAACAACAAATTGAATGGTTCAAAGCCGGTGGCGCATTGAATATCATTCGTAAAGAATTTGCTGATTCGCAGAAGTAGGTTTCTATATCATTTATGTAAAAAGGCTAACAGTTTTGTTGGCCTTTTTTATTAATAATACTTCCTCATTTGCGCATTATATTGTTTATTAAGTCTATTTCTAACACGTTACTATTGTTTGCCCACTTTTCACAACTAAAAATATTTATATAATTTGTAAATAGTTTACATTATTTGTAAATAATTAGTATATTTGCTTGAATAAGAACGATACTTAAATGAATATGAATGACCATACACGACACGGAAACAGGAAAAGAAATTAACGTTACCATTGAGCGTGCTTCAATGGCTGATTTTAAATTAATAAAGAAAAATAAAGAATTTGGATTTAATTGGGAAGAATGCAAGAATAAAGAAGTGTACAAGTTATGTATTGTGAATGATGAGAAAATTCAAGGACTGATGTGTGTATTTGACCATACTGATCAATATACCAACGCAATAGAAATAGAGTTATTAGAATTACGAAAAGAAAATATTGGGCATGATAAAAAATTGGATAGAGTTGCAGGTTGTCTTATCGCATATGCATGCCGTGAATCGATTAAAAGAGGGCATGGCGGTTATGTTTTTCTTTATCCTAAAACGTCGTTAATTAATCACTATCAGTCAAAATATGGATTTAGCTATTTGCCTTTTGGACCTAAAGAAGCAGGGACTTTAAATGTCGATGGGGATATTTCAAGGGAATTAATAAAAGAATATTTGCAATAAATAAATTTCCTACCATTATAGAACGACCCACTTATTGTATCACTCTCTTCTAATTTGAAGAGAAAATCGTAAAAAGAAATGAAATCGTATAAAGAAATTGAAAAAAAATACACACCGAAAGAAATTGCAGAATCCTTTGTATTCCCACATGATTTAAATAAAGTTCAAAGAGAACAATCATTAGATAATTTTAGAAAATGGCGAAAGGAAAATGAAGCAAAGCGTACGGTAGAAGGTAAACTTAAGATTCAGCTTCTTCAATTAAAATTTTTAATGGAAGACTATATTCAGCAAATGGATTATAAAAAAGATTATAACTTCAGTTATTTCTTAAAAGAATATATTATTAGATTAGAAAAGAAGAATAAGGATTTCGCCGGAGAGATTAATGTAGATCCAACTGAATTAAGTCAGATTATTAATAAGCATCGAGCACCCAATGAAAAATTTATTATTAGACTTGAAATACATTCTAATAAGAATTTCCCTGCAATCATGTGGTTTAAACTAATTGAAAAAGAAAAAGTTTTTCAATTAGAGCATGATACTAAATTGAGAACATCTGAAAATAAACATGTGAAATCGCGGCTGGCTTTCTCATTGTGATTACTACTAGTAGAATAAGCTAATGTAAACAGTATTATATACTCATCAGATACATCTCTAAAGTAAGTGTAATTGCTTTAGAGATGGCTAGAGTGGTTGATTGCGGCAGTCTCCAAAACTGCAAGCCGTAACAGGCTCGAGGGTTCGAATCCCTCTCTCGCCGCATTGTAGAATGTAAATGGGTGATGCACATATCAGACGGTAAGTGCATCACCCATTATGGCTTTAATATGTTAAGAACACAATCAAGACGGCAGAGCAGTTTAATTCCCCAAAAATTTTCTCCTGATCAAATTATTCAAAGGCTCTTCAACAAACAAAAACATCAATACCGCAATAACATTGATCGTCACAAACAATAAAAAGTTATTGGTAATGTATTGGTCTAAAAATAATGCGAGTACACCAATATGTATCAGGTAAAATATATAAGAGCTTTTACCCAATAGCTGCATAGGCTTGCTGCTGAATAATTTTGATAGTAAAGTTGTTTCTGTTACCAATCCATAATAAAATACTGCGATGCCGAATAGGGGCTTCGTCTTGGTTCGTGGGGATAGGTAACTATATACCTGTTAGACCATATGGGTTAAAATATATATGATGCTATGAATAGAACAATACCGAATATTATTGCAGTCCACCAATACGAAAAAGATATCTCTCCTAGTTTACTCACGAAAGGACTTAATGGAGGCCCAGCATAGCAAAACATACCTACTCCATAAACGAACATTGCAATTCCTAAAATGATAATTAATATAGCTATTATACGTGTTTTCATAAATCAAATGTAATAAAAAAGGCTGCATAATAGCAGCCTTTAAATAAAGTCCTTTACATCAACATCGAGTTTACGCCGCCGTCTGGTCTCCGACCAACGGCTAACCATTATTAAAGTCATTTAAGTAAGCAGAGATACAGCAAAGCCGTTGGTCAGAGACCAGACGGCGGCATGCTTTCGCCCCACGAATCATAGTGGCTATGTACTTGCAAATTTACTCCTTTCGCCGATGCAGGTGTTCCTAATTATTTCGTAAGCCAATATCAACCACCAGACGGCGGCATCTAGAATGGCATCCGTAATGGCCGATGTTGGTCGCCTGACCAACATCCGAAGTAGTTTAACTCCATGCGAATTTTCTCCTGATCAAATTATTCAAAGGCTCCTCAATAAACAGGAACATCAACACCGCAATAACATTTATCGTTAGAAATAATAAGAAGTTATTGGTAATGTATTGATCTAAGAATAATGCCAGTACCCCGATATGAATCAGGTAAAATATATAAGAGCTTTTGCCCAGTAGCTGCATAGGCTTACTGCTGAATAATTTCGATAGTAAAGTTGTTTCTGTTACCAATCCATAGTAAAAAACAGCGATGCCGAATAGAGGCATTAAAAATGTGTTGATGAGTTTACCGATCGGCTGCCTGATACCAAAATCAGCATCACCACGCACCATCGATAAACTGAATGCGCAAAGCAGTATGATAAACAAGCCAACGTAGGTTACATATTTTGTCTTGAAAACAAAACGGTCCTGTTGTAAAAAAACAGCCAACCCAATGCCGATGAAAAATTCAAAGCACCTGCCGAAGAAAGTATAGTTGAACATAAACTCATAACTGCTGAAGAAACCTAATAAATTATGATCCTTACAAATAAATGCTAATAGGCAACCTGTTGCCATTATTACCAACGGGATGATCAATAAATTGATCCTGTTCTTTTTGATCAGCAAAAAAGATAGGGGAGCGATGAAGTAAAATGTTTCTTCAACTGTTAACGACCAGCCTTGAGCTACACCGGAGAATTTGAAAGTTCCTGAATAGCCTCTTATAAAACTGATATTGGCGAGGTATAAATAAAGATCGGGTAAATGATCTTGCTCTTTTGTAATTGCCCATACCAAAAACGTGATAGTGGTTAAAATAAAATACATGGGGTAAATACGCGCGATCCTGTTCACAATATATTTTCTGAAATTGATCTCGGTAGAATCAAGATAACGATAGCCAATTAAAAAGCCGCTTAACACAAAGAACAATGAGACACCGATATGGAATTCTCTAAAAAAATGATAAGCTGTACTTCCGTAGTTTGCTTCATCAAATGGTTCGTAATGGTGTATAAAAACCATGTAGGCTGCCAGTGCGCGGACTCCGGTTAAGGCGGGGAAGTATTGGTTAGATTTTGTTGGGTTCATTTCTATTTGCTATTCTTCTTTATTCTTTCGCTTTGGCACAATTATTTCTGTAAGATCATTGTAAACAAAAGATATGGCAAAAGTAACTTCCAAATCAACCATAAAAAAATCAGCTATGGAAATAGTGATGGCATTTATTAAAGCATTGAATAAAGAAGATTTTGCTTCAGGCAGAAAATACATCAGGGATGATATGAAATTCATAGGCGTACTCGGAACACGTGATGGAGGAGATGTCTACATGCAGGATATGACAAAGATGAAAATGAAATACAAGATCAATAAGACATTTGAAAATGGAAATGATGTTTGCCTGTACTATGAGCTTACGATGTCAGGACAAGATATACCCGGTTTCGGATTGTATCATTTAAAAGGTGGCAAGATCGAAACCATAACAGCGATTTTTGATCCTCACCCTATATTGGAACAAAAGAAGTAGGTGGTGATTTAAAGGGAGGCTGACGAGTTGTTAACCTCTCTTTTTTTATGCACAATTATTTGTTGGCTCGATGATTGCAATGTACAGGTATGCCCTATACAATTATACGGTAATCTCACAAAGATGTTAATGCTGTAATGCTTCATTCATCTTTTTAAATCAACATCAATCATGAAAAAGAAATTAAACAGGTTACTGATCCTGATGGTCATTCTATTAAGTGTGTCAGCTGCGGCTTCGGCACAAGTGTATGTAAGGGTTCATCCTGTTGCGCCCGTGGTAGTTGTAAGACCTCCACAACCAAGTCCAGAGCACGTATGGGTAGATGACGAATGGGAACCCCAAGGTGAGACTTATGTATACACAGGCGGTCATTGGGACAGGCCACCTCATGCACATTACAGATACCATCATGGTTATTGGGATCATCGCGGCGAACGTGGAGACAGATGGCACCATGGAAGATGGAGAAGACATTATTGATCAATAGTATGTATATCTATGAAATGTAATAAAAAAGCCCGACTAAATCTAGTTCGGGCCTTTTTGTAGGAGTTATTAATTTTTTTAAGCAAATGCTTCGTCGTTCAAATGAACTTTAGTAAGTTCTGCGTAATGATTTTGAAGATTGTGCACAAATATTGGTGATGTTATATGCCTTCTTTCATCTCTGTACCAGATCTCAAAAGTTGAAAAATTATCTTTCTGATGTACTAAAATGCGGAAGGCGCCTTTCATATATTTGATCGAGCCATCAGCATTCAGCTGCTTTTCAAACTTTAGATCAATTAATTGTTTTTCATCCAGTGGAATACCGCTTAACTGGTCCAGTTCGTACCAGAATTCCTGATCGGTATCTACGCAGATCTGTTTTTCATCACCGTTTATATTGGTAACTTCTCCTTGTTTTTTATCGCCGTCGTTGTCAGCAATAACGTAATCGCCAATTTTAATTTCGTGGAATGGTATCATAGTGAATCGTTTTAGTACTTACAATTTAAAAAAAATAATTGATAATTGGTAATTAGTAATTGATAATTAACAATTAATAATTACTATAGTGTAAATACTGTGCCAATTATTAGAATATTGACCTGAATTGAAGGAATTCTTAATTACTAATTCTTAATTATTAATTAACCACTATCTCTTTAAAATTTCTTTTCTTATCCTCCATCTTCTGATGAATATTTTGTGGCCAATGCGTATTGTCTTCTGCGTCATATATACGCACTTGTTGTTCTGGTTGGGGAATCATCAATTCATCAATTTTGCAGTCAAGGATCTTTGCAGCGGTTTGAATACCGGAGTTCGTTGCACCACCAACGCCATGTGCTAAAATACTAGCGCCTGCCATGTATAAGTTTTCTATTTCAGATGTATTGCCAAAAGAAAAAGGTCCCGTCTGTTTAAAATTCTTTTCTGTTCCGTAAACGCTGCCTTTGGTTGAGTTGATGTAAAACTCATTCGTAATAGGAGTGCCCAGTTCCATCTGCACAATATGATCACGAACAGTAGGCAGTACTTTTTCTAAATTATTCAACAACTTCTCACAAACACGTTTTTTAAATTGCAGGTAGGCTTCAGAACGTTCCGCATCTTCATGTGTGAATTTTTCAAAAGGAGCGTAGTTGATAAATGTTACCACTTCAAGGTTGTGGTAACGCCCGTTAAAGCTGGCAGGGTCCTTTAAAGTAGTACAGCTTATAAATGCTGCGGGAAAATCTTCTTCCGTTAAAATATCATCGGCAGACATATCTTTATACAGATCATCGAGGTCCTGGTTGCGCAACATCCAGATATTGCCAGAATCCATGCCGGCTGCACGCACATCCATATCTACCGTTAAAAATAATATCAGTGAAGTAACAGAGTAAGTTGTTTTATCCAGCTTCTCCAATAATTTTTTGCTTAGGTTTTCTTTGCCTACTAATTCTAAATAAGTAGTAGTAGGATCTGCATTGGATACAACACGCTTTGCTTTTATTTGTTCGCCGCTTTCTAATTCAATTCCTATGGCGCGTTTTTTCTTGCCATCTGTTTCCAGTAAGATCTTTTTTACATTTTGTGATATCCTTACTTCTCCACCATTTTTCTTTATAGAATTGGTCATGGCTTTTACAATGGCACCGCCGCCGCCCATTGGATAAAAACCACCCTGTATATAATGATCCATAACGGCACAGTGTAAAGGAAAACTTGCTTGGGCAGGGGGCAGGCCATGATCGCCGCATTGTATGTTCAATACTTTTTTCAGTAACGGATCTTTAATATGCCAGTCGATCACTTTTTTCAGACTAAATAATCCGTACTTACCTAATTGTGGTGTACGAAAGGGTATGGTTAGATTATCCCAAAAGCCGTTCATCTTCGGTATTAAATATATTTGTTTGCTTACCTGTTCAATTACTTTTAAATATTTCTTCAACCCTTTTTTCTCTGCAGGAAAGCGTTTAGATAAGCTTTCATATAATTCATCCATTCCTGCAGGCATATCGATGCGTTCATCACCTATCCAGCAATGTTCGTATGCTTCTTTCTTCATTTTGAAAAAGACAAGATCATTGGCAATGCCCAATGCTTCGAATAATTCGCTTGTTGAAGAACCTTTATCCATTTGCCCGATATAATGAACACCCGGACTAAATCTTTGACCATTTAAAAGGAAACTATGGCACCATCCACCGGGCACGTAATGTTGCTCCAGCACCAAAACTTTTTGATTGGCACGTGCAAGGCAAACAGCAGTAGATAAACCGCCTGCGCCAGAACCTATGATAATGGTATCGATATTTTCCATAACCCTTTCAAGGTAATGGAATTAATTGAAGGAGGCTATTTCTGATATATGATTTCTGATTTATGATGTAATAGAGCTTCTCCTCCATATCAGAAATCATATATCAGCAATCAGCAATTAAAATCCTATCGTTATCTTACCGCTATCATTTTTAATAGCTGCCGTTATTATTTTGCAACTATCTACCGGTTTAATTAAACCATCGGCACTAAAGGATGTAATGGTTGATAAGAAAGAGATCGTTGTATTTTTTGTTGATAGAGAAGCATTGTTTGCGGTGAATTTACTGGCGCTATCAAAACCATGAAATACCAATAAGATCGTTTTGAATTTTGATGCCAGGTTTCCTTCCGCTTTATCTAATGTGATCGTTTTTTGTTGCGGATCATAGATCATATTTCTTTTGTAGAAACTGCCTTTTTCATAATCGTACGATTTGCCATCATCTTCGTAGTAAACAAATGTGTTGGCGATATTTCCTTTGTAGATATGCAGGTACAAAGTATCAGCTGGCGCTATCGATGTAGACTGAACAAGCGATTGCATCGGCGTTATAGCGCTTTCTTTTACATACACGGGTAATTTAGCTGTGGTTAATTCAATGATCTTTTCCTGGCCGCCTTGTTCCACAGAATCATTATACAGGTCGTACCAGGTTCCTTTTGGTAAATAGACTTTTGTGAAATCTTTATTACTCTCTACCGGAACGATCAATAAGTTCTTACCTAAACAAAATTCATTTTGAAAAGCCTGTTCATAAATTTTTGGATCGAAGGCATTGTCAATAGCCAGTGACCTTACAACAGGCAAGCCATCTTGTGTTGCTTCATAAAAAGTTGTATACAAATAAGGCATTAATTTGTACCGAAGGTTGATATAATTTCTTGAAATATCTGTGCACTCTTCACCATATGTCCATGGTTCAGAAGATTTGCTATTGGCTACACTATGGTTTCTGAAATACGGCAGGAACGCGCCAAGCTGTATCCATCTTGTATATAACCCAATGCTGGTAGGAGCTCCCATAAAACCGCCGATATCCATTCCTGTAAACGCAACACCGCTTAATCCTAAACTATTAATGATGCGCACACCGGCGATCATATGGTTATCTTCTGTACGGTTATCGCCTGTCCAGATAGCAGCATAACGTTGCAGGCCCGCATAGCCGGCTCTCGTTAAAACAAAAGGCCTTTCATTATTTAAAGCAGCTTTAGCGCCTTCATAACTTGACCTGGCCATTTCCAATGCGTACACATTATGTCCTTCGAGATTAGAAGCTTTTCTGCCGTCATAATCGTAGATGATATTATCGGGTGTTTTATTTCCCCAGGTAGCAATTTCATTCATATCATTCCAGATACCGCTTACGCCATTGTTGGCAAAAAACTTCACCTGGTCCCTCCAGAAAGCACGGCCTTTCTCGCTGGTAAAGTCTGTAAAGTTGCACCAGCCGGGCCATACGGCGCCTGTGTAAAAACTATTGTCGGGATATTTAAGGAACACGCTGTCTTTTGCTCCCAGTTTATATGCAGCTGCATCAGGGTTTACTTTAATGCCGGGATCAACGATCACAGTTGTTTTGAAACCCATTTGTTTCAGTTTGGTGGTCATACTAACGGGATCGGGAAAACGCTCTTTGTTCCAGGTAAATAACTGGTATTGATCCATATAATGAATATCGAGCGTGATACCATCCGCAGGGATCTTTTTTTCTCTTAACGTTTGTGCTATGCGCAATACTTCTGTATCAGGATAATAACTGTAACGGCATTGCTGATAGCCTAAGCTCCACATGGGCGGTAGTTTCATACGGCCGGTCAATGATGTGTACGACGTAATGATATCCGCTAAATGCGTATGATAAATAAAATAATAATTCAGCTCACCGCCACGTGCACCAAAGGAAGAAAAACGGTTATTACTGGCGCCGAAATTAAAATCCGACTGGTAAGTATTATCTAAAAAGATACCATAATTCATATCATGGTGAATGCCGATATAAAACGGGATAGTAGAGTATAAAGGATCTTGTGCCACTGAATAACCAAATACATCAGAGTTCCAGTTGGTATAGCCGTTTCCTTTTCTATCAAGGTCGCCGGTTTTTTCACCAAGGCCGATGAAACGTTCGCCATCCTGCATTTTTTTATAAGCAGTAACCGATTCATTTACCCAGGATGTGTTCAGACCTTTTTCATCCTGGTTAATTATTTCTCCTGCATTATTGTAAAAAGTAATGGCAAAAGGGTTTTTCGTGATCGTAGCTTTTAAAGAATCTGTCGTAATAATAATGGCGCTATCATTCTGACTAATGTTCACAGTCGTTTTAAGTGGCTGTGATATCACGGCATAAGAAAAATCGGCTTTCAATTTTTGCTTATCTATGCGCACCCTTATAATATCCGGACTGTAAACAATGATCGATGCAAAAGCATTATCAGTAGTAATATTAACTGTTTGGTTGTTGATATCAACCGCAGTAATATTACCGATATTTTTTACGGGATTTTGTGCCTGCGCAAAAAAGCAGGGCATCATTAATAACCAAAGGATATTTTTTTTCATAAGAAGCAATTATAATTGTTAATGGTTAATTTTTAATGGTAAACGAAGAGAGGTAAAATGATTAATGCTTTTTACATTAACAATTAACCATTTATCATTAACCATTAAACCAATTCTCCTTCTTTAAATTCAACACCACTATAATCTTTTACAATATTGTACAAGGTATCACGCTCAACAGGCTGGCGTTTTACCTGTTTGATCAAGGTTACTAATTGTTCAGTACTCATTTTTGGTGTTTGTTCTTCACTGCCGGCCATTGAATAGATCTTTGTAGAATCATCAATAGTACCATCAATATCATTTACACCGAAGGATAAACTAAGCTGTGCATTTTCTCTGCCTAACATCGGCCAGTAAGCTTTCAGGTGCGGGAAATTATCTAAGTAAATACGTGCAATAGCGTACAGGCGCATATCTTCTGTGATAGTCGATTCAGGTACATTGCTCATATCATTGTTGCTGTTCCTGAATTTCAACGGTATAAAAGTGTTGAAGCCTTTTGTTTTATCCTGCAATTCTCTTAACCTGCGCATGTGATCAATGCGGTGTTCGTATTTTTCAATATGTCCGTATAACATAGTCGCATTGGTATGCATGCCTAAATTATGTGCCGTTTCATGGATCGCTAACCAGCCATCGGCATTTACTTTATCGCCTGCGATCACTTCCCTTATTTCCGGATGAAAAATTTCTGCGCCACCACCCGGTAAACTATCCAGGCCCGCTTCGTTCAATCTTTTCATTCCTTCCGCAACACTAAGCTTTGCTTTGCGGAACATATAATCCAATTCTACAGCCGTAAATGCTTTTACATGCAATTCGGGCCTATGGGCTTTTATCTTTTGCATTAGCTCAATAAAATAATCCATGTTCATTTTTGGATGAACACCGCCAACGATATGTACTTCTGTAATTGGTTTGCCATCATAAGTTTTTACGATGTCGAGCATTTGATCAATGCTAAGTTCCCAGCCTTCTTCTTTGTGTGCATATAACATAGAGTAAGAACAAAACTTACAGCTAAATACACAAACATTTGTTGGCTCAATATGGAAGTTGCGGTTGAAATAAGTTTTATCGCCATGCAATTTTTCCCTGATGAAATTAGCTAAAGCACCTACAAAAGATAAACTGCCTTTTTCAAAAAGTAGTACGCCTTCTTCATCAGTAATGCGTTTTCCCTGCTTCACTTTTTCAGCAATTGCTTTCAGGTCGGTATCAGCGGTTGCGGCTATTAAAATATCTATTGAAACACTCATTGTAAAACTATTTGTGCAAATTTAGTTAAGGTAATAGTATAAAACAAAACGCCTAACAAAGAGGGTAGTAGCTATCTATGTAAATATTTTATATATGGTTATGTCCGCGATCAGAATAAGAAGAATTATTTTCTTTTTATATTATTAATAAAAAAGAGTCTTGTACCCAACCTTTTTATTAAAAAGACTGTATATCCGTATAAATAAAAGAATATCATATGAAAAAACTATTTGTCGTAATTATTGCTGCCCTTTTTATCATTTCCTGCTCTAAGCCAAAGGTTACTGATAATACGAATACTAATAATCCAACAAACCCTAATAATCCAACTAATCCTACTGAGCCGTTAGATACCACGCCATTTGTATCTGCAATAAGAAATTATTATCCGGGCGACCTGGAAATCGACTCTTTGGAATACGATGGCCAACAACGAATAGCAAAATTCCTGCAATATGATTTTGATACGGCAAATAACTATGTGGATAGTATGATAACAGTCTTTTCATATTCAGGAACCAATAAGGCTCCCGTATCCTATACTTGCCATACCACCTATGGTTTTGGCGGAGGTACGCACAAATTGAATTACGATTCCCAGAATAGAATAATAACGGACACTACTACAACGAGCTCACTTTTTGGAACAACAACGGTACTGGTTAATTATTTTTCTTATCCTGGCGATAAAGTTGTTTATGATCAGTGGATCGGAGGTACTGATGAACAGACAGATTCATTAACTATCAGTAATAACAATGTTGTATATGGCAATGAATATTCAGGTGCAACTGAGTATAAAATTGAAAATATTTCTTATTTAACTGAAGCTAATCCCCTTTATCATACAGGTCTGCAGCCGATTGGGCCTTTGTTGGCTACGCTTTATAATTATCACGCAAATCCTACTGTGGGCTTTATGAATTCCGAAGATTTTATCTCGAAAAACATGGAAAGTAATTTGTCGGGTGGTGTTGGTTATTGGGTATATAGCTATGGCCTAACGGCTATTCCTTTAAATGTTACTGTTGATTCAAAAGACAGGGTAACAGGGTATACCAATACGGCATTCAGTGGCTATTTAACCTCTTTTAATTACTATTAATTGTACAACGTATAAAAGACCCTTCGCTTGTCAAAGGTTGGGTAAAATAAATACTATGTGATCGCAATAAAGATCCCCGCTTTGTAAAAGAGCGGGGATTTTTATTGTCTGCTCGTTCTTCCTTCAAAAAATTGTATCTTTTAATCTAAACAGTATTATTTATGCAACGATTTCAGGGACTTATCGGTATAGTAGTTATTCTGGGCATTGCGTGGCTGGTATCGAACAATAAAAAAAAGATCAATTACAGGCTCGTGGCCAGCGGTATCTTATTACAGGCAGTTATTGCTGTCTTGGTTTTAAAAGTCCCTTTTATAAAAACATTTTTCCAAAAAATAGGTAGCGGAATTACCCATATTGAAGCTTTTGCAAAAGAAGGCGCCAATTTTGTTTATGGTGGCGTAATGACGGATGATCATGCAGGCAGATCAATACCCTATTCAACACCGGGTGTTTTTATATTTGGCTTTGGGATACTGGCAACGATCATTTTGGTTTGTGTGCTGATGGCGATATTATATCATTGGGGTATTATGCAAAGAGTGGTTGCCACTGTTGCAAAAGCAATGAACTGGGTAATGCGTGTAAGTGGCGCAGAAGCATTGAGCAATGTTGCCAGTGCTTTTGTTGGACAAGTTGAAGCACAAATAATGATACGCCCATATTTACAAGGTATGACGATGAGTGAATTGTTGGCCAGCATGAGTGGCAGTCTTGCCTGTATCGCCGGAAGTGTTTTAGTGATATATGTAAGCTTTGGTGCTAAAGCAGAATATTTATTGGCAGCAAGCCTGATGGCTGCACCGGGCGCATTGGTGATCTCCAAAATTGTTTGGCCGGAAACAGAAGAAAGTCAGACAATGGGCACCGTAAAACTGGATGTAAAAACGCCTTATTCAAATACCATAGATGCGATAACACATGGGGCAGGAGATGGTATGAAAATATCCATCAACATCATTGCCATGCTAATTGGTTTTTTAGGATTGATCGCTTTGATCAATTATTTATTATTGAAGATCGGGATGTTTTGTCATTTAGATTTTAGTCTGAGTTTAGAATGGTTATTCGGAAAAATATTTTCACCCATGGCATGGTGTATGGGTGTGCCTGCACAGGATGTACCAAATGTGGCAACCATGTTAGGTAAAAAAATAACGGTGAATGAGTTTGTTGCTTTTACAGATCTTACACAAACAATGGTGCATAATAATGCCGGACAATTAGTGAAAGGTTATCAAAATACCGTCTCTGCAAAATCATTGTTGATCGTAAGCTTTGCTATTTGCGGCTTTGCCAATTTTAGTTCTGTAGGTATGCAGATAGGCGGCATTGGCGCACTGGCACCGGAACGCAGGGCAGACCTTGCACGGTTAGGCATGAAAGCTTTATTATGCGGAACGCTGGCTTCTTATTTATCTGCTACTATTGCAGGATTATTGATGGGATAAAAAATAAAATAGTGGATAAGCTATTAAAAAAGATAAAGAATTGCAAAGAATGCACACCTCATCTTGAGTTTCGTGTAAGGCCCATCATCGCTGCGAGCCCTAAAAGCAAGATTATTATTATCGGACAAGCACCCGGCCGCATCGTTCACACTACAGGTATACCATGGAATGATAAAAGCGGCGATAATTTAAGAAACTGGCTGGGCGTTGATAAAGAAACGTTTTATAACCCCGATATTTTTGCATTAATGCCGATGGGATTTTGTTATCCCGGAAAAGGAAAATCGGGCGATCTTCCACCAAGGCCCGAATGTGCACCACTCTGGCATAATTTGTTATTGGCTTATATGAAAGAGGTACAATTGATATTGCTGGTAGGACAATATGCACAGAATTATTATTTAAAAGAAGGCGCGAAAGAAACGCTGACAGAAACCGTAAAAAATTTTAAAAATCTATCTCCCAAAATATTTGCCCTTACCGCATCCTTCACCAAGAAATAATATCTGGCAGGCAAAAAATAAATGGTTTGGAATAAAGCTATTGCCTTTGTTGAAAGAAGAAGTGAAACGGATTATTGTCTGAATTGGGATTCGTCGGATTATTGGATTGAAGGATTTGCGAAGATAGTAGCGAATAAAATTTTCTAATCCTATTAATCCAATAATCCGACGAATCCCAATTCAGACAAATTATTTTTTACGAGCGTATCTTACCAAACCCAACGCCGATACCATCGTCCAGCAGGCTTCCATTATTACAAACGGAATATATTTCAGCATGATAGATGCCGTGCAGGAAATGCCGGCGCCTACAAGATTTAAAAATAAATATAAAAAGCTATCTGATTTTATAATGTTGGCGATATTCAAAAAGAAAGCAATTAATAAAATAGCTACGCCGATAAATCCGATCCAGTCAGTTGCTGTCATAGCGTTTTAAATTAGTGCATGAAGTTAAAGGCAAGGAACAATATGATCAGCAATATCCCAAACAGCGAAAGGATGAATAAGTAATCAGCGATCTTTTCAAATTTGTGCTGCCTGGTCACACTTAATGACCTAATTGAAAAGAAAGAAAAGAAACAAGAAAATACAAGTAGTGTTCCAATAACAGAAGCGCATTCATCAATATAACTTGATTGTGCTTCATTGGTTATATGTAGCGAAGTAATAACTACCAGGCAAAACCCTAAAAGGTTAGCAGCTGTATTTAATATATGTTGCGATGTTTTGGTAGGCATGCCGTAAAGTTATCATTTTTAATGTACTGCTTGCTAATAAGGCTACATGCCGTATCTGGCAATTAATTTAGTGCCATCAAAATTTAAATTAATGAATTCGTAACAATCAACTTCCCAGCCATTTTGCGTTCCGGGGTTCCAGTTTGGCATTTCAGCTAATATTGTTTTTAATTTTGCTGTTGAAAGAAAATCAGTATTATTTTCAATCGAAAAACCGCAATGCGCACCAGTCGAGCTAACCTGGAACGATATGATAACAGTTCCATTAATGCCCGCAACATGAATGGTGCTATCAAAATATTGTTGCAGCGCCAGGCTGTCTTTTCCAAAACTAGGAGGATGTTCACATTTTGTATAAACTCTCTCTGCATTACATTTATTGGCAGGTAGACCTTGTTGTGCAAATGATACAACAGTGATCGTCAAAAGGAATGATAGTATAAGTAATTTTTTCATGTGCTATTTTAGGTGTTCTTTTATTATACTTATTATTTATTTTTCCTCAATAAATATAAATATAAGTTTTCTGTTTTGGTACGTGCCCAGGGTGTTTTGCGTAAAAATGTTAAGCTCGATTTTATGCTTGGGTTGCTTTTAAAACAATTGATATTGACCTGTTCGGCCAAATACTCCCAGCCATGATTTTCTACCAAATAGTTCATGATCTGTTCGAGTGTGATATTGTGGAGCGGGTTGTTCCTTTGCGGTTCCATTTCAGTTAGTTAAAATGTTATAAGGGATATGATTCCTAATCCTCAGATGACAAAAAAGGCGTTCTTATATTAAATGCATCGAAGAATCTAATGCAATATCATCATCGTCATCATCTTTTATAAGTGCGCTAACTTCTATCATAATTTTATCATAATAAAAATAGAAACCGAAATTCTCTCTTATTTTTTTTGGCTCGCGTTCAAGTGTAATGCCACCGGTTTTTAATTTTTTATACGCCTTTATAACTTCTTCCTGCGTATCCATGATAAAGCCAATATGAAAAGCATCAGGGTAGGAGCCGTCGCCCTTTTTATTCATAGAAGCATTCATTAGCACCAGCTCAAAATAATCATCACCTTTTAAAACAGCGATCATATTCTCGCCTTTGGTAGCCACACAGCTAAAATCGAAATAGGTTTCGAAGAAGTCTATTGCTTCGGTTACATTTGTTACAGTTAGGTTTAGGTGATTGAGGTTCATTATATTTCTATTCACTGCAAGTTATAAAACTTGCTCCAGTTAATAATCTACTGCGTAATCCTTTGTAAAAGGCTGGCATCCCATGTAACTTATCTTATCGCAAGATTTGCAGATAAGGTTGCTATCCCAAATTTAAAATGATGCCCAAATTATTCCAGGCGATAGCGATAGCAGCTAATAAAACAATGATCAGCATAAATAAATAATTCTTCGCTTTTGAAAATTCGCCTTTTTTGTAATTGCGGATCGCTCTAAAAAAGATGATCGGGTAAAGAATTATCACAGCCGATAGAAGATATGCCAGTTTTATATAAAAACTCCATTTTACAGGATAATGTCCTTCTTCAACATATAATCCAAGTACCACATAGATCATGCAATACATTATTACACAGGTAGCAAGCGCAAATAGAATGCTGGTACCTATAAAATGCCAGATGGCCATTTTAGAACTGAAAATATTTTTTAGCATAGAAAGTAAAAAGTGCCTTCTTCGATCAGGTTATCAAAATTAGAATAGGGTACAAAGTTAAACGAACTATCTTTTTAAATGATAGCCATCGCGTGCAAGAAATAAGGTACTACCAAAATTAAATGTTACGCTATTGAATAATAAATTATTGATATCTGTTATTGCTTCTCCTTCTTTGTCGGTCCAAAGATCAATGCCCGAAAATTCGTATTCACTGGCAATAGGGTAGAAGAATAACTGCGTGCTACCATCATAAATATTGGATTGCATTTTGTAGTTTGCGAAACGAGCTACAATATCAGACATCTTCAATTTAAAATCGGGTCCACCAAAAGAAAGAAAATCTATTGGTTTGTCATCCTCCTCATTGGTTAAAACCGGATTTATGCTAGCCCAGGTAAATCTTTTATCAAATGGAACAAGAGCCCTCGATCCTCTAACCTCATTATTTGGATTTGGTTTATCTGTGCCGATCAATGCTATCACTTGGTTAACCGTTAGTAGGTTTTCTTTTTTTAAGATAGCACAGATCGTATCAAACCATTCTATGTCTGATTTACTTTCTAAGTCTTTTCTTAAATTTTCTGTGGATAGCATTATTGAAATAAAACTTCTTTTAATGTGAACGCATTAATCTACTCAGTATGCCGCTGTTGTGCGTCCCCGCCAACAGCCGAAGTCTTAGCCATTTAGTTAATCAAAATATGCATTTACATTAATGAATATTAGGTATAGCTAAAAATAATCGATCCGTTCACTACGGCTGTTGGCGGGGACGCACAACAGCGGCGTTCGGAAAGGGAATGCACCAACAAAGGCAAAAATTCAGTTCCACCAAAAGAAAGAAAATCTATTGGTTTGTCATTTTCCTCATTGGTTAAAACCGGATTTATGCTAGCCCAGGTAAATCTTTTATCAAATGGAACAAGCGCTCTCGATCCTCTAACCTCATTATTTAGATTTGGCTTATCTGTCCCGATCAATGCTATCATTTGGTTAACCGTTAGTAAGTTTTCTTTTTTTAAGATAGCGCATATTGCATCAAACCATTCTATGTCTGATTTGCTTTCTAAGTCTTTTCTTAAATTTTCTATTGATAGCATTGTTGGAATAGTTTTTATTCATATGATATGATTGTTTAAAATAGGGGATACTCAAATATACAGAACTACATGGGTGGATGATGCTAGCAATAAAAAACTCCCACAAAAGCGGGAGTTTCAAAATATATAAAAGGTAATTACTTACTTAAGTGCTTCGATCTTTTTTACGAAATTAGCTTTTGGTTGCGCACCTACTAATTTGTCTACTACCTGACCACCTTTTACGAAAAGGATCGCAGGGATGCTTGTGATACCATAGTTAACAGAAGTCTGCGGATTATGATCCACGTTTACTTTACCGATGTTTACTTTTCCTTCATATTCTTTAGAAAGTTCTTCGATAACCGGACCGATCGCGCGACAAGGGCCGCACCATTCTGCCCAAAAATCAATTACTGATAATTTGTCTGAGTCTAATACTTTTTCCTGGAAGTTTACGTCTGTGAATTCTGTTGCCATGATTATATGTTTTTTAAATTGTCTGTTTGTTTAGTATCAAATTTACATCCAAATTATTGAATGTGTTGTAATGACATATACACAATCTATTTGTCAGTGTTAATTTCCCCTGGAGTGCTATATAGTCATCGCTTTTACATCATAAAGGTAGCTAAACCCATGCCAGTTAAATTTACGAGTTTCGGAACAAAATGAATTTTTTGTCTGCTGATAAGAGTTTATTTACTAAAAAAGCACTTATTTGTATTTATTATATTTTTTTATATCTTTAGCGGATTCCAAACCAACTAACCTAACTTATTATGAAAGTTTTTCACTTACCGATCATTGCCTTATTGGCTTTAATTTCATTTGCCTCTTGTAAAAAAAGTAGTAACTCCGGTCTCCCTAAGGGAACATTAACTGCTACTATTGATGATACTGCGTATAATTTCAATGGAGGAGTTGAAGCAGAAGGATTTAATATCGGTGCAGAATACGGTTTCTCTGCAGATTATGCTGACACCCTTAACGATAACGAATTTACAATATCAATGGCGAGATTCGACAGTTCAAAATTGGCGTTAAAAACCTATTATGAAACCGATAGCTTAGTGGAAATTGATATTGAGTTTGATCATGATGGTATAGAGTATGACAATGGCTTTACCAAAATTGCGCCTTTCCAGATAACGCTTACCAGCCCTAACCAGGGAACGTTTAGCGGTAAAGTATATCCGAATGGAGATAGTACATTGCCAGCCAAGGTAATTACCAACGGTAAATTTAACTTCTTAATTTACTAATTCTCATCAACCTTAACAATATCAATAATTATAAATAAACCTGATTATCATGAAAATAACTTATTTACCGATCATAGCCTTTTTGGCATTAATATCATTTGCTTCTTGTAAAAAAAGCAGCAGTTCCGCACAAATTGGATCATTAACTGCTACTATTGCCGACACCGCATATCATTTCAGTGATGAGTATGAATATGAAGTAGTTAACGAAAACCCTGTATTTGGTTTTGGGGGACAATTTGCAGATACTACTGCGAAAGCTGAATTCGAGTTGACAATGGTGAGATTTGATACTGCCAAACTGTTAGTAAAAACCTATTATGAAACTGATAGTACAGTTGAAATGGAAGTTGAATTCAATCAAAATGGTATAGAATACGACAATGGCTTTACCAAAATTGCGCCTTTCCAGGTAACGCTTACCAGCTCTAACCAGGGAACATTTAGCGGTAAAATATATCCAAACGGAGATAGCACATTGCCTGCTAAAGTAGTTACCAACGGTAAATTTAACCTAGTATCTTATTAGTACTAATTTTAATAGCTGTGAAGTAAGCTGTTGAGAATATTTACCCCCTTTTTAAGGGGGTTTTTCTTTTTTTTGATAGAACTTTTTTTTTCTATCTTCACTACATTCCAATCAAACCAAAAAAACATATTATGAAAATTAAATTATTATCATTAACGGCACTGATAGCACTTATTGCATTCAGTTCATGTAAAAAAAGCAGCGGTTCTGGAATCGCTTCCGGCGAAATTTCTGCAACGATCAATGACTCATCTTACACCTTTAAAAATGTGGAAGAGATTGAGTCTCTTCATAGCGGTTCGGAACTAGGGTTTATAGGCGCCATATTGGATTCGGCTACGGGTAACGGAATGGCAATAACCTTGGTTAGTGAGGGTGGTAGCTTGCAACCTAAAACCTACCTTGATACTGATACTGCAACTGAAATGGAAATTGAATTGGAATTGAACGGCGTTGATTATTCTAATGCATTTGTTCATCTCAGTCCTTTTAAGGTAGGACTTGGTGGCTATCTTCAGGGAACATTTAGCGGTAAATTATACGAGGGCGGAGATTCTACCAGTTCTACTGTTGCGGTGGTATCTAACGGTAAATTTAATTTCTCGCTTTACTAATTCAATTTATTTATTGACTATTTAGAATATTACCCCCTTTTTAAGGGGGTTTTTCTTGATAGATATTTTTTTTTCTATCTTCGCCGCATTCAAATCAAAACCAAAAAAAGACATATTATGAAAATTAAATTATTATCATTAACGGCGCTGATCGCATTGATTGCATTCAGTTCATGTAAAAAAAGCAGCGGTTCAGGAATTGCTGCAGGCGAAATTTCTGCAACGATCAATGACACTTTTCACACTTTTAAAAATGTAGTAGAAATTGAGGAAGTTCACATTGGTGACGAAGAAGGTTTTCTAGGTTCTGTTGCTGATTCATCTACATCTCCTGTAAACGGAATAGGAATTGAAGTAGTTACTACTACCGGAGGAGCACTGAAACCTATTACTTACCTTGATACAGATACTTCGGCTCATGTATTAATTGAATTAGAGTTAAATGGTATAGAGTATGAAAGCGCGGGTGCTCATCTAAGTCCTTCTAAAATATCACTTGGCGGATATCTTCAGGGAACATTTAGCGGTAAATTATACGAAGGTGGTGATTCTACAAGCACTACTACTGCTACAGTTACTAACGGTAAATTTAACTTCTCACTTTATTAAGCTATAAGCTAAGAGAAGCGCTAACATAAAACATAAAAAAGATCCCCCTTCAATATTTTTGAAGGGGGATCTTTTTATAGCTTAACCAGTAACAACACTGACCTCAATATCAGGATTTTCATTTAGAAAAACGGCCATATCATCGTTCATGGTAAAACCTTTTTCTAATGTGTACATGCCAAACTTATAATTGTGGCGCGTATCTACAAT